>CANJKV010000415.1 GCA_947474855.1 Aurantimonadaceae bacterium | reverse complement strand
TGGTCCCCGCGACGCACGGCACGGATGGCGGCGCCGATCGTGACGGCAGGGTCCATGGCGAGGACCGTCGCAGGAGACGTCGCACGATGGGGCGGTGCCGGACGCTGCGCGTCCGACTTGGAGGGAATGGTCATGGGAACTGGCTCCGTCGGCGCGTGGCGCCCTGGATGAGGAGGGTCCTGATCGATTTCGCTCGAGCGACGGTCGATCAGACGCGGCGGATCACAACCTCGCGGTCGATCCAAGGAGCCTCGATGTAATCGGCCGCCAGGAGGCCGCGATTCATGCCCACGACGATCTGGAGGTAGGGCGCGGAATGGTGGCGCGAGACGATGGCGACCGCCTGGTCCAAATCCAGGACGTCGCCGCTCTCCGGCAAGGCGTCGAGAAGGGCCTGCAAGCCCGCCGAGGTGCAGTGGGGCGGCTCGGGGTTAACCACGTCGCCGAAAACATAGTTCTGGCGGTTGCCGGCGCCGACGGGCGCTGCATAAATCAAGTCGGACATGATGGTGCTCCAGAGGTGTCGTCGGTCTTCGGTCCGGCGAGCAGTTGCAACCTGCTCGCCGGCCATTCGTCGGAAGTCGGGAATCTCGGTTGCGGCGCCCTGAACGGACGGCTCGCCGATGGGGAAGCTGCAAGGCAGCGTTCCTGCACGCCGTCATCGACGGCGGCTCGTGACCCACGTCTGGATGGATCCCGACGTGGTGACGGTCGGGCCTGACGTGGACGTGGACGTTCAACCTGCTCCGGACCGGACCGGACCGCGCTCCATGAAGAGGCGTCCCGACGGCTGGGCGGACTGGGGTACGTCGCCGAACGGACGTAAGCGTCGCTCGACGAGATCAACATAAACGCGAATCCTCCATTGACTAGAGCCATTCGGATTCGTCGAGCGATCGTCGTTAATGTCGAAGTTGTGGACGTCCAGGGATTCGATTCGAGCTTGATCTGCAGAATCGGTGGGTCTCGAATCCGCACCTCGGGGTTGCGGTGTCGATCGCGTCGACCACCTCATAGGTGAACCTGAGCCCCTTCACCAGGATACCTTCCACCGGCCCCCAAGGTTCGCTCGCCACGTTCAGGACGATCTGGACGATCTCGACGTTCCTCGGCACGGGAGAGCCGTCCTTCTTGGCACGGTCCTCGAGTGCGCGTCTGACGCGGGCGTCGTACTCCAGCATCCAGGTCGCCATCGCGGGATGCGGGCCGGACCGGCTCTCGACGTGGAAGAGGCGGCTGTCGGCGGCTTCTCCGAGGAAAGTCGGCCCGCCATTCCCTCGCGGCGTTCATCTCGGTCGGCAGGGTACGTGTCGACGGCACGGCGAGTTGCTTCAGCACACCTCTGCCGCCCTCCTGCAGGACCGACTTGATCGTGATGTCTTACCGGCCCATCGCCCGTGCATCGCCTCGGAGACCAGGATGCTGCCGACGACCCTGGCAAGGCACGACGCAGGAGAGGGAACGGCGTCTCCGCCCAGGCCCCGGACACGCACGGGCACGGGTCCGACGCAGGTCCATCCGCCGACGGTATCCGTCGGCGGATGGACCTGCCGGCCGAACAGGCCCGACGACGGACGACCTGCCGGCACGAACGGGTAGGATGGCCGAAGAGCCTCGGCCGGCAGGCGGTCGTCAGCCGTGATCGCCCAGGCACTGTCCGTGATCGCCGAGCACCTCGATCACCCGGCAGTCGGCGACGGACCCGTGCTCGCATTCCGTCATCCTGGCGACTTCCGTCCGAAGGGCGGAAAGGCGGGCGATCTTGTGGTCGATGTCGGCGAGGTGGGTGCGTGCGATGCGGTCGGCGTCGGCACAGGGTCGGTCCGGCTCGCCGGCAAGGGCGAGCAGTTCGCGGATCGGCTCGATCTCGAACCCCAGCTCGCGGGCGTGTCGGATGAACCGCAGGCGGCGCATGTCCCCATCGTCGTAGAGGCGGCGGTTCGTGTCGGTGCGGGGAGGAGCGGGCAGGAGGCCGATCTGCTCGTAGTATCGAATCGTCGGCACCTTGATGCCCGTGGCCTTCGACGCCACGCCGATCGGAACGCCGCCCTGGCCCATCATCCACCTCCTCGAACCGGTGTCCGCATCGTCATCGGCTACCGAAGTCGCTCCGGTCAAGGCGCGGCATGGCGGAGATCGCGCAGACATCGCCCGAGACCGGCCAACCACTACCCGATTGCCAGGACCGTCGTCTGGGTAGCACAACATCAGGAAAGGGACTCGGGCCCGGCTCCTCATATGAGCCGAGAAGAGGATGATCATGATCGACCGGCGCCGGTTCCTCGTCGGCATCGCCGCAGCGTGCATGCTCGCGAGCGATGCGCAAGCCCATCCCAAGTTCCGGCTCGCTCGCCGCTTTCGGCCGCAGCGCGTCCGCTTCGAGGGCTACCGCCCTGGCACGATCGTGGTCGATCCCGCCGAACGCTTCCTCTACCTGGTCACGGAGGAAGGCACGGCCCGGCGCTACGGGGTCGGTGTCGGCAAGGCAGGACTGGCGTTCCGCGGATCCGCCGTCGTCGGTCGCAAGGCCAAGTGGCCGCGCTGGATGCCGACCGCGAACATGATCGAGAGGAACCCCGGGAAGTACGGCCGCTACGCGGACGGGATGGAGGGAGGGCCGCGCAACCCGCTCGGGGCGAGGGCGCTCTACCTCTACCGGAACGACCGGGACACGCTCTACCGGATCCACGGCACCAACGAGCCGTCGACGATCGGCAGGGCCGTCTCGAACGGCTGCATCCGGATGATCAACGATCACGTCGTCGACCTCTACGACCGCGTCGACGTCGGCACGCGCGTCGTCGTGCTCTGATCAGTCACCAAGGATTTCCGGTGTGGCGCCTCTTGATCCTCCAGCCGCTCGAGGATGTAGGGACGTCTCCGATCGAGATTCGAGCGGAGACGTCCCATGCGCAAGACCCTGCACGTCCTGGCCATCGGCCTCGTCACCGTCGTGTACGCGTTCCTCGGACTCCTTCTGGGTGTCTGCACGGGATTCCTCGTCCTCAAGATCGTC
>CANJKV010000414.1 GCA_947474855.1 Aurantimonadaceae bacterium | reverse complement strand
GGAAGACGCATGGGCGGCTTCGAACGCCCGGCATCCCTCGAACGGCTCTAAAAGACGGAAGGCGCGAGCGAAAGCAAGGGCCGAAGATGCCGCGCGGCGGCCTTGTTCCCGCCTAAACCGATTAAGCCGGCAGGCGCCCTCGCCCGCCCTGCTCAGCCCTGCGCCGCGGGGTCGCGGTTTACGAAGCGGATCACGAAGCTTGACCAATCGGCGGGCTCGGCGACGCGCTCGTAGAGATGGCGATTCTGCCCAGGGTTGCGCGGGGCGTGCAGCACGATCTTCGACCAGCCCCGCCCGTCCGCTTCCTCGGCCAGAAGATCGATCATCGCCTTGGCGATCCCCTTCCGGCGATGGGCGTGGTCGACGTAGATGTGGTCGGCAAGACCCGCGCGCATGCCGGTCCAAAGGTCCGGCACGTCGTAGAAGACGAGGAAGCCGACGAGCGCCCCGTCGAGCCGGGCGCCGAGCACCTCGGCGGTTCGGTCCTGGAGGAGCTGCTCGGCGTAGAAATTGTCAGGCGCGCCCGGCGCGCCGCGGAACAGGGACTGGCTGTAGGCGGAGATCAGCGGCGCGAGATCGCGCGCGTCGCTGAGGCGCAGCTTGCGGATCTCGATGTCGGGCGTCGGCGTCTCCATGCCCGCTCCTGTCGCCCGCCGCCCCCCTCCCCGTCAAGCCGCTTCAAGCGGCGCAAGAGGACGCGCGCAGGCCGGCATCCGCCTCCGGCCGCTGCGCCGCGACCACGCGGTTGCGGCCCGCAAGCTTGGCGGCGTAGAGGCAGGCATCGGCGCGTGCGAGCGCGTCGTGAAGCGAGTGGTCGCCGGGCTCCACCGCCGCGACGCCGAAGCTCGCGGTAAGGCCTGCGGTGATGCCCGCCGCCGACACGTCGAGGAGCGAGAAGGCGAGACGCGCGCGCTCGGCCAGGACGACAGCCTCGCCCGGCCCGGCGTTCGGCAGGTAGAGAACGAACTCCTCGCCGCCGAAGCGCGCGGCGAGCGCGCCCGCCGGCAGGTCACGCTTCAGCATCGCCGCCATGATCGCGATGACGCGGTCGCCCGCGGCGTGCCCGAAGGCATCGTTGACGCGCTTGAAGTGGTCGATGTCGCAGGTGACGATCGTGCCGGCGACGGTGGATTTCCGCGTGAAGGGGGGCGAGCGGATCTCGAAGCCGCGCCGGTTGAGGAGCCCCGACAAGGGGTCGCTCTCGGCCGCATCGCGGTGGCCCTCGATCACGTCCGAAGCGACGGCCGCGAGGGCGGCGAGCGCGAAGAACAGCCCGAACACCGCGCCGCTCGCCTGCATCGCGAAGGCGTAGGTCGAGGCGGCGAAGCCGTCGAGGTCGATGCTCCCGGCGCTCGCGAAGACCGTCGTGCGCAGGAGGTTGTCGGCCATGACAAGGCCCGTGATCGCCAGCACGGTCCAGTCCACCGCGCGGCGGGCGCGGGCGAGCCCTTTCACGAAAGGTCCGACGAGTAGCAGAACGCAGGCGACGTCGCTCGTCATGAGCTCGGCGCGCAGGTCTCCGCGCATCGCGACGGCATAGACGATGGCGGCGAACGCCGCGAGGGCGAGGACGGCATCCCGCCGAAAGCGCCGCGGCAGGCCGAAGCGGGCGCGCAGCGCTGCCGCGAAGGCGACGAAGGCGAGAAGAAACAGCGCGTCGGCGAGAAGCGCCTGCGCCACCACCGGCAGGGCGTCGAGCACGTAGGGGGTGGCGAAGGCCGCGCCGGAGGCGAGATAGCCGATGCCCCAAGCCGCAGCGCCCCGTCCGCCATGGCGGGCGACGAGAAGAAAGACGATCCCGAAGGTCGCCATCATGATCGGCAGGAGAAAAGCGAAATTGTCGCCCGGGCTCATCGGCGGCCCCGCAAGAGGAGGCGAGCCGGCGGGCGGAAAGCCCCGGCTTCGCGGCGCCCCCAATCTAGCGAAGAAGCCGTGAAGAAGTTTCTAAGCAAGGCTGTCCGTGGCGGGCGAAGCGCCCGCCACGGGCGTTTGGTTTCGGCTCAGCGCCACTCGCGCACGTCGACGAAGCGGCCGGCGATCGCCGCCGCGGCGGCCATGGCGGGCGAGACGAGGTGGGTTCGGCCCTTGAAGCCCTGGCGGCCCTCGAAGTTGCGGTTCGAGGTCGACGCGCAGCGCTCGTAGGGGGCGAGGCGATCCTCGTTCATGCCGAGGCACATGGAGCAGCCCGGCTCGCGCCAGTCGAAGCCGGCCGCCTTGAAGATCGCGTCGAGCCCTTCCGCCTCGGCCTGGAGCTTCACGAGGCCCGAGCCCGGCACGATCATGGCGGACACCGTCTCGGCCACCTTCCGCCCTTCCACGACCTGGGCGACGGCGCGCAGGTCCTCGATGCGGCCGTTGGTGCACGAGCCGATAAAGACCCGATCGATGCCGATATCGGTCATCCTGGTGCCCGGCGTCAGGCCCATGTAGTCGAGCGCGCGCTTCTTCGACTCGCGCTTTGTCTCGTCGGCGATGGCGTCCGGGTCCGGCACGACGCCGTCGATCGAGACGACGTCCTCGGGGCTCGATCCCCAGGACACGATCGGGGGCAGGTTCGCCGCGTCCAGACGCACGATCCGGTCGAAGTGCGCGCCCTCGTCGGTCTTGAGGGTCCGCCAATAGGCGAGCGCCTTTTCCCAAGCCGCGCCCTTGGGTGCGCGCGGCTTGTCCTGGATATAGGCGAAGGTCGTCTCGTCGGGCGCGATGAGGCCGGCGCGCGCGCCGCCCTCGATCGACATGTTGCAGATCGTCATGCGTCCTTCCATGGAAAGCGCGCGGATCGCCTCGCCGGCATATTCGATGACGTAGCCGGTGCCGCCCGCCGTGCCGATCTCGCCGATGACGGCGAGGATGATGTCCTTGGCGGTGACGCCCGGCGGCAAGGTGCCGGAGACGTCGACCAGCATGTTCTTCGCCTTCTGCTGGATCAGCGTCTGCGTGGCGAGGACGTGCTCGACCTCCGAGGTGCCGATGCCGTGGGCGAGCGCGCCGAAGGCGCCGTGGGTCGAGGTGTGGCTGTCGC
>CANJKV010000413.1 GCA_947474855.1 Aurantimonadaceae bacterium | reverse complement strand
GCACCCGATCCCATTCCGAACTCGGCCGTGAAACGCCCCAGCGCCCATGATACTTCGTCTCAAGACGCGGGAAAGTCGGTCGCCGCCAGGTCCGCCAAACGCAACGCTCGCATCCGCGTCCGACACGCGCGCCCGTGATCCAAAAGATCATAAACGCCCCCAGGCCCTCTTCTCGAAACCCGATCCAACACACCGCACACGCCAACAAAGCCCCGCCGAGCCAAAACTCGCGGGGCTTTGGTGCGTTCTAGAGCGTTTTCCGGCCGGCTGGAGTCGCGAGCCGATCCATGTTTCCATCTCCCAACCGACAGGGAGGCAGGGATGGCGAGAGCTTTGTCGATCGATCTTCGGCATCGGGTGTTGAAGGCGATGCGCGAGGGTGCCTCGACCCATGCGGCGGCCGAGCGCTTCGGGATCGCGATCGCGACAGCGGTTCGCTGGCGCTCGCAGGATCGGGCGGGCCGCAGCGATCCCCTGCCGATGGGCGGGGATCGACGCTCGGGCCGCATCGAGGCGGAGGCTGCGTTCCTTCAAAGCCTGGTGGACGGCAAGGAGGACGTCACGCTGCACGAGATGCAGCGGCGTCTGGCCGAGGAGCGTGGGCTGAAAGTCGGCATCGGCACGCTCTGGCGCTTCTTCGACCGGCACGGGCTGACGTGGAAAAAAAGACCGCGCACGCCAGCGAGCAGGAGCGCCCGGACCTCCTGAAGCGGCGGCAGGCCTGGTTCGAGGATCAGCTCGACCTGGATCCCGCCAGGATCGTCTTCATCGACGAGACCAGCCTGTCGACGAAGATGGCGCGGCGCTACGGCCGGGCGCCGCGAGGCGAGCGCTGCCAATCCAGCGTGCCGCTCGGCCACTGGAAGACGACGACCTTCACCGGAGCTCTGCGCCTGACGGGTATGACGGCACCGATGGTGCTCGACGGCCCGATGAACGGTGTCTCGTTCCGGGCCTATGTCGAGCAGGTGCTCGTCCCCACCCTCTTGCCCGGCGACATCATCGTCATGGACAACCGTGCGGCCAACAAGGCCGAGGGCGTGCGGGCGGCCATCAAGGCGGCCGGTGCGTCCTAGCGCTTCCTGCCGCCCTACAGCCCCGACTTCAATCCGATCGAGATGGCCTTGTCCAAGCTGAAGGCGCTCATGCGGGCCAAAGCCGAGCGAACCGTCGACGCGCTCTGGCAGGCCGTCGGCGCACTCATCCCGCTCTTCCTACCAACCGAATGCGCCAACTACTTCAAAGCCGCAGGCTATGACGCTGACTGATCGGAAAACGCTCTAGGACACAGCCTCACGGCGAGCGAACCGCATGTAGCGTTCGGGAGGAACACGGCTCCGCCGTGCCTTCCCCTGCCTCAAGCCCTCAGGATAGAGCTGGCTCGCTCTGACGTCGGCGCGCTGCGTCCTTGGCGAAATAGGCGATGGTCTTCTCCAGGCCGAGGCGGAGCGGCGTCCGGGGTTCCCAGCCAAGAAGCTCGCGCGCTCGCGAGATGTCCGGGCGGCGCTGGCGCGGATCGTCGACCGGCATCGGGCGAGAAACGTAGGTGGGCCGCGCCCCAATCATCTCGTGAACGATCTCGCCAAGCTCGCGCACCGTGACCTCGACCGGATTTCCGAGGTTGACGGGACCCTCGATCGGCTCGGGATGGCGCATCATGAGGAGGAAACCCTCCACGAGGTCGTCGCGGTAGCAGAAGGAGCGGGTCTGCTCGCCGCCGCCATAGAGTTCGAGCGGGCGGGAGGCCAGCGCGTTCACCACGAAGTTCGACACGACGCGGCCGTCCTCGGGGTCCATGCGCGGCCCATATGTGTTGAAGATCCGCGCGACGCGCACGTCGACGCCGTGCATGCGGCGGTAGTCGAAGCAGAGCGTCTCCGCGGCGCGCTTGCCCTCGTCGTAGCAGGCGCGCGGCCCGGTCGCGTTGACGGCGCCGCGATAGTCCTCACGCTGCGGATGGACCTCAGGGTCTCCGTAGACCTCGCTGGTCGAAGCCTGGAAGAAGCGCGCCGTCCAGCGCCGGGCGAGATCGAGGCCGTTCCGCGTTCCGACGACGTTGGTCATCAGCGTGCCGACGGGATCGATCTGATAGCGCGGCGGCGAGGCGGGACTGGCGAGGTTCCAAATCTCGTCGAAGGGCCCTTCCGGTAGATCATCGCAGACGCATCCTTCCACGAAGGTGAAGGCCTCGTCGCGCAGAAGATGGGCGATGTTGGCGCGCGCCCCCGTCTGCAGGTTGTCAAAGCACACGACATCCATGCCTTCCAGGAGCAGGCGCTCGCAAACATGGCTGCCGAGGAAGCCGGCTCCGCCGCAAACAAGCGCCCGGCCTTTGTCGAGGTTCATCCTGCGTCCCATCCCATGCTCATCCATCGGTTTGCCGCGCGTCGGCATCGGTTCTCCTGGAAGGTCTTCTTTCCTGCGAAGAGGGCTTGCGTCCGCACTTCGCCTCCGGACCGAAGATTTCCAGCGTGCGACCACTTGCTACGGCTTGGAGACACATGATCGTCCGCGCGCTGGTCTTGTAGCCATCAAACAAAGACGCACGAAGATCAGGCCGGACACGCTCCGACGACGTCGAGCTACTGAGCCGACGATTGCTCTTCGTCGTCCTTTGTTGAAGACGATGATGAAGCTGCACATGAAGCCGGAGCCGGATTTCTCAAGGCCCGCAGCGTTCGACAAAGGAGGAATCAGGGCGGCGGCCCGGGTTTCCAGCGCTTACCGGACCGGTCTTTTCTTTGGCTGTGACCGGATCACGCCCGTTTGCAGGCATGATTGACCTTCGCGGGCTTGCCCATCTACCACTTGCGGTAACGACGCGGGGCGGCCGGGAGGATCGGCCGACCTAGCGCGCCATTCGGTCCGGGGGAGGACATGCCGGCATGAAGACGATCAAGGGACCTGGGATCTTTCTGGCGCAGTTTGCGGGGGACGGGGCGCCGTTCAACTCGTTCGAGGCGATCTGCGCCTGGGCGGCGGGGCTCGGCTACAAGGGCGTGCAGATCCCGACCTGGGACGCGCGCCTCTTC
>CANJKV010000412.1 GCA_947474855.1 Aurantimonadaceae bacterium | reverse complement strand
GGCGATCGAGCGCGAGGAGATCGAGCGCCTCGCCAAGGACCGCGACGACGAGCAGGCGATCCTCGACCGCAACGTCTACGGCCGCTTGGTCGAGATGCTGGACGGTCAGACCGCCATCGCCGGCCCGAAGGGCTTCAAGAAGGGCTCCGGCCTTTCGCCCGAAGTGATGCAGGAGTTCCCCCGCTCGCAGTGGTGGATGTTCGCGGTCGAGGACGAGAAGCTGCAGGGCCAGCTCGAGGACCTGCGCTCGGTATACGACGAGACCAAGAAGACGCTCGAAGCGCGCTTCATGGACAAGGTCGAGAAGGTCCAGCGCGGCGACGAGCTGCCTCCGGGCGTCATGAAGCAGGTGAAGGTCTTCGTCGCGGTCAAGCGCAAGATCCAGCCGGGCGACAAGATGGCCGGTCGTCACGGCAACAAGGGCGTGGTCTCGCGCATCGTGCCGGTGGAGGACATGCCGTTCAACGAGGACGGCACCCACGTCGACATCGTCTTGAACCCGCTGGGCGTGCCCTCGCGCATGAATGTCGGGCAGATTCTCGAGACGCATCTCGGCTGGGCCTGCGCCGGCATGGGCAAGAAGATCGGCGAGATGCTGGAAGCCTACCAGCAGACGCGCGACGTCCAGCCGATCCGGCAGGAGATCGCCGGGATGCTGGGCGACAGCGACCGGAACGAGAAGGTGAAGCTCTATGACGACGCCTCGGTTCTGACGCTCGCCAAGCAGATGAAGAAGGGCGTCTCGATCGCGACGCCGGTCTTCGACGGCGCGGTGGAGCAGGACATCGTCGAGATGCTGGAGAAGGCGGGGCTCAACGGCTCCGGCCAGGTGACGCTCTACGACGGGCGCACCGGCGAGCCTTTCGACCGGCAGGTGACGGTCGGCTACATCTACATGCTGAAGCTGCACCACCTGGTGGACGACAAGATCCACGCGCGCTCGATCGGCCCGTACTCGCTCGTCACCCAGCAGCCGCTGGGCGGCAAGGCGCAGTTCGGCGGTCAGCGCTTCGGCGAGATGGAGGTCTGGGCGCTGGAAGCCTACGGCGCCGCCTACACGCTGCAGGAGATGCTGACGGTGAAGTCGGACGACGTCGCGGGCCGCACCAAGGTCTACGAGTCGATCGTGCGCGGCGACGACGCGTTCGAGTCCGGCATCCCGGAGAGCTTCAACGTGCTCGTGAAGGAAATGCGCTCGCTCGGCCTCGACGTCGACCTCGCCAACTCGGCCGAACTGCCGGGGAACATGGCGCAGGAACTGCCGGACGCCGCCGAGTAGCCCGATACCGATCCGAATGCAGCCGCCTCAGCGCGGCCTCGGGAAGCGCCCACCGCGGCGGGCGCTTCCGCCACCCGCCCGATACAGGCATCGCTGAACCGTTCAGGCGATGCAGCCGGGGCCATGAAGCCCCAAAAGGAGACAGGTCATGAACCAAGAGGTCATGAACATCTTCAACCCGCAGGTCGCGGCGCAGACCTTCGACTCCATCCGGATCTCGCTGGCGAGCCCGGAGAAGATCCTTTCCTGGTCGTTCGGCGAGATCAAGAAGCCGGAGACGATCAACTACCGCACGTTCAAGCCGGAGCGCGACGGCCTGTTCTGCGCGCGCATCTTCGGCCCGATCAAGGACTACGAGTGCTTGTGCGGCAAGTACAAGCGCATGAAGTACAAGGGCATCATCTGCGAGAAGTGCGGCGTCGAGGTCACCCTCTCGCGCGTGCGCCGCGAGCGCATGGGCCACATCGAGCTGGCCGCCCCGGTCGCGCACATCTGGTTCCTCAAGTCTCTGCCGAGCCGCATCGGCACGCTGCTCGACATGACCCTGAAGGACATCGAGCGCGTCCTCTACTTCGAGAACTACATCGTCACCGAGCCCGGACTCACCGCCCTGAAGGAGCACCAGCTCCTGACGGAAGAGGAGTACATGATCGCCATCGACGAGTACGGCGAGGATAGCTTCACCGCGCTCATCGGCGCCGAGGCGATCCAGGAGCTGCTCGCTTCGATGGATCTCGAGACGATCGCCGGCACGCTCCGCGAGGAGCTGGCGACGACGACGTCCGAGCTCAAGACGAAGAAGCTGATGAAGCGGCTGAAGATCGTCGAGAACTTCATCGAGTCCGGCAACAAGCCGGAGTGGATGATCATGCGCGTCGTGCCCGTGATCCCGCCGGACCTGCGCCCGCTCGTGCCCCTCGACGGCGGCCGCTTCGCGACCTCCGACCTCAACGACCTCTACCGCCGCGTCATCAACCGCAACAACCGTCTGAAGCGGCTGATCGAGCTGCGTGCGCCCGGCATCATCATCCGCAACGAGAAGCGCATGCTTCAGGAGGCGGTGGACGCGCTGTTCGACAACGGCCGCCGTGGCCGCGTCATCACGGGCGCGAACAAGCGCCCGCTGAAGTCGCTGTCCGACATGCTGAAGGGCAAGCAGGGCCGCTTCCGTCAGAACCTCCTCGGCAAGCGCGTCGACTATTCCGGCCGCTCGGTCATCGTCACGGGTCCGGAGCTGAAGCTCCACCAGTGCGGCCTGCCGAAGAAGATGGCGCTGGAGCTGTTCAAGCCGTTCATCTACGCGCGCCTCGACGCCAAGGGCTTCTCCTCCACGGTGAAGCAGGCGAAGAAGCTCGTCGAGAAGGAGCGTCCGGAAGTCTGGGACATCCTGGACGAGGTGATCCGCGAGCACCCGGTTCTCCTCAACCGCGCGCCGACGCTGCACCGCCTCGGCATCCAGGCGTTCGAGCCCATCCTGATCGAGGGCAAGGCGATCCAGCTTCACCCGCTGGTCTGCACGGCCTTCAACGCGGACTTCGACGGCGACCAGATGGCGGTGCACGTGCCCCTGTCCATCGAGGCGCAGCTCGAAGCGCGCGTCCTGATGATGTCGACGAACAACATCCTGCACCCGGCCAACGGTCAGCCGATCATCGTGCCGTCGCAGGACATGGTTCTCGGCCTCTACTACCTCTCGATCATGAACGAGAACGAGCCGGGGCAGGGCATGGCCTTCTCCGATCTCGGCGAGATGGAGCACG
>CANJKV010000411.1 GCA_947474855.1 Aurantimonadaceae bacterium | reverse complement strand
GACCGCCGCGCGCCACGAGATTAACACGCAGGGTTACCCGGACGTTTCCACGACCGGCCCTCTATCCACAGATTCGGCGCCCGACAGGAAACGGGCCGCCGGATCGCCCCGGCGGCCCGTTCCGCTTCAGTCGAAGCCGGTCAGTCGTTGAGGTCGACGTTGCGCCGGTCGCGCACGAAGATCACGCCGATCACGACGGTGATGAGAGCGAAGACGATCGGGTACCAGAGGCCGGCATAGATGTCGCCGGTCGAGGCCACGATCGCAAAGGAGGTCGCCGGCAGAAGCCCGCCGAACCAGCCGTTGCCGATGTGGTAGGGCAAGGACATGGCGGTGTAGCGGATGCGCGTCGGGAAGAACTCGACGAGCGCCGCGGCGATCGGCCCGTAGACGATGGTGACGTAGAGCACCATCACGAAGAGGATCGCGATGGCTTTCAGCGCCTGCGCGTTGCCGAGCGCCGAGAAGAAGCCGTCGACCTTGACCCGGGCCGCGTCGTCGGCGGCCGGGTAGCCGGCGGCGACCGCCGCCGGGCCGATGCGGGTGGCGAAGGTCTCGTCCTTGCCGTCCGGACCGGTGCCGGCCGAGGTTTCGATCGGCACGGCGGTTCCGTTCACCGTGACCGTGGTCGGCGCCCCCGCCGCGGCCGGGGCGAAGGTGTAGCGTAGCGCCTGCTGCGAGAGCGTGCGGCGCACGACGTCGCAGGGCTGCGTGAAGGTGCGGATGCCGACGGGGTCGAACAGCGAGCCGCAGGTGGCCGGATCGCCCGAGACCTGGATGTCGACGGTCTCGATCGCCTGCGCATAGGTCGGGTTGGCGGTCGCCGTCAGTCCCTGGAACAGCGGGAAGTAGGTGGCCGCCGCGATCAGGCAGCCGGCGAGGATCACCGGCTTGCGGCCGATCCGATCCGACAGCGCGCCGAACACCAGGAAGAACGGCGTGCCGAGGATCAGCGCCCAGGCGATGAGGACGTTGGCGGTGAGCAGGTCGACCTTCAGGATGCTCTGGAGGAAGAACAGTGCGTAGAACTGGCCCGTGTACCAGACCACCGCCTGACCGACCACGAGGCCGAACAGGGCGATGAGGACGATGCGGGCGTTCTTCCACTGGCCGAAGGCCTCGCCGAGCGGCGCCTTCGACTGCGTGCCCTCCGCCTTCATCTTCTGGAAGGCCGGCGACTCGTTCATCTGCATGCGGATATAGATCGAGATCGCGAGAAGGATGATCGAGCCGAGGAAGGGCAGGCGCCAGCCGCCTTCGAGCCCGAAGAACAGCGGGAAGCTCGTGGTGAAGGCCTCCTCGCCCATGTTGATGCGCAGCGTCACGATGACGGCGAGCGACAGGAGAAGGCCGAGCGTCGCCGTGGTCTGGATCCAGGCGGTGTAGAAGCCGCGCCGGCCGCGGGGCGAGTGCTCGGCGACGTAGACCGCCGCGCCGCCGTATTCGCCGCCGAGCGCGAGGCCCTGCGCCATGCGCAGCACGATCAGCGCGACGGGAGCGACCCAGCCGATCTGCTCGTAGCTCGGAAGGAGGCCGACCAGGAAGGTGGAGGCGCCCATGATCACGATGGTGACGAGGAAGGTGTACTTGCGCCCGACGAGATCGCCGAGCCGGCCGAAGACGAGGGCACCGAAGGGGCGGACCAGGAAGCCCGCCGCGAAGGCGAGCAGAGCGAAGATCGCCTGCGTCGCCGGCGGAAAGGCCGAGAAGAACTGCTTGCCGATGATGACGGCGAGCGTGCCGTACAGATAGAAGTCGTACCATTCGAAGATGGTGCCGAGCGAGGATGCGAGGATGACCTTGCGCTCCTCGCGCGTCATCGGTCGCTTCGCTTCCGGCGCGATCGTGCCGGCGGTCTCGTAGCGTGACACTGTGGTCTGTCTCCCTCCCTGCCGTTCCCGATGCTTCGCGAACGGATGCGCCGCACCCTCCCCGGCGCGACTCGGCCAAGCTACGCAATAAGCAAGCGATCACAAACGAAAAATTAAGCCTCCCCTTGGTTATCCCGCCCCTCTTTCGGAGGAGGCGACCCGGACGCCCGCGCGGCGCGGTGGCCGATCCACCAAGTCGCACGCAACCATCCGCCGCCTGGCGCATTCTTCCAAGCAACGAGACAAGGAGAGCGAAGATGATCCGTGGGATCCTGAAGGCCGTGTTCCTGGGTTGGGTGACGAAGAAGATCGCGCAGCGCGCCGAGCGTCGCCAGCCGCAGCAGGCCGGCGCCCGTCGCTACTGACGCACAGCTCCGCAGAGCCCGCGTCGCGTATCGGGCGCTCGGGCGAAACAGGGTCGGCACCCCGCGAGGGGGCCGGCCCTTTTCGCGTTCCGGGCGCGGCGCCGAATCGCCGGCTCGACGGATTGACTTGGGTCCGCGCCCGGCGCATATGCCGCTCCATGATCGCGCGCGCCAAAACCCGCATTACCGCCTGACGTCTTCGCCCCGCTTGTCTCCCCCGGGGCGGAGCACAAGCGCGCGGCATTCGGGCCGAAGGGGAGCCGCCAAGGATCGGACTTCCCCATGGGTTACAGGATCGCCGTCGTCGGCGCGACCGGCAATGTCGGGCGCGAAATGCTCTCCATCCTCGACGAGCGCGGGTTCCCCGCCGACGAGGTCGTGGCGCTCGCCTCACGCCGCAGCCAAGGCACCGAGGTTTCGTTCGGCGACAAGACGCTGAAGGTGAAGTCGCTCGACAGCTACGACTTTTCCGGCACCGACATCTGCCTGATGTCGGCGGGCGGCTCGATCGCCAAGGAGTGGTCGCCGCGGATCGGGGCGCAGGGCTGCGTCGTGATCGACAACTCCTCGGCCTGGCGCTACGACGCCGACGTTCCCTTGATCGTGCCGGAAGTGAACGCCGACGCCGTCTCCGGCTTCACGAAGAAGAACATCATCGCCAACCCGAACTGCTCGACGGCCCAGCTCGTCGTGGCGCTGAAGCCGCTGCACGACGCGGCCACGATCAAGCGCGTGGTCGTCTCGACCTACCAGTCGGTCTCGGGCGCCGGCAAGGAAGGCATGGACGAGCTCTTCACCCAGTCGCGCGCCGTCTTCGT
>CANJKV010000410.1 GCA_947474855.1 Aurantimonadaceae bacterium | reverse complement strand
TTCTGCGCGAGCGGCTCATAGACCGTCACGGGCATCCCGTTCTTGAGGACCCGGCGGCTCATGGGCTTGCCCATCTTGCCGATCCCGATCCAGCCCACGTGCAGCGACTTGGCGGCCATCGCGCCTTC
Source organism: Aurantimonadaceae bacterium (assembly GCA_947474855.1). Classification (GTDB taxonomy): domain Bacteria; phylum Pseudomonadota; class Alphaproteobacteria; order Rhizobiales; family Rhizobiaceae; genus Antarcticirhabdus. The sequence goes on along the minus strand of CANJKV010000410.1, from coordinate 2,967 downwards.
CTCCCGAGACCCGCGGACGCCCCCTCCCATTAGAAGCGTACCGCATCTTGAGCTCTTGTTCTCCCAAACGCCGATCGCGTTGTTTAGAGAAACGATGTCCATTTTGGACAAATCAAGCTTTGTGCCCGCGATGGCGTCTCTCTAACTTCCGACCTGGGTCGCACGGCGGCCCTCGGGAGGAATAAGGCGAGCGATAGAAAGTAATGCTGCGACGCAACATGTTGCGTCCGCGATCGCCGACTTGCGCCCGTGTTCCGACGACTTGGCGACGCTCTGGGAGGAGCTAGACGATGAAACTCGGTTTTTTCAGGTTCGCGCTGTGTGCAGCCACCATGCTGGGTGCCGTGCATTCCGGTGAGGCCGGCCCCTACGAGGGCGCGCCGCGCACCTTCCTCTTCAACCCCGCGCAGGAGATCTGCTTCAAGGATACGGCGGAGTACAAGAAGGACGGGCCCTACGTGATCGGGTTCTCCAATGCCGGCCTCGGCGATAGCTGGCGCGTCGTCATGCAGCACTCGCTCATGAAGGCGGCGGCCGACCACAAGGACAAGATCCAGCAGCTCATCGTCACCGACGCGGGACACGACGACGCCAAGCAGGTCGCCGACATCCAGGACCTGATGTCGCGGCAGGTCGACCTCCTGATCGTCAGCGCCAATACCGAGCAGGCGCTCGATCCGGCGATCACCCGCGCCACCGAGCGCGGAATCCCGGTGGTCATGGTCGATCGCCGCATCGCCTCCGACAATTTCGTGACCTTCGTCACCGCCTCCGACACGATGATGGGCCGCCTCTTCGCCCAGTGGATCGTCGAGAAGCTCAATGGTGAGGGCAACGTGATCATGCTCGCGGGCCAGGCCGGGTCGAGCCCGAGCGAGATCCGCAGCCGGGCGGCCATGCAGGTCTTCCAGCAGCATCCGGGAATCAAGATCCTCGACACAGTCTACTCCGACTGGAGCCCGGTGAAGGGCAAGCAGGTCATGCAGGCGGCGATCGCCAAGTACGGCCGCGACATCAACGCTGTTTGGTCCGCCCACGGCCTGCAGACGCCGGGCTCGATCGAGGCCTTCATCGAGGCCGGATGGAAGGACGGCGAGATCCCGCCGCACACGACGTCCGACGTGAACGGCCCGCTGCAGATGGCGCTCCAGCACAAGGTGCCCATGCTTGAGGTGGGGTACCCGCCTGCCATGGGCGGGACCGCCGTCGAGGTGGCGCTGAAGGTGCTCGAGGGCGCGCCGGTGCCCTGCATCTACGAGATCAACTCGCAGATCGCGACGACAGACGGCGACGAGACCGCATCGATCCGCCGCGACCTGCCGATTTCGGAGGTCGTCGTGCCCGAGGGACCCGCGGACATGCTGGTCACCGGCGGCATGGGCCCTGACTACAACCCGACCACCTTCAGCGTCGACTACCCGCGCTGACCCGAGCGGGTGCGGGACGGCTCGGCCTCCCGCACCCCGGTCGTTCAATCCCACCGAACCAGGAGAGCGTCATGCTGTCCCTCCAGGGCATCAGCAAGGGATTCCCGGGCGTCAAGGCGTTGACCGACGTCAGCCTCGAGGTCGCGGCCGGAGAGATCCACGCCCTCGTCGGCGAGAACGGCGCGGGCAAATCCACCCTCACGCGCGTCATCGCCGGGGTGTTCCAGCCGGACGTGGGAACGATCCGCTTCGACGGACGCGAGACCGTCTGGAAAGGCCCCGGAGACGCCAAGAGGCACGGCGTCCACGTCATCTACCAGGAATTCGTCCTCTTTCCGCACCTGAGCGTCGCCGAAAACATCTTCGTCGGCCACGAGCGGCGCAACCGTCTCGGCCTCATCGACCATGGGCGGACCCGGCGCGACGCCAAGGAGCTCCTTGCGCGTTTCGGCATCGACATCGACCCGGAGGCCCTGGTGCGGGACCTGTCGGTCGCAGACCAGCAGATGGTCGAGATCGCCAAGGCGCTCGTCCACGACGTCAAGCTCTTGATCCTCGACGAGCCCACGGCCGTGATCTCCGGCCGGGAAGTGGACGTGCTCTTCGATCGCCTGCGCCGGCTCAGGCAGCAGGGCGTGGCGATCGTCTACATCTCGCACCGGCTGGAAGAGATCTTCGCGCTCTGCGACCGCGTGAGCGTGCTGAAGGACGGAAACCACGTCGCCACGCGGACCATCGACGAGGTGACGCGGGACCAGCTCATCGCCCTCATGGTTGGCCGGAACCTTGCCGAGCTCTTCCCCGTCCGGCGCTCGGCGAAGGCGCCGGGTCCGGTGGTCGTCGCCGCCCGGAACGTCGAAGTGCCGGGCCGGGTGCGCGGTGCGTCGATCGAGCTGCGGGCCGGCGAGATCACGGGGCTGGCCGGCATGGTCGGCGCGGGCCGGTCGGAACTCGCCCTCGCCATGTTCGGCGCGATCCCGATGCGCTCCGGCTCGCTGGTCGTCGACGGGCGTGAGGTGTCCGGTCTCAGCCCGCGCCGCGCGATCGACCTCGGCATCGGCCTCGTGACCGAGGACCGCAAGGGTCAAGGCCTCGCCATGCTCCTCGACGTCGCGGCCAACGTGTCCGCCTCGACCCTGAACGAGTTCGGTCGCGGATGGCGCTTCGACCGGGCGAGGGAGAAGCGCGTCGCCGAGCAGGAGATCGCCTCCTACCGCATCGCCTGCCGCGGCCCGTCGACCCCCGTCTCTGTCATGTCGGGCGGCAACCAGCAGAAGGTGCTCGTCGCCCGCTGGGCCCGCACGTCGACGCGGCTCCTGATCCTCGACGAGCCGACGCGTGGCGTCGACGTCGGCGCGAAGACCGAGATCTACCGCATCATGCACGAGCTGGCCGACCAGGGCGTCGCCGTCCTGATGATCTCCTCCGAGCTGCCGGAGATCGTCGGCATGTCGGAGCGCGTCGTGGTGATGCGGGAGGGCGTGGTCACCGGCGAACTGAGCAAAAGCGAGATTTCCGAGGAGGCGGTGGTCGAACTGGC
>CANJKV010000409.1 GCA_947474855.1 Aurantimonadaceae bacterium | reverse complement strand
TGTTCGATGACGATCGTTGCGACGCCTTGCCTTTCCGGCGTTTCTCCTTAGAAGTCCGCCATGACCCAGCACCCCGACACCATCCTCATCGTCGACTTCGGCTCCCAGGTGACGCAGCTCATCGCGCGTCGCGTCCGCGAGGCCGGGGTTTATTCCGAGATCGTTCCCTTCCAGTCCGCCGCGGAAGGCCTGGAGCGCCTGAAGCCCCGCGGCGTCATCCTCTCGGGATCGCCCGCGTCCACGATCGACGACGGTTCGCCCCGCGCGCCCGACGCCCTCTTCGACTCGGGCCTGCCGGTGCTCGGCATCTGCTACGGCCAGCAGACCATGTGCGCCCAGCTCGGCGGACGCATCGAGGGGGGGCTTCACCGCGAGTTCGGCCGCGCCTTCCTGGAGGTCAAGAAGGGCTCGCCGCTCTTCGACGGCATGTGGGCCGAGGGCACGCGCCACCAGGTCTGGATGAGCCACGGCGACCGGGTGACGGCGCTTCCCCCCGGCTTCGAGATCGTCGCCGCCTCGCCGGGCGCGCCCTTCGCGGCCATCGCCGACGAGAGCCGCCGCTTCTACGGCGTCCAGTTCCACCCGGAAGTCGCCCACACGCCGGACGGCGCCAAGCTGATCTCCAACTTCGTCCACCGCATCGCCGGCGCGCCGGGCACCTGGACCATGGCCGCCTTCCGGGCCCAGGCGATCGCCGAGATCCGGGAGAAGGTCGGTTCCTCGCGCGTCATCTGCGGCCTTTCGGGCGGCGTCGACTCGTCCGTCGCTGCCGTGCTCCTCCACGAGGCCATCGGCGACCAGCTCACCTGCATCTTCGTCGACCACGGCCTCCTGCGACTCGGCGAGGCGGAGCAGGTGGTCTCGATGTTCCGCGACCACTACAATATCCCGCTCGTCCATTCGCAGGTCCAGGACATCTTCCTCGACGCCCTCGAAGGCGAGACGGACCCGGAAAAGAAGCGCAAGACGATCGGGCGCTTGTTCATCGAGACCTTCGAGGCCGAGGCCGAGAAGCTCGGCGGCGCCGACTTCCTGGCGCAGGGCACGCTTTATCCCGACGTGATCGAATCGGTGAGCTTCACCGGCGGCCCGTCGGTGACGATCAAGTCGCACCACAATGTCGGGGGCTTGCCCGAGCGCATGAACATGAAGCTCGTCGAGCCCCTGCGCGAGCTGTTCAAGGACGAGGTGCGCGAGCTCGGGCGCGAGCTCGGCCTGCCCGATCAGTTCGTCGGCCGTCATCCCTTTCCGGGACCGGGCCTCGCCATCCGCTGCCCCGGCGCGGTGACGCGCGAGAAGCTCGACATCTTGCGCCAAGCCGATGCGATCTTCATCGACGAGATCCGCAAGGCCGGGCTCTACGACGCGATCTGGCAGGCCTTCGCGGTGCTCCTGCCCGTCCAGACGGTCGGCGTCATGGGCGACGGGCGCACCTACGAGTTCGTGCTGGCGCTCAGGGCCGTCACCTCCGTCGACGGCATGACGGCGGACTTCTACGCCTTCGACATGGAGTTCCTCGGTAACGCCGCGACGCGCATCATCAACGAGGTGAAGGGCGTCAACCGCGTCGTCTACGACGTGACCTCCAAGCCGCCCGGCACGATCGAGTGGGAATGAGTCGGGCGGCCGGTCAGCCGGGATCCTTGCTCACGAGGCTGGAGAAGCCGTCCTCGGGCACCGGCCGGCTGATCAGGTAGCCCTGCACCTGATCGACGCCCTCGCCGCGCGCGAGGTCGAGCTGCTGCTCGGTCTCGACGCCTTCCACCACCGTCGTCATGCCGAGGCTGGTGCCCAGGCCCGCGACGGCGCGGATGATGGCGAGCGCGTCGGCGCTCGTTTCGGCATCCGTCACGAAGGAGCGGTCGATCTTGATCTTGTCGATGGGGAAGCGGCGCAGGTAGCTCAGCGAGGCGTAGCCCGTGCCGAAATCGTCGATGGCGAAGCGCACGCCCGCCTCGCGCAAGCCGGCGAGGTTGCGAAGCGTCGTGTCGTCGTCTTCCAGAAGGGCGCTTTCCGTCAACTCCAGTTCGAGCCGCTCGGGCGGAAGGCCGGTCACGGAGAGCGTCCGCAGCACGAGCTCGGCGAAGCCCTTCCGGCGCATCTGCAGGCTCGACACGTTCACCGCGACCACGATGTGGTCGGGCCATCGCGTCGCGTCGGCGCAGGCCTGCCGAACCACCCAGTCGCCGATCGGCACGATCAGCCCGACCTCTTCCGCCAGGGGAATGAAGGTCGCCGGCGGCACGAGGCCGCGCTCGGGATGGCGCCAGCGGATCAGCGCTTCAGCGGCGACGATGCGCTTGGTGTCGATCTCGACCAGCGGCTGGTAGTGCAGCTCGAACTCGCTGCGCACGAGGGCCTGCCGGAGCTCCAGCTCGAGGTCACGGCGCATCTGCGCGCTGTCCGCCATGGCCACGTCGAAGACGCGCACCTCGCCGCGGTCCTCGGACTTGGCGCAGCGCAGCGCGAGATCCGCCTCGCGAAGGAGCGGCTCCACGTCGCCGACGATCCCCTCGCGCAGCGCCACGCCGACGCAGGCGCCGACCTCCACCCGGTCCGCTCCGAGGTCGAAGGAGCGGGACAGCGTCAGGCGCAGGTGCTCGGCGAAGCTCATGGCGGCGACGTCGTTCTCGACGCGGCGAAGGATCGCGAACTCGTCGCCGCCGAGCCGCGCGACGACGTCGTCTGATCGCGTCGCCTGGCGCAGGCGATCCGCCACCATGCGCAGCACCTCGTCGCCCGCCGCGTGTCCGTAGGTGTCGTTGATCGCCTTGAAGCGTAGAATGTCGAGCTGGAAGGCCGCCAGAACCGGCCTGTCGCGATCGAACGCGCCGAGCAGTCGGTGGGGGGCGTGCCGAAGCGTGCGCGCATTGACGAGATCGGTCAGCGCGTCGTGGCCGGCGAGATGCGCGGCGCGCGCCTCGGTGCGCCGGTGCTCCGTCACGTCCTCGAAGGTCGAGACCCAACCACCACCGTCCAGGCGGCGATACTGCACCGAAAGCATCCGCCCGTCTGCGAGGGCGCGCAGGATCGGAATGCCGTCGTTCCGGCGCAGGGCCGCGCGCGTGTGTTCGATGACGGTCTCGACCGAGGTACCGGGCGGATA
>CANJKV010000408.1 GCA_947474855.1 Aurantimonadaceae bacterium | reverse complement strand
CTTCAACCTGCCGCGCCCGGCCAGTGTCGTGGAAACCGTGTCGCTCGCCTTCTCGCGCCGCTACGTCCGCGCGAGCGACGCGATCTGGGTCATCTCGGAGGGCGTGGTGCTGGAAGACCTCCAGAGCGGCGAGTTCGCGCGGCTCGCCATCGACACGGGCGACACGACGGGCCCCGTCGGCATCACGCTGCGCGCCGGCGTCCTGCTCTCCGCGCCCGCTGAGGTCTTGGTGAAGGAACTCCGCGAAGCGGCCGCCGAGATCCGCGCCGCCTGACCGACGCGCCGCCATGGTGGCCTCACGTCGCGGGAATGCCGGCGGGCCTGCGGCGCGCCTGCGTGGCGAGGCGGATGGGGGCGTTGGCGGCGCCGAGGCCGCGATAGCCGCGCCGCTCGACGATCTCGATGAAGAAGCCGCCTTCGAGCGCCTCCAGGTAGATCTGGAAGTATTCTCCCCCCTCGTCGCGATCGTAGAGGATCCCGGCCGCGCGCATGGCTTGCAGCACGTCGGGCGCGAGGTCGAACTTGGCGTCAAGGTCATCGTAGTAGTTCTGCGGGATGGACAGGAGCGGCACGCCGTTCGCTCGGAGCGCGGCCACCGTCGCGAAGATGTCGGGCGTACGGAAGGCGACGTGCTGGACGCCGGGCCCGACGAACTGCGACACGAAGCGCGAGGACTGCGTGCGGCTGGACTGCGAGCCGTTGAGGACGATGCGAAGGCTCGCGTCGGCGTTTTCCAGCACCTGGCTGAGGACGAGGCCGCCGGGGTCTGGCACCTCGACCGCCGGCAACGGCCTGAGGTCGAAGATCGAGCGGTAGAAGAGCGTCCAGGACAGGATGTCTTCGTAGCGCACCGTCTGTGCGACGTGGTCGACGGTCTCCAGGCCGGCGCCCGCATGAGCGCTCCAGCCGTCCTCCAGCTCGAAGTCGACCTCCCACTGCCGGCCGAGCGCGTCGTTCTCGGGAACGAGGTAGAGGAGACTGCCGCCGAGCCCGCGGATCGCCGGAAGCTCAAGCTCCCCCGGCCCGACCGGCTGACGGAAGGCGGTGGCGATCAGCCCCTCGGCCCGCGCCATGGCCGCCGCCGCATCGCGCATCCTGAGGCCCAGCGCCGCGACGTTGGTGCCGTGGACCACGTAGGCGGAGTGGGCGAAGCCTTCGGTCTCGGTGTTGACCACCACGCGCAGGTCGCCTTGGACGAACAGCTCGACGTCCTTGGAGCGGTGCCGGCCCGCATGGCGGAAGCCGATGGACTCCAGGAGCCTCGCCAAGGCGACGGCCGAGCCGACGTCGGTCGCGAACTCGATGAAGGAGATGCCGGCGGTCTGCGCCGGCGACGGCAGCGGGTGCGGCTCGGACGGCCCCTTCACGGCCCGGCCTTCCGCCTTCAGGCGATCCATCATGTAGATGAGCGAGCGCCGCCCGTCGACGGCCGTCTGGCGCGCCGAGCCCGCGCGGAACTGGTCGTTGAAGATCTCCAGCGAGTAGTAGCCGTCGTACCCCGTCGCTTCCACGGCGGCCATGAAGTCCGCGACGGGCAGGTCCCCCTGCCCCGGCATGTTGCGGTAGTGCCGGCTCCAGGACAGGAGGTCGAGGTCGAGCCTCGGCGCGTCCGCCATCTGGACGATGGCGATCTTGTCCTTCGGGATCGAGCGGATCGAACCGGAGTCGATCCCGCGCGAGAGCGAATGGAAGCTGTCGAGGATGAGGCCGACTTGGGGGTGGTCGGCCCGGCGCACGATCTCCCAGGCGTCGCGGTGGTCGTTGACGTATCGGCCCCAGGCGAGCGCCTCGTAGCCGATCCGCACCCCGTGCTCGCGGGCGACATCGCCGAGCGCCGCCAGGTCCTCCGCCGCGCGGTCGATGCCGCCGAGCGCGAGCGGCGATACGTTGGAGCAGATGAGGATGAGGTCGGTGCCGAGCTCGTTCATCGTCTCGAACTTGCGCCGCGCCCGCTCGAAGGCGCGGCCGCGCTGCGGCTCAGGCAAGCCCTCGAAGTCGCGGAACGGCTGGAAGAGCGAGATCTCGAGGCCGGCGTCGCGGACCATCCGCCCGACCTCGCGCGGCCCCTGGTCGAAGGCGAGGAAGTCGTTCTCGAAGATCTCGACCGCCCCGAAGCCGGCGGCCGAGATGGCGCCGAGCTTTTCCGAAAGGTCGCCCGACAAGGATACGGTCGCGATCGAGGTCTTCACGGGAAAACTCCTTGCTGCATGCCGGAGCCGACCGCCCGGTGGGCGGTCGGCGGGGATGACGATCAGATGAGGGCGAGGATGCGGCTCGGGCCGCCCGTTGCGCCGCGAACCTTGGGACCCGCGACGACGAGGAGCGCCCCCGTCTCCGGCAAGTCGTCCAGGCCGGCAATGGCCTCGACGCCCCAGCGGCCGCTGCCGAGCCACTGGTAGTGGACCGGGAACTCACCCGAGGCGAGGCCCGGATCGAGCGAGAGCGTGTCCACGGCCAAACCCTTCACGTTCCGCTCCCGGATCAGGAGATCCGCCGCCTCCGGGTGGAAACCGGGCGTGTGGTTGCGCCCGTCCGCGTCGCGGCCGGTGAACTTGGGCGAGTCGAGGAGCTTGTGCCAGCCGGAGTTCATGGCGACGCAGGCGCCCTCGGGCAGCGGACCGTTGCGGGATTCCCAAGCCTTGACATCGTCGGGGGTCAGGCTTGCGTCCGGATCGGCCGCTGCCCGCTCGCGGATGTCGATCACGGCCAACGGCACGATCAGGTCGGCGATCGGGATCATGTCGACGCTCATGCCGTCCTTCGAGAAATGCAACGGCGCGTCCATGTGCGTGCCGGTATGCTCCATGAGCGTCCAGCGGTGCAGGTTGACCTTGTCCTTCTCCCAGGTCACGGGCTTCTCGACCGTGAACCACTTCTCGCCGCTGAACGTCGGGAAGCCCTCGAAGAGCGTATGGGTCAGGTCCTGGACACGCGAGAAGCTATGCTGAGCGGCCGCGGCCTGAGCGTGAGCCTGGACGGGGGCGATCGCTCCCAGTCCCGCCGCGGCGCCGGCGAAGGCGAAGCCGGCCTTCAACAGGCCGCGGCGCGTCGCGGTCTCGCAGACCGCATGCAGGCATCCCGGGGGGCACATTTTCGGTTCCTCCATGTGTGATGCGCCCGCTTCCTCCAGCGG
>CANJKV010000407.1 GCA_947474855.1 Aurantimonadaceae bacterium | reverse complement strand
GGGCGGGCATCAGAATGTTGGTCGGCATGCCTTTGCCCCTCCCTTACTCAGCGGCCTGCGGTACGTCGTCGGCGTAGATGTCAGTCCAGAGCTCGGACACGTCCGGTTCCTGGTCGTTCTGGGCGAAGTCGGCCGAATCGGCGACGATGTCACGGACGTCCTTGTCGAACGCCTTCACGTCGTCCTCGGACAGGCCATGGGTCTCGATCAGTCGGCGTTTGACCTGCTCGATCGGATCGCTCTCGGAGCGCATCTTCTGCACTTCGTCGCGCGAGCGATATTTGGCCGGATCCGACATGGAGTGTCCGCGATAGCGATAGGTCATCATCTCCAGGATGATCGGCCCCTCGCCCGAGCGGCAATGGTTGACGGCAAAGTCGCCGGCAGCCTTCACGGCGCGCACGTCCATGCCGTCGACTTTGATGCCGGGGATCTTGAAGGACACGCCGCGCTGCGAGAAGTCGGTCTCGGCCGAAGCGCGGTTCACCGAAGTGCCCATGGCATATCGGTTGTTCTCGATGATGTAGATCACCGGGAGCTTCCACAGCGAGGCCATGTTGAAGCTCTCGTAGACCTGGCCCTGATTGGCCGCGCCGTCGCCGAAATAGGTGATCGAGACCGAGTCGGTGCCGTTGTAGCGGTTCGCGAAGGCCAAACCGGTGCCGAGCGAGACCTGCGCGCCGACGATGCCGTGTCCGCCGAAGAAGTTCTTCTCCTTCGAGAACATGTGCATCGAGCCGCCCTTGCCCTTGGAGTAGCCGCCGCGGCGCCCCGTGAGCTCGGCCATGACGCCGCGCGCTTCCATGCCTGTCGCCAGCATGTGCCCGTGGTCGCGGTAGCCGGTGATGACCTGGTCGCCCTCCTTCATCGACATCTGCATGCCGACTACGACCGCTTCCTGGCCGATGTAGAGGTGGCAGAAGCCGCCGATGAAGCCCATGCCGTAGAGCTGGCCGGCCTTCTCTTCGAAGCGGCGGATGAGGAGCATGTCGCGATAGGCGCGAACGTCCTCATCCTTGCTGAACTCGGCCGGAGCCGGCGCGTCGAGGCGCGGGGCCAGGGCGGCGGAATGACCCGCACCGTTGGCAGCCGCGGCCGCTTGCTTGGATTCCTTGGGCGATGCCATGCTGCCTCCCCGCTTGACCCGAGTGGCGCGAACCACAATTTCCGGTGCAGTTATATGAGGTCGCACGGCCGGCACAAGTCGGCGTGAATGTATGAACCGGATATCGGTTCATATGGCACTGCAGCATCATTTGAACCGGATTGCGGTTCAATTGATGGAAGCTATCGCTATTTCTGGTTTTGAGGGATGTCCACAGTTTCGCTCTGTGGTATCAACGAAGGATCGTGATCTCGTCCGTCGCGAGGAAGTTGAGCGACTGGCGGACACGCTCGTCGAGCATGTCGCGCTCCAGCGTTCCGTCCTCCAGAAGCTTCACGCGCTGCTCCAGATGCTCCCGCTGGCGCGTCAGGGCGTCGCGCGCACCGACGCGGGCTTCGAGCTGGCTCTTGAGTTCGGCCGTCGCGGCGAGGCCGTACTGACCGTCCTGCGCATGCGTGGAGAAGTACCCGAGACACGCCAAAAGCACCGCCGGGACGATCAGGCGGGCGATCCAATTTTTCCGACGTTGAATGGTACGCATGTCGATCTCCGGGCGAAGGCCACTTTCGCCCGTTCGTCTTAAGCGGCAGTTAAGTCTGTTCCGCGCCCGCGGCACAGGTGTCGCAGACGGTTCATGGACGCATCCCCACACAGAAAAGGGCTGCGGCACGTGCCGCAGCCCTTCAGCGATGATGCAGTGCGGAAGGAGTGCGGATCAGCGCCGACGCAGGATCGAGCGCCCGGCGTAGATCGCCTGATCGCCCAGTTCCTCTTCGATACGAAGCAGCTGGTTGTACTTGGCGAGCCGATCCGAGCGGGCGAGCGAGCCCGTCTTGATCTGCCCGCAATTCGTCGCGACGGCGAGGTCCGCGATCGTCGAGTCCTCGGTCTCGCCGGAGCGGTGCGACATGACGGCGGTGTAGCCGGCACGATGCGCGACGTTGACCGCATCGAGCGTCTCGGACAGCGACCCGATCTGGTTGACCTTCACCAGGATGGAGTTCGCGACGCCCTTCTCGATGCCTTCCCGCAGGCGCGCCGAATTGGTCACGAAGAGATCGTCGCCGACAAGCTGGACGGTGCCGCCGACCTTATCGGTGAGCGTCTTCCAGCCAGACCAATCGTCCTCGGCCATGCCATCTTCGATCGAGATGATGGGATAGGCGGCGCAGAGCTCGGCGAGGTATCCGGCCATCTCGTCGGCCGAGAGCTTCCGCCCCTCGCCTTCAAGGTCGTAGACGCCGTTCTTGAAGAACTCCGTCGACGCGCAGTCCAGCGCCAGGAAGATCTCTTCGCCGGGCTTGTAACCGGCCTTCTCGATCGACTGCATGACGAAGTCGAGGCCGGCCTTGGCGGATGCGAGATTCGGCGCAAAGCCGCCCTCGTCGCCGACGTTGGTGTTGTGGCCGGCGTCTTTCAAAGCCTTCTTCAGCGTGTGGAAGATTTCGGCGCCCATGCGCAGGCCCTCGCGGAAGCTTTCCGCGCCGACCGGCATGATCATGAATTCCTGGAAGTCGATCGGATTGTCGGCATGGGCGCCGCCGTTGATGATGTTCATCATCGGCACGGGCAGGACCTGCGCCGAGGCGCCGCCGACATAGCGGTAGAGCGGCAGGCCGGCCGATTCGGCCGCCGCCTTGGCGACCGCGAGCGACACGCCGAGAATGGCATTGGCGCCGAGGCGGCTCTTGTTTGGCGTTCCGTCGAGGGAGCGCAGCACCGAATCGATGCGAATCTGGTTCTCGGATTCGAAGCCGACGATGGATTCGGCGATCTCGGTGTTCACGGCCTGAACGGCCTGGAGCACGCCCTTGCCGCCGTAGCGCTCGTCGCCGTCGCGTAGCTCGACCGCCTCGTGAGCGCCGGTCGATGCGCCGGAGGGCACGGCCGCGCGGCCCATTGAGCCGTCTTCGAGAACGACGTCGACCTCGACGGTCGGATTGCCGCGGCTGTCGAGAATCTCGCGCGCGATGATGTCGATGATGGCGGTCACGGGTGCCCACTCCTTGGCTGGTGGCAAAGACGCTCCGCCCCGGGCTTCTAGAGGAAG
>CANJKV010000406.1 GCA_947474855.1 Aurantimonadaceae bacterium | reverse complement strand
GCACCGTGATCTACCAGAACGCCAACGGCGACGTCGCCCTGCAGCAGCAGCAGTTCAACTCGGTGATCGCGCAAGGGGCGACGGTGGTCGTCCTCGATCCCGTCGATTCGAGCTCGGCCGCCTCGCTCGTCCAGCAGGCCCACAGCCAGGACGTCAAGGTCATCGCCTACGACCGGCCGATCCCCGATACCCCGGCCGACTACTACGTGTCCTTCGACAACAAGGGCATCGGCCAGGCTATCGCCCAGTCGCTCGTCGACCACCTGAAGGAGAGCGGCGTGCCGGACGGCGCGGGCGTCCTCCAGATCAACGGCTCGCCCACCGACGCGGCCGCCGGCCTCATCCGCGACGGCATCGACGCCGCGCTCGACGCCAGCCCCTACAAGACGCTCGCCGAGTTCGACACGCCGGACTGGGCGCCGCCGGATGCGCAGCAGTGGGCGAGCGGCCAGATCACCCGCTTTGGCGAGGAGATCAAGGGCGTGGTGGCCGCCAACGACGGCACCGGGGGCGGCGCAATCGCGGCCTTCAAGGCGGCGGGCGTCAACCCCGTGCCGCCGGTGACCGGCAACGACGCGACGACCGCCGCGCTCCAGCTGATCATCGCGGGCGACCAGTACAACACGATCTCCAAGCCCTCGGAGATCGTCGCGGCCGCCGCCGCCAACGTCGCCTTTCAGATGATCCAGGGCAAGACGCCGGAGCCGAAGACGACGCTCTACGACACGCCTTCCGAGCTCTTCGTGCCGGTCGTGATCACCAAGGAGAACATCAAGGCCGAGATCTTCGACAAGGGGATCACGCCGGCCGCGACGGTCTGCACCGGCGACTACGTCGCGGCCTGCGAGGCCCTGGGCATCAAGTAACTCCCGACGCCCGGAGCCGCCGGCCGCCGCACCTCCCGCGGCGGCCGGCATTCCCCGTTCCCTGTACCCGGAGGCACGTTCCGTGGCCGACATCGCGTCCCCCGCCGTCCCGCCCGATCCCGGCCGCGGCGAGCCGGTCATTTCCTTGCGCAACGTGTCGAAGAATTTCGGCGCCGTATCCGCGCTCACCGACATCGAGCTCGACGTCTGGCCCGGCGAGGTCGTGGCGCTCGTCGGCGACAACGGCGCGGGCAAGTCGACGCTCGTCAAGGTGCTCGCCGGCGTCCACCAGCCCTCGTCCGGCACGATCCGCTTCAACGGCCGGGAGGTCTCGCTGTCGAGCCCGTCGGCCGCCCTCGACTTCGGCATCGCCACCGTCTTCCAGGACCTCGCGCTCTGCGAGAACCTCGACGTCGTCGCCAACATCTATCTCGGCCGCGAGGCCGGTCCCTGGAAGCTCGACGAGGTGGCCATGGAGGTCCGCGCCTGGACGCTCCTCAACGAGCTCTCGGCGCGCATCCCCTCCGTCCGCGAGCCCGTCGCCTCCTTGTCGGGCGGTCAGCGCCAGACGGTCGCCATCGCCCGCTCTCTGCTTCTCGAGCCGAAGCTCATCATGCTGGACGAGCCGACGGCGGCCCTCGGCGTCGCGCAGACGGCGGAGGTCCTGAACCTCATCGAGCGGGTGCGCGAGCGCGGCCTCGGCGTCATCGTCATCTCGCACAACATGGAGGACGTGCGCGCCGTCGCCGACCGCATCGTGGTGCTCCGCCTCGGGCGCAACAACGGCGTCTTTACGCCGGACGACTCCCACAACGACCTTATCGCCGCGATCACCGGTGCCGCCGAGAACTCCGTGTCTCGCCGTGCCGAGCGCCGCGCCGCCAAGCAGGAGGGCCACGCGTGAGCTCGAACCCGAACTCCGTCGCGGGCCGCGCCCTCGACCGCGCCGACGCGCGCCTGCGCCAGGACGAGGGCCTCGGCGGGGCGCTGCGCGGCTTCCTCGACCGGGTGCGCTCCGGAGATCTGGGCATGATCCCCGTCGCCGTCGGCCTCGTCCTCATCTCGGTGATCTTCACCGGGCTGAACCCGGTGTTCCTGCGCCCCGGCAACGTGTCGAACCTCCTCTACGACTGCGCGACGACGGGCATCATCTCGCTCGGCATCGTCTGCGTACTGCTGCTGGGCGAGATCGACCTGTCCGTCGGATCCATGTCCGGCCTCGCCTCCGCGATCCTCGGCGTGCTCTGGATCAATCACGGCTGGCCGGTGGCGGGGGCGATCGTCGTGGCGCTCGGCCTCGGCGCGCTCGTCGGCGCGCTCTACGCCACGCTCTACAACCGCATCGGCATGCCCTCCTTCGTGGCGACGCTGGCGGGACTCCTCGCGCTTCTCGGCTTCCAGCTCTATCTCCTGGGAAGCTCCGGCTCGATCAACCTGCCCTTCAGCCTGCCGCTCGTGGTGTTCGGGCAGAACGCCTACATGCCGAACTGGCTGTCCTTCGTTCTTGCCCTCGCGCCCGGCGCCGTTCTCCTGTGGAGCGGCCTTCGTGCCCGGGCGCGCCGGCAGGCGGCGGGCCTGACCGGCGGGGCGGCGAGCGTCGTCGTCGCCAAGGCCACGGCGCTGACGATCAGCCTTCTCGCCGTCGTCCTCTACCTCGCGCAGGGGCGGGGCGTGCCCTGGATATTCGCCCTCTTCGTCGGCCTCGTCGTGGCGATGGACTACGCCATCCGCCGCACCAAGTGGGGCCGCTCGATGATGGCGGTGGGCGGCAACCGCGAGGCGGCCCGGCGCGCCGGCATCAACGTGCGCCGCATCTATCTCAGCGCCTTCGTGCTCTGCTCGACGCTGGCCGCCCTCGGCGGGGTGCTCTCGGCCGCCCGCCTCGGCTCGGCCTCGCAGCAGGCGGGCGCCGGCGACGTCAACCTCAACGCCATCGCCGCGGCGGTGATCGGGGGCACTTCGCTCTTCGGCGGGCGCGGCTCGGCCTATTCGGCGCTGCTCGGCATCATCGTGATCCAGGCGATCTCGAACGGGCTGACGCTCCTGAACCTCTCGTCGAGCCTTCGCTACATGATCCTCGGCGGCGTCCTCGCCCTGGCTGTCATCGTCGACTCGCTCGCCCGCCGCTCGCGCGCCTCGCACGGCCGCGGCTGACCGCCCTGCGTTCCGCCGCGCGCAAGGCGCGCGGCGGGACCTTTCCTTCGATCCAATTGGGAACCGCCTCCATGAGCCAGGATCTTTCCGGCAAGGTCGCCGCCGTCACCGGCGCCGCCTCCGGCATCGGCCTCGAATGCGCCCGCGCGATG
>CANJKV010000405.1 GCA_947474855.1 Aurantimonadaceae bacterium | reverse complement strand
GTTCGACAGGTAGATCAGCGTGAAGCGGTCGAACTCGTAGCGCCCGGCGACGCCGAGCCCGAAGGCCTTGGCGTAGAAGTCGAGCGAGCGGGCCTCGTCGCGGACCCGGATCATGGTGTGGATGAGCTTGGCCATGGCGTCGTCTTCTGCGGATGGCGGGACGTGCGGGGGAGAGCGGTCAGCCGCGAAAGGCGGTGGCCTCGATCTCGACCTTCATCTCCGGCCGGATGAGGCCCGCGACGAGCATGGTCGCGGCCGGGCGGATCTCGCCGAACCAGCGGCCGGTGACGGCGAAGACGGCCGGCGCGAAGGCGGGATCGGTGACGATATAGGTGACGCGCACGATGTCGGCGGGCGAGAAGCCGGCCTCGCCGAGCGCCTTGGCGATGGTGCCGAGGGCGTTCTCGGCCTGCGCGTCGACGTCCTCCGGCATGGCCATGGCGGCATAGTCGTAGCCGGTGGTGCCGGCGACGAAGCACCAGTCGCCCTGGACGACGGCCCGCGAATAGCCGGCCTCGCGCTCGAAGGGCGAGCCCGAGGAGATCAGGCGGCGCGGGGCCGCGAGCGCGCCGCTCATGCCCAGGGCCGCTCGGCCGCGAGCTTCTGCTCGTAGGCCTCGATCGCCGGCGCCTTTTCCAGCGTCAGCCCGATGTCGTCGAGGCCGTTGAGGAGGCAGTGCTTGCGGAACGGATCGATGTCGAAGTGGATCGTGCCGCCGTCGGGGCCGGAGATGGTCTGGCTCTCCAGGTCGATCGTCAGGCGCGCGTTGGAGCCGCGGCTCGCATCGTCCATCAGGAGGTCGAGCTGCTCGGGCGTGACGCGAACCGGCAGGATGCCGTTCTTGAAGCAGTTGTTGTAGAAGATGTCGGCGAAGCTCGTGGAGATCACGCAGCGGATGCCGAAGTCGAGAAGCGCCCAAGGGGCGTGCTCGCGAGACGACCCGCAGCCGAAATTGTCGCCGGCGACCAGGATCTCGGCGCCCTTGTAGTTCGGCTTGTTGAGGACGAAGTCCGGCTTGTCCGACCCGTCCGCCTCGTAGCGCAGCTCGGCGAAAAGGCCCTTGCCGAGGCCCGTGCGCTTGATCGTCTTCAGGTAGTCCTTCGGGATGATCATGTCGGTGTCGACGTTCACGATCGGAAGCGGCGCCGCGATGCCGGTCAGGCGGTCGAACTTCTGCATGGGGAGCCTCCTCGTCGACGGTCGATGTCTGCGTGACGCGCCGATAGCATTCCGGCGGGCGCCGCGCAAAATCCGGCTTGCAGCGCGAACGGCGCTCGGTCAAGTGAACCGGCGCGCAACAAAGGGGCCGAGGTTCGTGAAACTCTACCGCTTTCTGTCCGGACCGGACGATTCGAGCTTCTGCCACAAGGTTTCCCTGGCGCTCTCCAAGGGCTGGGAGCTGCACGGCTCTCCGACCTACGCCTTCGACGCGGCGAGCGGCACGATGCGTTGCGGGCAGGCGGTGACGAAGGTGGTGGAGGGCGTCGATTATTCGCCCGAGATGAAGCTCGGGGAGCAGTGAGAAACGGCCGGGGTCGCAGGTTGCGGCGTCTCGGTGCCTGGTTCGGTGCATTGGCGGGGCTTCTCCTCGCGGCGCTGGTGCTCGGCGTTCTCGTGCCCCGCCAGCCCGCGGCGGTCGCGACCGGAGAGCGGACGCACCGGGTGCTCCTCCTGTCGAGCGCGATCCACACGGACCTCGCGCTGCCGGCCGAGCCTTGGATCCTCGACCGCTTCGGCTTCCTCGAAAAGGCGGGATTGCCGCTCCGCGATCCCGCCGTCGCCTACGTCCTCGTCGGGCGGGGCGGGCGCAGCTTCTACGTGGACACGCCGACCTGGGACCAACTGCGCCCGATGCCGTTGCTGCGCTCCTTCGGCCTCGACGCGGCCGTTCTGCGGATCGCGCTGGCCGGCGCGGTCGATCCGGAGACCGCGGGCGTGCGCGCGATCGACCTCGACGAGACGGGACTGGAGCGCCTGGCCGATTTCGCGCTGTCGAGCCTGACCCGGAACGATGCGGGCGCCGCCATCCTCCTCGACGAGCAGCCGGCGGCCTACGGCCCGTTCAGCCGGTTTTTCGAGGCGAAGGGCCGTTTCAACGCGTTGTGGGGCTGCAATCTCTGGACGGCCGAGGCGCTGCGCGAGGCGGGGCTCGCGACGGGTCTCTGGACACCGCTGCCCGTCCTGCTGGCGCTGTCCCTCGACGTCCACCGATAGGAGCGGCGCCTCCTACTCGACGCTCGCTTCCAACGCTTCCATGTCCTCGTCGGACAGGCCGAAGTGGTGGCCGATCTCGTGGATGAGGACGTGCGTGACGAGGTCGCCGAGGGTTTCCTCGTGCTCGGCCCAGTAATCGAGCATGGGGCGGCGATAGAGAAGGATGCGGTTCGGCATCTCGCCGGTCGAGGGCGTACCGGACGCGCCGACGGGACGTCCCTCGAAGAGACCGAGGATGTCGAAGGGGCTTTCCAGGCCCATGTCCGAGACCACCTCGTCTTCCGGAAAGTCCGAAACGAAGAAGCGGATCTCGCCCGACAGCGCGCGGAACTCGGGCGGTAGCCCGGCATAGGCTTCGATCGCCAGCGCTTCGATCTCGTCGAGGCTCGGCGCCATGCGGTTTGCCCAGTCGCGGCTCTGGTCGAGCTGTGCCATGGAAGGGTCCCGTTCCGGTGCGCGGCGGAGCGCCGCCTCATGGTTGCTCAATAGCAACGCCGCGCCCGCCTGCAAACGGATCGCTCATAGGTCGCGCCGTGTCCGTCTGGTCCGGTCGTTGGCCGCCTCTATGTCGTTGATCAGGGGAACGAACGAGCGGCGGCGGAAGGGGATCGATGCGGAACGTGGGGGCGGACGGGGGGCGACGAGCCCATCGGTGCGAAGGCGCGCTCGCGCGCGGTGTCCCCATCCTGGCGCTCCTCGCCCTGTCCGGCTGCGTTCGGGGGCCGCAGTCGACCTTCGCGGGGGCGGGCACCGAAGCGTCCAGCGTCGAGGGCCTGTTCTGGTGGATGCTGTGGGGCGGCGTGGCGATCTGGATCGTCGTCCTCGGCGTCGGCGTCTACGCTTCGCGCCCGCGGCCGGCCGCCCACGACGAGATCGTCGGCAAGCGGATGATCCTTTGGGGCGGCGTCGTCTTCCCGACCGTGACGCTGGCGATCCTTCTCGGCTTCGGCCTCGCGCTCATGCCGCCCTTTCGCGGGCCGGCCGAGGGGC
>CANJKV010000404.1 GCA_947474855.1 Aurantimonadaceae bacterium | reverse complement strand
GTCTTCGAGGTCGCCGAGACCGAGCCGGTGACCAAGGGCCAGACGGCCTCGTCCTCCTACAAGCCGGCCGTGCTGTCCAACGGCGTGCGCACCCTCGTGCCGCCGCACATCAGCGCCGGCACCAAGATCGTCGTCATGACCGCCGACGGTTCCTACGTCGAGCGCGCCAAGGGCTGAGGCCCGTTCGGACCAGCCGCGTCGGGGCTCAGTCCGCGACGCGGTGCTTGTGGATGAGGCGCTTGCCCGCCTCGCTGACGCCGACCGCGCCGCCCCGGCGCCTCGCGGCGAGGCCGTAGCCGACCAGGAGGTCGCGCATCGTCTGCGGCACGAGGCCGGCTTCCGGCTGGCCGCGGTCGAGGCGGTGCAGCGCCTCCCATTCCTCGTCGGTGAGGTCGTTCCGGCCGGCCATCTGCTGCCCTTGCATTCCATCATCCCCGCTTCGAGCGCCCGCATCTAGGCGATGCTTCGCGCGAGGGCCAGATAGGCCTCGGCCATGTCGGACGGGGTCGGCGGCGGCCGGATGCCGCGGGCGAGCCGTCCGGCGAGCCCGGGATCGGCGAGGAAGCGCCGGATCGCCGCGGCAACGGCCGGCGCGCCTCCTTCGTCCACGAGCAGCCCGTCGATCCCGTCGCGCACCATCTCGGCCATGCCGCCGCGACGGACCGCCAGCACCGGCCGGCCGTGCGCGAAGGCCTCGCCGATCACCAGAGGAGCGTTCTCCCACCAGGTCGAGGGCACCGCGACGAGGTCGATCCCGGCCATGCGGGCGCCGAGTTCGCCCCGATCGTAGGCGCCGCGCCAAGCGAGGATGCCCTCCGCTTCGAGCGGCACCGCGAGGCGGCGCACCAGCTCGCGATACCAACCCTCCTGCGCCTCCAGCCGGCTGCCGCTGACGACGAGGCGCAGCCGAGCGCGCTGCGCCGGGGCGAGGTGATGCAGCGCGGCGAGGAGGACGTGCAGCCCCTTTTCCGGCCGAACCTGACCGAAGAACCCGATGCGCAGGATTTCTCGCGCTTCCAAGGCGAGCGGCTCCGCCGGCTCGGTACCGTTGGCGATCAGCGCGAGGCGCTCGGCCGGCAGGCCCCAGTCGCGGTAGCGCTCCGCAAGGAAGCGGGAGGGCGCGACGAAGCGGTCGGCGGCGGCGAAGGCGGCGAGAACGAGCCGCCGACGCTCGGCGAAGGCGGCGCTCGCATGCGCCGGCAGGCAGGCGTGGCAGCGATCGGGCGAGGCCGCCTCGCAGAGCGCCGGCGCCTCGCCCGCCGTCACCATCAGGCCGCGATGGGCGCAGATGCCGAGGAAGTCGTGAAGCGTCAGGACGATCCGGGCGGCCGGCAGGCTCGCCCGGATCTCGCCGAGAAGCCCGAGACCGAGATGGGCGACGTGGTGGACGAGCACGGCGTCCGGCCGGAGCGCCGCGAGGAGGTCGGGCAGGCGCCGGCCGGCCGGCGCCTCGTCGGGCGCGGCTGCGAGGCGCAGCCAATCGGCGGTGTCGCGCCGGACGAGGTACTCGTTCTCGCGCAAGCGCCCGACGCCGCCCGCGACCAAGCGCGGCTCGGCGGTGCGGGCCAGGAAGTCCGCCGCCTCGACGCCGGGATGGGCCTGCAGAGCCCGAAACAGGCCGTAGGCGGCGATCTCGCCGCCCCCTGCGCCGAAGTCGGGATGGCCGTGGGCGACGACGAGCGCGCGCATGGCGGGGCCGGTCAGCGCTCGCGCAGGGATTCGTCGAGGTTCTCCAGGACGGGCGCCAGGAGATATTGGAGGACGCTGCGCCCCTCCGTCGGGATGATCACGGCGGCGTCCATGCCGGCCTGGAGGCGGTCGCGGATGTCCTCGGGCACGGCCTCGCGCGCCACGCTCACCTCGACGGCGAAGGAGGGCGGCAGGCTCGGATTGGCGTCGGCGACGGCGTCGGGCGAGACGTAGGTGAGCGTGCCGCGCACCGTTTCGCGGCGATACTTCATCAGGGCGCCGAGATTGACGTTGGCGTCCATGCCCTTCCTGAGCCGGTCGACGTCGGAGGGCGGGATGCGGCCCTTCACGACGAAGCGGTCGGTGTCGGGCACGACGTCGAGCAGCGGCTCGCCCGAGCGGATCACCCCCCCGACGGTGAAGACGCGCAGCGACTGGACGGTGCCGGCGACGGGCGAGCGGATCGCCGAGCGGCCGAGCATGTCGAGCGCCACCTGCCGCTCCTGGCGAAGGCGCGCGATCTCGCGGGCGAGGTCGACGAGGCCCTTCGAAGCCTCCTGCCGGTAGTCGCGGCGCATCCCCTCCATGCGCAGGCGCAGTTCCTCGATCTTGTTGCGCGCCTTTTCGGCCTCGGCCCTCGCCTTCGACACGGCGCTCTCGAACTGCACCTTCTGGCGCTCCAGGCCCGTCACGCGGCTCATCGCGACGAGCCCCTTGGCGAGGAGCGGCTTCACCGAGCCGAGCTCCTTCCTGATCGAGTCGAGCTGGCGCTGCGCGGTCTCGGCGTCGAGGCCGGCCTGCTCGACGTCGTTCTTCGCCTGGCCGATCTGGGCTTCCAGAAGCTCCAGCGAGGAGGCGAGGACGAGGCGGCGGATCTCGAACTCGCGGTTGTTGTCGTCGATCTCGCCGCGGTCGCCGCCGGGCCCGACGAGGCTCGCCACCTCCTCGGGCATGACGACGTAGTCGATCATGTCGCGCTGCGCGGACAGCCGGGCCTCCGTCGCCAGCGCGTTTGCGAGCGCCAGCGAGGCGGCGGTGGCGGCGGCCTCGAAGCGCGTCGTGTCGAGGCGGACCAGCGTCTGTCCCTCCTCCACCCGGTCGCCGTCGCGCACCAGGATCTCCGACACGATGCCGCCTTCCAGGTGCTGCACCGTCTTGCGATAGGCCTCGACGGAGAAACTGCCCTGGACCACCACGGCGGAATCGATGTGGGCGAGCGCCGCCCATCCGCCGCACAGACCCACCGTCAGGAACAGGACGAGGTAGCCGAGCCGGAGCGAGGCGCGCCAGTCGGTGGCGGGCTCGGGCGCGGCGAGGAGCGCCGTCTCGCCGGCAAGGGTCAGGCCTGCGCTCACGCCGCGCTCGCCCCCGCCCGCTCCAGCTCGATCACCGGCGCGGCGGGCTGGCCGCGGAAGCGCGGCAGGCGCGCGAAGATCTGCTCGCGCGTGCCCAGCGCCTGCACCGCGCCCTCGTTGAGGACGAGGATGTCGTCGCAGAAGCCGAGGAGGCTGACGCGGTGGGAC
>CANJKV010000403.1 GCA_947474855.1 Aurantimonadaceae bacterium | reverse complement strand
TGCGGAAGCTCGCGGACCGGCAGGACTTCTACGCCTATACCTTCCACGGCCGCACCTTCGACTGCGGCTCCAAGGAAGGCTTCATCCAGGCCAACGTCGCCTTCGCGCTCTGGCGCCCGGATATTCGCGGCAAGGTCTACGACGACCTGCACGAGCTCATGAACACCGTCGAGCCGGCCTCCAGCCTCGCCGCCGAGTAGCGCTCGGCCATACCGACGGATCAAAGAACCGTCGCCGACCAGTTCGGCGGCGGGCAGGCATCTCAGGATTCCTTGATTCCCCGCTCCCCGACCTGGGGTTCCGGCTGCTCGGCCGACGAGCGCCGGCGATGTTCCTGAGCCGACATAATCAGGACGTAGCAGAAGTAGCCGACCTGAACCACGACCAGGACGACCAGCGTGGCCGCGACGCTGTACCAGAACGAGCCTGACAGCCAGTAAGCGCTCGCAAGGAAGACGATGGCTGTCGCCAGCGTGCCCGCGATGAATGTTGGTGCCTTCATATCCCTAGCAAATCACGTCCCAAGCAATGATGTTGCGATCGCCCTACCTCGGGTTAATGTCGGACCGCGGCTTGTGTGGCGAAGGTGCGGCTGATGTGTCCTTCACTTTCCTGGCATCCCGCGTCTTGCGAGAACTATAAGGGGTAGATCCCAACGATCGACTAACAGTTTGGACAAGCCGCCGCCACACCCTTGACATATCATTGCCACGATTGCCGGAGCTAGGGGCGGCGAGCCCCTACTCGGCGCTTGTTTGCTAAGCGGCTACGGTCCGGATCCCCCGCCGTCTTCGCTCGCGCGGCCGGTGTATCCGTGCGGTTGCTCCATCGAACGACGCGGGCCGATCGGATATCGTGATGCCGCTCGGTTCTGACCCATCGGTTCCCCCCTGGCTGAGTCCGATGGCGTGGCTTCCTGCCCGGGGTCTTATGTCAGACTTGGTTCCATGCTGACGGAGGACGGAGATATGCGCGCAGCGCATAGATAAGCTGGACTTCTGATATTGCGGCGCACCATTAAGCGGCTATAAACCTAATTCGATTTAATCAGCTGGACGGATACGCATGGCTCTCCCCACTGAAGCGGTCATCCTCGACTATTCTTCGTTGTCGTCGTCTATCCGGTACAACTCAAGCAATCGATCAAAGCGCGCCATGGATATTGTCGGCGCGTTACTGGGTCTGATCCTCTTTAGTCCGTTCCTCCTCCTCATCGCTGCCCTGATCAAGTTCAGCGACGGCGGGAGGGTCTTCTACGGCCACAAGCGGGTAGGTCGGAACGGGCGCGAATTCTTCTGCCTGAAATTCCGCACCATGGTCCAGGACGGAGATAAGGTCCTGGAGCGTCACCTCGCCGCCAATCCGGCGGCGCGAGAGGAATGGCTGGCGACCCGTAAGCTCCAGGACGACCCGCGCGTAACGGTCGTCGGCGCGGTGCTGCGCAAGCTGAGCCTCGACGAACTTCCCCAGCTCATCAACATCCTGATGGGCGACATGAGCATCGTCGGTCCGCGCCCGGTCGTCCATGCCGAGCTCGAATATTACGGCCCGAGCGCTTCGGTCTACCTCCTGTCGCGTCCCGGTTTGACCGGCCTGTGGCAGGTCAGTGGCCGCAACGACGTGTCATACGACGCGCGCGTGGCGTTCGACCGGCAGTATGTCGAGAACTGGAGCCTTGTCACCGATCTGGTGATCATCGCCAAGACGGTTCCTGCCGTCTGCATGTCGCGCGGCAGCTACTGACGTAAACGATGTCGGCCGGTAGAGCAGCGCGGTGCCGTCATGAAGGGACGGCGCAGCCCTCCGAAGAAAAGTCTGCTCGGTGAGCCGCGCCGGTCGCGACCGGCGCCTGATGTTCGAGGCGGGTGTGCTGCTGTGCTGTACACCTCACCTGCATGCGTTCGTATGGCACTTCGTCGGCCGCGAACCGGCATGGTCTGCGACGGCGGATCGGTACATTTGGGCGAGTCGGCGGGTTGCCGGAGCGGGGCGGTGCGTCCGCGCGACCGATCGTCCTTATCCAACTGGATGTAGATCAGCCGAGCCGGCCACAGGACCGCCAGCCGGTCGGCCATCAACGCCAACCTCCCGCCCGCCCTGGACCGCGAGTTCCTGATCCGGCATCGGCGGCTCAGGGGCTCGCGGGTCAGCCGGCCGAGCGTCCGAGGGTTCGGGCGACGGCGTCGAGGGTGAGCTCGCGGGTCTGCGCGATCAGGCGCTCGGCGCCGGCCGCGGTCAGCTCGTCGGCCGTCCCGTAGCCCCAGAGCACGCCGATGGTGCGGATCGCGTTGGCGTGGGCGCCGGCGACGTCGAAGCGGCGGTCGCCGACCATGACAGCCCTGTTCGGGTCGAGCGAGAGGTCGCGCACGATGCCCGCGATCATCGCGTCCTTGTGGGCGGAAGCGGCGCCGAGGCTGGAGCCGTAGACGGCCGAGAAGAGCGGCGAGAAGCCCAGCCGGTCGAGGATGCGGATCGCGAAGTCGCGGCGTTTGGAGGTCGCGAGGACGAGCCGGGCGCCGCCGGTGTGAAGCGCGCCGAGCGCCTGCTCGATGCCGGGATAGGGCGCGCAGTCCAGAATGCCGCGCCGGCCGTAATCCTCGCGATAGGCGGCCACCGCCTCCTCGACGCGATGCTCGCCCTGGCCTTCCAGGAGATAGGCCATGACGTCGGTGATCGGCGGGCCAATGAGGCGGGCGATCTCGGTGCGCTCGGGCATGGCGAGGCCGAGGGACTCGATCGCCGCGCGGCAGCTCGACACGATGCCGGGCTCCGAATCGATCAGCGTGCCGTCGAGATCGAGGAGGATGGTGGGGGCGGGCAGGGTCATGGGCGGCTCGCTTTCGGATCAAACCCAGGCGATGCCATGCCTGCGCCGTCATGAACAGCCGCTCCGCCGCATCGTCGTCGCGCGGGGCGACGGCTTTCGGGAAAGGGCTCGTGCCGCGTTCGGCTCTTCTCAGCTGGTCAGACGTTGCTATGCAGACTTGAGCATCCGGGCCGCGACCGCGTAGCCGCCTTGCGCGCCGTCGACGAAGTGGACGTGATTGCTCTTCGTGGCCGAGGGAACGAAGCAGGTCATCAGGGCGGACGTCTGCCTGCAAAGGCCGAAGCGGGCGGTGCCGGCCGTCTCGGCGCGGGCCAACAGGGCTTCCAGGCGGTCGGCGAGCTCGGGCGTGCAGTCGAGCGTCATGCGCAGGCCGTCCTCGAACTTGCGGAAGTCGGTGTTCTCGACGAGCTCGCGCCGGTAGCGCTTGGGATCGAACGATCCGAGCGGA
>CANJKV010000402.1 GCA_947474855.1 Aurantimonadaceae bacterium | reverse complement strand
GCGGGCGACGCCTTCGACGTCGCCAATGCGAGCGTGTTCCTCGCCAGCGACGAGGCCCGCTACGTCAACGGCCAGATGCTGGTGGTTGACGGAGGCTTGTCGGCGCGGTGCGCATGAGGGCGGGGGATTAACGATCCCCCGCGAGCCCGGCGCGTCCGGCTTTTCCGCGGGCGCGATCCGTTCTAGAAAGGTCTCCCCCTCGCGGGGCCGCGAAGGCCGGCGACCCGGCCGCCCGTTCCGCCCTGCTTGCCCGAAGTCCGCGAACGGTTGAGTCGAGTCCCATGCGCATCATCATCGAACGCTCCAACCTCCTGCGCTCCCTCGGCCACATCCAGCGCGTCGTCGAGCGCCGCAACACGATCCCGATCCTGTCCAACGTCCTCCTGAAGACGGAGGAAGGGGCCGGCCTGCGCCTGAAGGCGACCGACCTCGACCTCGAGATCACCGAGACCGCGCCGGCCGAGATCGAGACGGCGGGCGCGACAACGGTGCCCGCGCACCTGCTCTACGACATCGTCCGCAAGCTGCCCGACGGCGCCGAGGTGAAGCTCGGCCTCAACGAGGGCGGCACGCAGATGACGGTCTCGGCCGGCCGCTCCAACTTCCGCCTGCAGTGCCTGCCGGAGGCCGACTTTCCCGACATCACGACGGGCACCTTCAGCCATTCCTTCACGATGAAGGCGCAGGCGCTCGCCCGCCTCGTGGAGCGCACGCAGTTCGCGATCTCGACGGAGGAGACGCGCTACTACCTCAACGGCATCTACTTCCACGCCCTGGAGGTCGACGGCGCCTCGCGCTTGCGTGCCGTGGCGACCGACGGGCACCGGCTCGCCCGGGCCGAGGCGGACGCGCCGGCGGGCGTCGAGGGCATGCCGGGCATCATCGTGCCCCGCAAGGCGGTGGGCGAGCTGCAGAAGCTCCTCGGCGAGGCCGGGGAGGACGGCGACGTCGCTGTCGAACTGTCGGATTCCAAGATCCGCTTCACGCTCGGCACCGTCGTCATGACCTCCAAGCTCATCGACGGCACCTTCCCGGACTACCAGCGCGTCATCCCGCAGAACAACGACAAGGCGCTGACCCTCAACCGCTCGACCTTCTCGGCCGCCGTCGACCGCGTCTCGACGATCTCCTCCGAGCGCGGCCGGGCGGTGAAGCTCGCGATCTCCGACAGCCAACTCGTCCTCACCGTGAACTCGCCCGAGTCCGGCACCGCGACCGAAGAGCTCGCCGTCGGCTACGATTCCGACGCGATCGAGATCGGCTTCAACGCCAAGTACCTCCTCGACATCACCGGCCAGCTCTCGGGCGAGGACACGGTGTTCATGCTGGCCGATCCAGGCTCCCCGACGCTCATCAAGGACGGCGGCGACGAGGGCACGCTCTACGTGCTCATGCCGATGCGGGTCTGAGCGCGCCTCTCGTCTCCAGCCTGCGGCTCGTCGACTTCCGCAACTACGCCTCGCTCGGAACGCGCTTCGAGAAGCCCTTCGTGGTCTTCTCGGGCGAGAACGGCGCGGGCAAGACCAACCTCCTGGAAGCCCTGTCGCTGCTGACTCCCGGCCGGGGCCTGCGCCGCGCCGCCTATCGCGAGGTGGCGCGGGTCGGCGGCACGGGCGGCTTCGCCGTGCGCGCGACGCTGACAGGCGAGGGCGCGGAGACGGAGGTCGCGACCTTTGCCCGTCCGGGCGAGGACGGCTCGCTTTCTCGCATCGTGCGCATCGACGACACCGAGGACGGAGGCGCGGACGCGCTGCTCGACGTTCTGCGCGTCGTCTGGCTGACGCCGGCGATGGACGGGCTCTTCACGGGACCGGCCGGCGACCGGCGCCGCTTTCTCGACCGGATGGTGCTCTCCGTCGACCCCGCGCACGGGCGCCGATCGCTCGACTACGAGAAGGCGATGCGCGGGAGGAATCGGCTTCTCGGCGAGGCGCGGCTCGACGAGGTCTGGCTTTCGGGACTGGAAGCGCAGATGGCGGAGCTCGGCGTCGCGATCCACCGCGCGCGCGCCGAGCTCGTGTCCCGGCTCGGCGCCGAGGCGATCCGGGCGAATGCCGACGCGCCGTTTCCGACCGCCGACCTGCAGCTCGCCGGCGGCTACGAGTTCGAGGATCCGAGCGCCGCCCTGCCGGACCTCGTCGCCGAGGCGCGCACCCGCCTCGCCAAGGCCCGCTGGCGCGACCGCGCGGCCGGTCGCACGCTGGAGGGGCCGCATCGCGGAGACCTTCTCGTCACCCACCGCGCCAAGGCGATGCCTGCCGAGAAGTCCTCGACGGGCGAGCAAAAGGCGCTTCTGATCGGCCTCGTTCTCGCCCATGCCGGCCTCGTCGCAGCCTTGTCGGGCCTGCCGCCGGTGCTGCTCCTCGACGAGATCGCCGCCCATCTCGATCCCGGCCGGCGTGCCGCGCTCTTCGACCTCGTCGGCGGCCTCGGCGGGCAGGCCTTCATGACGGGCACCGACGCCCAGCTCTTCGAAGCGCTGGGCGGGCGTGCCGATCACTTCGACGTATCGGACGGGAGGCTGGCGTGCCGGACGAGTCCCTGAGCCCCGAGGAGATCCGCCGCTACGCGCGCCACATCGTGTTGCCCGAGGTCGGGGGCGCGGGGCAGCAGGCGTTGAAGCGCGCCCGGGTGCTTCTCGTCGGCGCTGGCGGCCTCGGCTCGCCCGCGCTGCTCTTTCTCGCCGCCGCCGGGGTCGGCACGCTCGGCCTCGTCGACGACGACACGGTCTCGCTGTCCAACCTCCAGCGCCAGATCGCCCACGGCACCGCCGATGTCGGGCGGCTGAAGGTCGAGAGCGCGGCGGACGCGGCGGGGCGGTTGAACCCGCATGTCGGCGTCGTCACCCATGCCGTCCGCCTGGACCGGGAGAACGGCGCGTCGATCGTCTCGTCCTACGACCTCGTGATCGACGGCTCGGATAATTTCGACACGCGCTATCTGTGCGCCGATCTCTGCGAGGCTGCGCGGGTGCCGCTCGTTTCCGCCGCGGTGAACCGCTTCTCCGGCCAGATCACGGTGCTGAAGCCCTACGAGGCGGACCCCGCGACGGGGCGACTGCGCCCCCGCTATCGCGACCTCCACCCGGCGCCGCCGCCCGAGGGCCTGATCCCGACCTGCTCGGAAGCCGGCATCCTCGGCACCACCACGGGCGTCCTCGGCACGCTCGCGGCGAACGAGGCGATCAAGCTCCTGACCGGCACCGGCGAGCCGCTTCTCGGACGCCTGCTCCTCGTCGACCTCCTCGGCATGCGCTTCGAGGAGATCCGCTACAAGCGGCGGGGGT
>CANJKV010000401.1 GCA_947474855.1 Aurantimonadaceae bacterium | reverse complement strand
GCCCGAGCGACCCAACCACGTCTGGTCCTATGACTTCGTGGAGGACCGCACTCACAATGGCCGCAAGTTCCGCATGCTGAACATCGTCGATGAGTTCACCCGCGAGTGTCTGTGCATCCGATCCGGATCGACCGGAAGCTGAGATCTTCGGATGTCATCGACGTCCTGTCGGACCTCTTCATCCTGCCCGGTGTGCCGGGCCACATCCGCTCCGATAACGGCCCCGAGTTCATCGCCAAGGCGGTTCGCGACTGGATCACGGCGGTCGGCGCCAAGACCGCCTTCATCGAACCGGGCTCACCCTGGGAGAACGGCTACTGCGAGAGCTTCAATGCCAAGCTTCGCGACGAACTCCTGAACGGTGAGATCTTCTACAGCTTGGCCGAGGCCCGCATCGTCATCGAGAGTTGGCGCCAGCACTACAACACCAAGCGTCCACACTCGAGCCTGGGCTACCGTCCACCCGCTCCTGCCGCCGTGCCGTGGCCGCAAGCACCACGCCGACCCGCTTCGCCGGCCACCTCAACCGTCGCCGACAAGCCCACCATGCATTAGATTTGAACCGGACCACCTAATGGGGGCAGGCCAGCCTAGCTGGCCCAATCCCGAGGCTTCGCCACCCGCGACGCGCGCCGGGCCGATATCCGCCTCGCACTCACCAACCTCGCAGCCGCCCTCATCACATGGCGCATCGTCGCGAAGTGGTTTTGGCAGACGCGCTGAGTGGACGATTTCAGCTCGAAACGGTCCGATTTTCTGGAGGCGCGTCAGCGATCGTGAAACGCATCGACGATACCGGACAAAGCCGGCATCATTACGGTGCACTTATGAATCCAAGAAGAGGAGTTCAGCCATGCCATTCGCAACGACCCGGGACGGCGTCGAGATCTTCTACAAGGATTGGGGTCCGAAGGACGCCCAGCCGATCGTGTTCCATCACGGCTGGCCGCTCTCGTCGGACGACTGGGACGCGCAGATGCTGTTCTTCCTCCAGAACGGCTTTCGCGTCGTCGCCCATGACCGCCGCGGCCACGGCCGTTCGGCGCAGGTGAGCGAGGGCCACGACATGGACCATTATGCCGCCGACGCCTTCGCGGTGGTCGAGGCCCTCGATCTGCGGAACGCTGTCCACATCGGCCATTCGACGGGCGGCGGCGAGGCGGCCCGCTACGTGGCCCGGCACGGCGAGCCCGCCGGGCGCGTGGCCAAGGCGGTGCTCGTCAGCGCCGTGCCGCCGATCATGCTGAAGACCGAGGCCTATCCAGGCGGCCTGCCGCGTGAGGTCTTCGACGGCTTCCGGCAAGGCGTCGCCGCCAACCGGGCGCAATTCTTCCTCGACGTGCCCACAGGTCCCTTCTACGGCTTCAACCGGGAGGGCACGACCGTCCACCAGGGCGTGATCATGAACTGGTGGCGCCAAGCCATGATCGGCAGCGCCAAGGCGCATTACGAGGGCATCAAGGCCTTCTCCGAAACCGACCAGACCGACGACCTGAAGGCGATCTCGGTGCCGACGCTCGTCCTACACGGCGAGGACGATCAGGTCGTGCCGATCGACAACAGCGCCCGCCTGTCGGTCAAGCTTCTGCGCGACGGCCGGCTCAAGACCTATCCCGGCTTCAGCCACGGCATGCTGACCGTCAACGCCGAGACGCTCAACGCCGACCTCCTCGCCTTCGTCAAGACCTAGGCCCGCGACCGGCCGCCCCGGCGATGCGGGACTTCGTCAGCACCGCCGTGGCGGCAGTTCGGCGCCTCCGATGCAAGGATCGATCTCCTGGCCGAGAATGTCGTCAACCACGACGTTCCCTGCCGGAGATGTGCGGGCGCGAGAACGCCCGGCAGCGTCACGAGAGCTTCGGCGTCGGCGGCCGCATCGGCATCGGCATCGACTGGAGGCTACTGATGGGCCGACGGTGATGATCCGCTCGGAACTCGACGCACTGCCGATCGAGGAGCTCTCGGGTGCAGGCCGCGCCTCTCTCATGCCCGGCCGCTCGCACATGTGCGGCCATGACGGGCACACCACGATCCTTGCCGCGCTCGGCCGCCAGTTCGGACGCGCCCGGCCGCGCCGCGGTCGCGTTGTCCTCCTGTTCCAGCCGGCGGAGGAGACGGGCGACGGCGCGGCGGGGATCATCGCCGATCCCCCATTTGCCGAGCTCGCGCCCGACCTCGCCTTTTCGCTCCACAACCTGCCGGGTGTTCCCTTCGGAGAGGTGCGGCTGAAGGCGGGGGTGGTCACTTGCTCCGCTTCGAGCGGATGGCGGCGCGCGCCTTGCGCGTTCCCTCGAAGCCCCGGCGCCTAGGAGACGCGCTTCTCGACGGTTCGACGTCAGGCGGCTTCCCTTCGTCATGACAGCGCTTTCCGACGAGGACGCTGCAGGCTGTCACCCGCTTTAGGGTGGATCGACGAGAAAGACCTCGGCTCGCAGCCATCGACCCGTTGCTTATTCGATCGACGAGCGAGCGGTCTCGAAAAAGATGAGTGCCCATCACATCTTCC
Source organism: Aurantimonadaceae bacterium (assembly GCA_947474855.1). Taxonomy (GTDB): domain Bacteria; phylum Pseudomonadota; class Alphaproteobacteria; order Rhizobiales; family Rhizobiaceae; genus Antarcticirhabdus. Next base: position 790 of record CANJKV010000401.1, on the reverse strand, counting down.
ATTCAGCGAGCCCATGAACGCTCGCAGCCGCATCGACGATGCTTGGCGGCGCGATCAGTACGCAATACTTACTGAAATACAAACGACTTGGAAATTATCTTTATTTAGATCAATTTGAAAACGGCGTCGTCGGCTCCATGTTCGATGCATCAATTTCAGGATCGGGTGGTTTCATGATTGCCGGTGGATGTCCCCACCTCGCTCGAACGAACGATGGCAGCGATCCTGAACCTTTGGACTTCGAACGGATGTTCGAGGCTCTTCCGGTCGGTGCGATGACCTGCGACCTCCGCACGTTCACCATCGACTACGCCAATCCCTGCTCGGTCGAGCTGCTGCATTCGATCCGCGACGAGCTGCCGATCGATCCGAACGACATCGTCGGCACGTCGATCGACATCTTCCACAAGGCCCCGATGCACCAGCGGGCGCTCCTTTCGGATGCGGCGCAGCTGCCGCACAAGGCGCGCATCCGTTTCGGCCGCGAATGGCTCGACCTGCACATCCATCCGCTGACCGATTCGAAGGGCCGTGTCACGCGGGCGCTCCTCATATGGGCCGTGGCGACTGCGGAGGTGGCCAAGGCGGAGGAGGAGTACCGGCTCCAGCGCATGATCGACGACATGCCAGTGGCCGTGATGACCGTCGATCCCGGCAACTTCGAGATCACCTATCTCAACGAGGCCTCGAAGCGCACCCTCAACCAGATCGAGAACCTGCTGCCGGTCAACGCCTCGGACCTTCTCGGGCGCTCGATCGACATCTTCCACCGCAACCCGGCCCATCAGCG
>CANJKV010000400.1 GCA_947474855.1 Aurantimonadaceae bacterium | reverse complement strand
CGCGTCCGTGCCGTTGGCGAAGGGGACGATGTCGTTGTTGACGCCGGCCCGGCGGATGTTGCGCTCGATGAGGCGGGCATGGCCCTCGTCGTCCTCGATCATCACGATCGACACGGGATGCATGGGCGTCGCCCCCTTGTTCTCGGTTCGTGTTTCAGGCTGCATCGCGTGCGCCATCTAGGGCGGGGGCGCCGCTCGCCGAGGCGGAAGCGGCGGCCTTGCGCGGCAGGGCGACGGTGAAGCGCGTGCCTCGGCCGAGCTCGGACGACACGGTGATCCGCCCGCCGAGAACGCGCACCAGCGCCTTGACGTGAGCGAGGCCGATGCCCTCGCCCGGTCGGTCTTGCCGGCCGGAGCGGCGGAACAGCTCAAAGATGCGGCGATGGTCCTGGGGCGCGATGCCGCGGCCGTTGTCTGTCACGGTGAAGACGGCGCGATCGCGCTTGTCGAGCTGCGCCTCGACCCGGATCGCGGGGGCACGCTCCTCCGCGCGGTACTTCAGGGCGTTGTCGAGGAGATTGGCGAAGATCTGCTCGACGGCGAGACGGTCGGCCTCGATCGCGGGCAGGCCGGGCGCGATCTCGATCGCCGCGCCCGCCGCGTCGAACTGGTGGCGCTGGGCGGCGACGAGGCCGGCCATCAGCGCGTCCATGTCGAGCGGCTCGGGCCGGAAGGTCCGCCGGCCCTCGCGCGAGAGCTTGAGGATCGCGGCGATCAGCCCTTCCATCTTGGTGATCGCCGCCTTGATGAAGGTCAGCGCCTCGCTCATGTCCTCGTCGATGCGGGACGCGTCCGGATGGTCCTTCAGCGCGGCGCGCATGTCGCTCTGCGCTTCTTCCAGGACGCCGGTGAAGCCCATGACGTTCACCAGCGGCGCGCGCAGATCGTGGGACACGATGTAGGCGTAACGCTGCAGCTCGTCGTTCGACTCGGTCAGTTCCTCCTCCGCGCGCCGCCGCTCGGCGACCTCGCGCTGGACCGCGCCGAAGAGGCGGGCATTGTCGAGCGCGACCGCCGCCTGGCCGGCGATGCCCGCGGCGAGGCGCTCCTCGCGCAGGCCGAAGCGGCCCGGCTCGGGATGGCCGAAGAGAAGCGCGCCGAGCCGCTCGCCGGAGGCCGCGACAACGGGCACGGCAAGGTAGGAACGCACCGGCAGGTGCCCCTTGGGCAGGCCGCCCTGCGAGCCGAAGCGCGGGTCGGCGGACACGTCGTCGGCCCGCACCGGCCCCTCGCCGGCAAAGGTCGGGGCGAAGAGGTCCGTGGCGCGCGGCAGGCCGAAGCGGGTGAAGGCCTCGCGCGGGGCGCCGGCGAGGCTCGCAAGGTGCCAAGCCTCGTCCACATTGCCGTCCCGCCCGGCGGGCACGCGCTCGAACAGGGCGCCGTAGGCCGCGCCGGTCAGCGCGGTCGCCGCCTCGACCACGGCGGCGCCGAGCTTCTCGGCGTCGAGTTCGGAGGCGAGATGCGCGCCGACCGCGTTCAGCCGCTCCAGGCGCTCGGTCTCGCCCTGCAAGGCGAGGCGTGCGGCCTCGGCCTGGTGGCGGGCGCGGGCCTGGGCCGCGGCGCCGGCGGTGAGGACGAGAGTCGCGAGGAGGCCGAGCCCGCCGAGATAGGGCACGAGGCCGCGGTTGGAGCCGAGCGCGAAGCCCGGTTCGGTTTCGAAGCGGAAGGTCCAGGGATGGCCGGCGATCGTGGTCGTGCGGTTGCTCACGAGATCGCTCGCGTCATCGGCCGCCGGCGACAAGCCGACCGCCGCCGTGTCGAACAGGAGCGAGGCGGGTTCGACGGCCGCACCGTCGTAGACGCCGAGGCGGATCTCGGAGGCGTCCATGATGATGTCGGCGAAGAAGTCGTTGGCGAAGAGGTCGGTCGCCCGGAAGGGCGCGTAGGCCCAGCCGACCAGCGCCGCGCGGCGCTCCTCCACCGTTTCGGGCACCGCGCCGCCGCGATAGACCGGCACGAAGATCAGGAAGCCCGGCTGCTTTTCCGGGTCGATCTCCTGGACGAGATGGACGCGGCCCGACAGCGCCGCGACGCCCTCGTCGCGCGCCCGCGCCATGGCGGTGCGGCGCGTCGCCTCGCTGTACATGTCGAAGCCGAGAGCGGCCCGGTTGCGCCGGTCGAGCGGCTCGATGAGGGTGATGGCGGAATAGGCGTCGCGGGGCCCCGGGGGGCGCAGGGCGAAGCCCTCGGCGCCGTCCGCCCGCAGCCGCGCCTCCACCGCGCCGACGGCGTCCGGCGCGATCGCCTCGACGAAGCCGATGCCCTGGACGCCGGAATAATATTCACCGACGTTCAGCCGGCCGACATAGGCCCGGAAGGCTGCGCGGTCCGGCGCTTGGGAGCTGCCGGCGAAGAAGCCGGCGGTGCCCCGCAGGAGCGCCACGTAGGTTTCGAGACGGTTCTCGACCTCCTGGACCCGCTGGTCGATCAGGCGCTCGAAGCGCTCGGCGTCGCGCGCCTGGCTCGTGGCGTGAAAGGCCCAGGTCACCGCCGCCGTGGCGGCGAGCCCGACGAGCCCGACGAGGGCGGGATAGGCATAGGCGCGAAGGAAGCCGGGCTGGCCGAAGGAGGGCGAAGCGCGCCGGATGCGATCCATGGAGTGAGGGTCGGCCTTCGTTGCGACGGTGCGCGGAGCCTCATGCTCCGCCGGGCCGGCCGCGGGTCGGTCCCGACGGCGGCGCCGCGTTCCGATTGAGGCGAAACGAGAAGCCTGTCAATGGGCCGAGAGCGGAGCCGGCTCGTCCTGTCAGGCCGCGCGTCGAGCGCCCCTGGCGGGCAGGGCTACGTCGAAGGCCGAGAGCAGCGCGCCGCGGCCGGGCTTGAGGCTGAGAACCGCCGAGGGCGGCACGGCCGTCCATTCCAGCCCCGCCTCGTCGCAGGGCTCGGAGGCGATCACGAGGCCCGCCTCGTCGGCGGTGGCCGCCAGCCACAGCGAGGGCGGCGCCTCGTCGCTCGACCAGCGGAAGGCGTGAACGGCCTCCCCGTCCGAATGCACGGCGGCGAAGCGCACGGGATAATCCGCGAGAACCGACGGGTCGTGGAGCGCCAGGATCTCGCGCAAGGTCGCGGCGAAGGCGGCGGCGGGGTCAGTCTCCAGCCCGCGGCCGAGGGCGGCCAGAAAGATCGCCTCGGAATCCGTCGTGCCGCGTCGGTGGGGGTAGAGCGCGTCGGGGATCATCGCTTCCAGGCCGCGCCGCACCGCGGCACCGGCATAGGCGCCGATCTGGCCGTTGTGCATGAAGAGGTTCCGCCCGACCGCGAAGGGGTGGCAGTTGCCGGCGGAGACTTCGCCGCTGGTCGCCGCGCG
>CANJKV010000399.1 GCA_947474855.1 Aurantimonadaceae bacterium | reverse complement strand
TGAAGCCGGGCGAGAAGGTGATCGCCGACGGCTTCCAGAAGACCGGCCCCGGCGCCACCGTCGTGCCCGAGCCCTGGGTCAACCCGCTGACGCAGCCGCCCGCCGCGCCGGCCGCCGACACGCCTGCGCCTGCGCCTGCGCCTGCGCCTGCCGCCGAGGCCAATGCGGCGCCGGCGCCGTCCGCCGACGCCGGCCAAGCCGGCGCGGCCGAAACGACGCCGACCCCGACGCCCGCCCCCGGGCGCGACGTCGCCCAGTCCGAGCAGCCGGCCCGGCCGGTTTCCGGCGGCAGCGCCCAGTAAGGACGGCCCGACCCGATGCCAAGTTTCTTTATCGACCGCCCGATCTTCGCCTGGGTCGTCGCGATCTTCATCGTCCTGGCCGGCGTGATCTCGCTGCCCTCGCTGCCGATCGCCCAGTATCCGAACGTCGCGCCGCCCTCCCTGACGATCTCCACCGCCTATCCCGGCGCCTCGCCGGAGGACCTCTACCTCCAGGTCACGCGGCCGATCGAGGAGGAGCTGAACGGCGTTCCCGGGCTGATCTACTTTGAGTCCACCTCGGACGCGACCGGCGCCGTCCAGATCACCGTGACCTTCCAGGCCGGCACCGACATCAGCCAGGCCGTGGTCGACACGCAGAACCGTCTGCGCCGCGTCGAAGCCTCGCTGCCCGCCGCGGTCAACCAGCAGGGCGTCCTCGTCGAAGAAGCCGGATCGAGCTTCCTCATGGTGGTCGCGCTCACCGGCGACGAGACCGCCAACCTCGATGCCGTCGGCCTCGGCGACTACGTCAGCCGCAACGTCCTCAACGAGATCCGCCGCGTCGAGGGCGTCGGCCGGGCCCAGCTCTTCGCCTCCGAGCGCGCCATGCGCATCTGGATCGACCCGGACCGGCTCGTCGGCCTGAGCCTGTCGGTCGCCGACATCACCAACGCCATCCAGGGCCAGAACGCCCAGGTCGCGGCCGGTTCGATCGGCGCCAACCCGAACCCCGTCACCCAGCAGGTGACGGCGACGATCCTCGTCAAGGGCCAGCTCCAGACGCCCGAGGAGTTCGGCCAGATCGTCCTGCGCTCCAATCCCGACGGCTCCCTCGTGCGCCTGTCGGACGTCGCGCGCGTCGAGATCGACGCCGAGGACTACAACTTCAACACCTTCCTCAACGGCCAGCCGAGCGCCGCGATCGGCGTCCAGCTCTCGCCGACCGGCAACGCGCTCGACGCGGCGACCGGCGTGCGCGAGGTGATGGAAAGCCTGAAGCCGCTCTTCCCGCCCGGGGTGTCCTATTCCATCCCCTACGACACGACACCCTTCGTGTCGGCCTCGATCGAGAAGGTGATCTACACGCTCCTCGAAGCCGTGGCGCTCGTCTTCGTCGTGATGTTCGTGTTCCTGCAGAATTTCCGCTACACGGTCATCCCGACCCTCGTCGTGCCGATCGCGCTGTCGGGCACGCTGGCGGTGATGCTGGTCGCCGGCTTCTCCATCAACGTCCTCACCATGTTCGCCATGGTGCTGGCGATCGGCATCCTCGTCGACGACGCGATCGTCGTCGTCGAGAACGTCGAGCGCATCATGGCCGAGGAAGGACTGTCGCCCAAGGAGGCGACGAAGAAGGCGATGAGCCAGATCACCGGCGCGGTGATCGGCATCACGCTCGTGCTGTGCGCCGTGTTCGTGCCGCTCGCCTTCTTCCCCGGCTCGGTCGGGGTCATCTACCGTCAGTTCTCGCTGACGATGGTGACGTCGATCCTGTTCTCGGCCTTCCTGGCCTTGTCGCTGACTCCGGCGCTGTGCGGCTCGTTCCTGAAGCCCGTGAAGGCCGGCCACCACCACGGCAAGCGCGGCCCGTTCGGCTGGTTCAACCGCGGCTTCGACTGGACCTCGCATCGCTACAGCCGCGTGGTGCGCGCCACCGCCAGCCGGCCGAAGCGCTTCATGATCGTCTACCTCGCGCTTTTCGCCGGGCTCGGCTGGTTCTACGTCCAGATCCCGACGGCCTTCCTGCCGCAGGAGGACCAGGGCTTCCTGATCTCGTCGTTCCAGGGGCCGTCCGACGCGACCTCCAACCGCATGCGCGCCGTCACCTCCGAGGCCGAGAAGTTCATCCTCGAGCAGCCGGGCGTGAACTCGATGGTGACGATCCAGGGCTTCTCCTTCTCCGGCCAGGGCCAGAACGCCGCCCTCGCCTTCATCACCCTCAAGAATTGGGACGAGCGCGGACCGGCCGAGAGCGCCGACGCCCTGTCGGGCAAGATCACCGGACGCCTCCTGCAGTTCCGCGACGCGATCGCCTTCGCGCTCTCGCCCCCGCCCATCCAGGGCCTCGGCACGACCGGCGGCTTCGAGTTCCGCCTTCAGGACCGCGGCAATCTCGGCACCACGGCGCTGTTCGCCGCGCGCGACCAGCTCCTGGCTGCCGCCGGGCAGAGCCCCATCCTCACCGGCATGCGCTTCGAGGGCCTGCCGCCGGGTCCCCAGATCGCGCTCAACATCGACCGCGAAAAGGCCAACGCCTTCGGCGTCACCTTCGCCGACATCAACTCGACGATCTCGACGAGCCTGGGCTCCAACTACGTCAACGACTTCCCCAATGCCGGCCGCATGCAGCGCGTCACCGTCCAGGCGGACGACCGGGGCCGCATGCGCGTCGAGGACGTGCTGAACCTCAACGTTCGCAACGCCCAGGGCGGCATGGTGCCGATGTCGGCCTTCGCCACCGCCGACTGGACGGTCGGTACCTCGCAGCTCGTCGGCTACAACGGCTATCCGTCCGTCCGCCTCTCGGGCGGCGCGGCGCCGGGCTACTCCTCGGGCGAGGCGATCGCCGAGATGGAGCGGCTCGCGAGCCAGCTTCCCGCCGGCTTCGGGTTCGAGTGGACGGGCCAGTCGCTGCAGGAGATCCAGTCGGGCAACCAGACGCCGTTCCTGATCGGCCTCGCCATCCTCTTCGTCTTCCTGTGCCTCGCGGCGCTCTACGAGAGCTGGGCGATCCCGATCTCGGTCATGCTCGTGGTGCCGCTCGGCGTCATCGGCTGCGTGGCCGCGATCATGCTCCGGGGCCTGTCCAACGACGTCTACTTCACCGTCGGCATCATCACGATCATCGGCCTCTCGGCCAAGAACGCCATCCTGATCGTGGAATTCGCGGTGGAACAGATGGAAGCGGGCAAGGGCCTCCTGGACGCCACCGTCGAGGCCGCGCACCTGCGCTTCCGACCGATCCTGATGACCTCGCTCGCCTTCACCGTCGGCGTCATCCCGATGGCGATCGCGACGGGCGCCTCGGCCGCCAGCCAGAACGCCATCGGCACG
>CANJKV010000398.1 GCA_947474855.1 Aurantimonadaceae bacterium | reverse complement strand
GTTCGCCGACACGCGCGCGATCGAGCTGCAGATCGGCCCGATCGACGCGCCGATCCTCCATTCGCCCTCCGTCGCCTCCCTGGGCAACCCGCACGCCGTGTTCTGGGTCGAAGAGGACGTCTGGTCCTACGCCCTCGACCGCTTCGGGCCCGTGCTGGAGAACCACCCGCTCTTTCCCGAGCGCGCCAACATCACGATCGCCCGCGTCACCGCGCCGGACGCCATGACCATCCGCACCTGGGAGCGCGGCGTCGGGCTGACGCTCGCCTGCGGCTCGGCGGCCTGCGCGGCGGCGGTCTCGGGCGCGCGCACCCGGCGCACCGGCCGCAGGGTCACGGTGACGCTGCCGGGCGGCGACCTCCTGATCGACTGGCGGACAAGCGACGACCACGTCCTGATGACCGGCCCGGCCGAGTGGGAGTGGTCCGGCCGCCTCGACCCCGAGACCGGCGCCTATTCCCGCGACGACGAGACTGCTGCGGCATGAGCGTCGAGGTCGTCAACTTCGGCTGCCGCCTCAACACCTACGAGGGCGAGGTGATGAAGCGCGAGGCGGAGGCCGCGGGCCTCGGGACCGACGGGCGGCCGGTGATCCTCTTCAACACCTGCGCCGTGACCGCCGAGGCTGTCCGTCAGGCGCGCCAGGCCGTGCGCCGGGCCCGGCGCGAGAGCCCGGACGCGCGCATCCTCGTCACCGGCTGCGCCGCGCAGACCAAGCCCGCCGACTTCGCCGGCATGGCCGAGGTCGATGCGGTGCTCGGCAACGAGGAAAAGCTGAAGGCCGAGACCTACCGCGCGCTGCCGGACTTCGGCGTGGCGGCGGCCGAGAAGGTGCGCGTCAACGACATCATGAGCGTGCGGGAGACCGCGAGCCACATGGTGGACGCGATCGAGGGGCGGGCACGCGCCATCGTCCAGGTGCAGAACGGCTGCGACCACCGCTGCACCTTCTGCATCATCCCCTACGGCCGCGGAAACTCGCGCTCCGTGCCGATGGGCGCGGCGGTGGATCAGGTGAAGCGCCTCGTCGCCAGCGGCTACGGCGAGGTCGTCCTGTCCGGCGTCGACATGACGAGCTGGGGCGCCGACCTTCCAGGCACCCCCCGCCTCGGCGCGCTCGTCCAGGCGATCCTGCGCCACGTGCCGGACCTCAAGCGCCTGCGCCTCTCCTCGATCGACTCCGTCGAGGCCGACGAGGCGCTGGTGGAAGCGCTGACCGGCGAGGCGCGGGTCATGCCGCACCTCCACCTCTCGCTCCAGGCCGGCGACGACATGATCCTGAAGCGCATGAAGCGCCGGCATTCGCGCGCCGACGCGATCGAGTTCTGCGCGCGCCTGCGCGCCGCCCGGCCGGAGATCGTCTTCGGCGCCGACATCATCGCCGGCTTCCCGACCGAAACCGAGGATATGTTCGAGAACTCGATGCGCCTCGTCGAGGAATGCGGCCTGACCTTCCTCCACGTCTTCCCCTTCTCTCCGCGCGAGGGAACCCCCGCCGCGCGCATGCCGCAGCTCGACAAGGGTACGATCAAGGGCCGCGCCGCGCGCCTGCGCGCGCTCGGCGAAGCGCGCCACGCGAGCCACCTGAAGCGCCTCGCCGGCACGCATCAGCGCGTGCTGATCGAGCGCGAGGGGCTGGGACGCACCGAGGACTTCACGCTCGCCCGCATCGATGCCGGCCTCCCCGGCGCGATCCTCGACGCTATCATCGAGGGCGACAACGGCCGCGAGCTCCTCGCCCGCGCCGCCGCCGCTCCGGCCACCGTGCCGCCGAACAGGGAACCGCGTTTCGCGCATGGCTGAGTCCAAGGGCTTCTTCCGCCGCATCTTCTCCTTCGCGCGACCGCCCGAGCCGGAGCCCGAGCGTCCGCCCGAGCCGGCGTCGGCGCCGGCACCCGCCCCCGAGCCCGCTCCCCCGATCGAGGACGTCGCGCCCCCTGCCCCGCCGCCGACGCCGGAGCCGGGCCTCGCGCCGGAGGAGCGGCCGCAGGTCGAGCCGATCCCGGAGGACGTCGCGCCGCCGAGCGCGCCGACGCCGCCCGAGCCGATCGCCGAGGCAACGCCCGTCCCCGCCGCCCCGGTCGTCGAGGAACGCGTCGACCCGGCGCCCGCGCCGGAACCACTGATCGAACCGGCGCGGGACCAGTTCCGCGCGGAACGGGACGTCGATCATCGGCCCGAACCTGAACCCGAACCGGCCCCGACGCCTCTCCCCCTCGCCGAGGAGCCGCCCGCTCCGCGCCCCGAAGCCGAGCCAGCCCCGGCCGAGTTCGTCGACATCGAACCTGTCGACGCTGCGCCGGAACCGCCCGTCGAGGAGCTGCCGCTCCCGCCGGAAGAGGCCGAGAGCGCCGACTTCTCCTGGCTCGACGCCGACCTGCCGCCCGAGGACGCGCCGGACGTCGAGGCGGTCATCGACGCGCCGGTCTCCGACGAGACGCCGCTCGACGCCGCCATCGAAGAGGCGATCCCCGACGGTCCGGTCGAGCCGGACGCGACGTTGCCGGAGCTCGAGGCCGAGTTCACCGCCCACGACAAGGACGGCGACGGCGAAGCCGACTTCTCCTGGCTCGACGCGCCCCTGCCGCCCGAAGAGGACGAGCCGGCCACGCCCTCGGTCGCCCGCACGCCCCTGCCCGCGCCGATCCCCGAGGGCGCCGGCTTCCGCCTGCGCGATCAGGCCGCGCCCGCCGCCGCTCCGGCCCAGCCCGCGCGCTGGATCGACCGGCTGCGCGGCGGCCTCGCCCGCTCCTCGCAGGCGCTCGGCGACTCCATCGGCTCGGTCTTCACCAAGCGCCGCCTCGACGAGGACACGCTCCAGGACTTCGAGGACGTGTTGATCCGCGCCGATCTCGGCGTCGAGACCGCGATGCGCATCACCGACCGCTTGTCCGAAGGCCGCTTCGGCCGCGAGATCGCGACGAGCGAGGTCCGCCGCATCCTGTCGGAAGAGGTCGAGAAGGCGCTGAAGCCGGTCGCCGTCCCCCTCGAACTCGACCTCGAGAAGCGCCCGCACGTCATCCTCGTGGTCGGCGTCAACGGCACCGGCAAGACCACGACCATCGGCAAGCTGACGGCCAAGCTCACCCGCGCCGGCCTCAAGGTCACGCTCTGCGCCGGCGACACCTTCCGCGCCGCCGCGATCGAGCAGCTGAAGATCTGGGGCGAGCGCACCAGCTCGCCGGTCATCGCCAAGGCCATCGGCGCGGACGCGGCGGGCCTCGCCTTCGAGGCCTACGACGCGGCGGTGGAGAACGGCTCGGACGTCCTCATCATCGACACGGCCGGCCGCCTCCAGAACCGCACGGAGCTGATGGCGGAGCT
>CANJKV010000397.1 GCA_947474855.1 Aurantimonadaceae bacterium | reverse complement strand
GGGTGACGTAGATCATCGTCGTGCCGTGCATCTTCTCGTGGAGGCGCGCGATCTCGATGCGGGTCTGGACGCGCAGCGCCGCGTCGAGGTTCGACAGCGGCTCGTCGAACAGGAACACCTTGGGGTCGCGGGTGATGGCGCGCCCGATCGCCACGCGCTGGCGCTGGCCGCCGGACAGGGCCTTCGGCAGGCGGTCGAGATAGGGCTCGATCTGGAGGATCTTCGCCGCCTCGCGCACGCGCTTGTCGATCTCCGCCTTCGAGTTGTTCTTTTCCAGCTTCAAGCCGAAGGCCATGTTGTCGTAGACCGTCATGTGGGGATAAAGCGCGTAGGACTGGAACACCATGGCGATGCCCCGCTCCTTCGGGGTCGCGTCGTTGACGACGCGCCCGTCGATCTCGAGCGTTCCGGCCGTGATGTCCTCGAGGCCCGCGATGACGCGCAGCAGCGTCGACTTCCCGCAGCCGGAGGGGCCGACGAAGACGACGAACTCGCCCGAGCGGATGTCGAGGTCGATGCCGTGCAGCACGTTCACGGCGCCGTAGGACTTGCGGATCTTCGTCAGCTTCAGGTTCGCCATGGGGCCTCCCGCTCCTTTTTCTCGCTCAAGTCTCGATCGTTCCGATGAAGCTGCCGTGCCCGGGCAGCGCGAGCCGCCGTCCGCCGTCCTCGACCGTGCCCGCCAGCGGCGAGGCGGGCAGCGCCGCGAGGCGCCTGAGATGCGCGGCGTCGAGGCTCGCGGGGGCCTCTTGCAGGTTGAAGGCGCACAGGAGCCGGCGCCCTTCCGCCTCGCGCTCGAAGACGAGGACGCCCTCGGCCGCGTCGAGGAAGCGGATGGCGCCGCGCGTCAGCGCGGGCTCCGCCTTTCGAAGCGCGATCATCGCGCGGTAGAACTGGAGGAGCGAGCCGGGATCGGCCTCCGCGCGATCCACGGCGAGCGGACGGTGCTCCGGCGGGATCGGCAGCCAGGTCACGGCCCCTTGCGTGAAGCCGGCGCCGGGCGCCTCGGCGCTCCAGACCATCGGCGTGCGGCAGCCGTCGCGGGTCTTGACCTCCGGCCAGTAGGTGAGCCCAGGCGGGTCGACGATGTCCTCGAAGGCGATCTCCGCTTCGGTGAGGCCCAGCTCCTCGCCCTGGTAGAGGCAGACCGAGCCGCGAAGCGAGAGGAGGAGGCTCGCGGCGAGGCGCAGGATCGCGGCCCCGTCCGGCCGCCCCGCCGCCCAGCGCGTTGCGTGGCGCTCGACGTCGTGGTTGGAGAAGGCCCAGCAGGGCCAGCCGTCGGCGCCCTTGAGCGTGACGCGCTCGACGACGCGCTTGACGCCCTCGACGTCGGGCATGGCGCCGGACAGGAAGTCGAAGGCGTAGGCCATGTGCAGCTTGTCGCCGCCGGAGGTGTACTCGCCCATCAGCTCGGCGCCGTGGATGCGCTCGCCGACCTCGCCGACCGAGGTCGCGGCGGGATACTCGTCGAGGAGGGCGCGGAAGTCCCTGAGGAAGGCGATCAGCTCCGGCCGGTTCTTGTCGTAGACATGGTCCTGGAAGTTGTAGGGCTGGTTGCGCGGCGCCATGACCTCGGAGCGCTTGTTCTCCGGCAGCACCGGATTGTCGCGCAAGGCCGCGTCGTGGAGGTAGAAGTTGACGGTGTCGAGCCGGAAACCGTCGACGCCGCGGTCCAGCCAGAAGCGCACGTCGGCGAGGATCGCCGCGCGCACCGCCGGATGATGGAAGTTCAGGTCCGGCTGGCTCGTCAGGAAGTTGTGAAGGTAGTACTGGCGCCGGGTGGAACTCCACTCCCAGGACGAGCCGCCGAAGACCGAGATCCAGTTGTTGGGCGGCGAGCCGTCCTCGCGCGGCTCCGCCCAGACGTACCAGTCGGCGAGCGGATTGTTTCGCGAGGCGCGGCTTTCCTTGAACCAGGGATGCTGGTCGGAGGTGTGGGAGAGCACCTGGTCAATGATCACCTTGAGGCCGAGGCGGTGCGCCTCCGCGACGAGGGCGTCGAAATCGTCGAGGGTGCCGAAGATCGGATCGACGTCGCGATAGTCCGAGATGTCGTAGCCGAAGTCCTTCATCGGCGAGCGCATGAAGGGCGAGAGCCAGACCGCGTCGGCGCCGAGCGAGGCGACGTGGGCGAGACGGCGGGTGATGCCGGGAAGGTCCCCGATCCCGTCGCCGTTGGAATCGCCGAAGGAGCGGGGATAGATCTGGTAGATCACCGCGCCCCGCCACCAGTCGCGGTCCGGCGCCGCCGGAGCGCCGCCGGGCGAGGCCGCCTCGTCGAGGTCGGCGGCGGTCGCGGCGCTCGTTTCGCGGGTCATGCGGGCGGGGCCTTCCGGCAAGGCGCGGCGCGGTCCATCAGCCCTTCACGCCTCCCGCGGTGAGGCCCGAGATGATCTTGCGCTGGAAGATCAGGACGAGGACGATCAGCGGCACCGTGACCACCACCGAGGCCGCCATGATGATGCCCCAGGGGATTTCCTGAGCCGAGGCGCCGGACAGGAGCGCGATGGCGACGGGGACCGTGCGCGTGTCGTTGTTGGACACGAAGGTCAGCGCGAAGAGGAACTCGTTCCAGGCCGCGATGAAGGCGAGGAGCCCCGTCGTCACCAGCGCCGGCCACATCAGCGGCAGGAAGACCTTGGTGACGATGGTGAAGGGCGAGGCCCCGTCGACGATCGCCGCTTCCTCGATCTCCATCGGCAGGTCGCGCATGAAGGTCGTCAGCACCCAGACCGTGAAGGGCAGGGTGAAGATCATGTAGGCGAAGATCAGCGAGTAGAGCGTGTTGTAGAGGCCGAGGCCCCGGATCACCTCGAAGAGGCCGGCGAGAACCGCGATCTGCGGGAACATCGAGACGGCAAGCACGGTCAGGAGCAGGAGCGTGCGGCCGCGAAAGGCGATGCGCGACAGCGCGTAGGCGGCGGTCACCGCGAGGAACAGCGAGATGATCACCACCACCGTCGCGACGAAGACGGAGTTGGCGAGGTTCCGCAGGAAGGTCGCGTCGGAGAGGATCGCGGCGTAGTTCGCCCAGTCGATCTCGCGGGGCAGGTAGTTCACCTGGAACAGGCCCGTCCCCGACTTCAAGCTGGTCAGGATGGCGTAGTAGAATGGAAACACCGAGAACAGGACGATGAAGGCGACGAGGAGATAGAACCCCGTCTGGCGCAGGATGGCCGGCATCACTTGCCTCCCCCGAATTCGAGTCGCGCGACCTTGATGTAGAAGAGCGTGATGAAGGCGATGATCAGGAACAGGAAGGTCGAGGCCGCCGAGCCCTGCGCGAACTGGTTGAACTGGAAGAGGTTCTCCTGCGCGTAGACCGACATGGTCTTG
>CANJKV010000396.1 GCA_947474855.1 Aurantimonadaceae bacterium | reverse complement strand
TCTGGATGCAGTCGATCGCCTTTTCCAGCTCCGCGACCAAAGCGGCGCCGCCGATCAGCGCGCCGACGCGGTGGCCGGGGATCGCGTAGGTCTTGGAGAAGGAATAGAGCGCGACGAGATGCTCCTCGGCCTCCCGGCGCCCGAACAAGGAATGGGGGCGCGCCTCCTCGGCCAGGAAGTCGCGATAGGTCTCGTCGAGCACCAGGACGACGTCGCGCCTGGCGCAGAGCGCGAGGATGTCGGCGAGCAGCGCGTCTGGATAAACGGCGCCGGTCGGATTGTTGGGCGAGACGAGCACGACGGCGCGGGTGCGCTCGTCGATCAGCGCGTCGAGCGCCGCCGGGTCCGGCAGGAAGCCGGATGCCGCGTCGAGCGGCAGGGCGCGCACGTCGACACCCAGCATGTCCAGCGTCATCTGGTGGTTGAAGTACCAGGGCGCCGGCAGGATCACCGCGTCGCCCGGGCCGGCCAGCGCCAGCATGGCCGCGAAGAAGGCCTGGTTGCAGCCGCTGGTGATCGCGATCCGGGCCGCATCCACCGGCGCGCCGTAGCGGGCCGAGACGTGGGCCGCATAGGCGGCGCGAAGGGCCGGATCGCCGAGGATGTCGCCGTAGCGAGCGATCGCCGGCTCCAGAGCCGCGCGGGCGAGACGCTCGGCGAGTTCGGGCGGCGGCGGGCGGTTGGGCACGGCCTGGCTGCAATCCGCGAGGGGACCGTGGCCGCCGTCATAGAGCGCCGCCCACCGGCCGGCCTGCGCGATCGGCGGCACCGAGACCCCGACGAGGCGCGTCGTCCGGCTCATCGGGAGGCCATGCGCGGCACTTGCGAAACCATCGGCTCATGCATGCGGAATGATCAGCTCTCCCATGTGGCGTGATGTTGACCATGGGCCGAGGATCGACGGGGACGCCATAGAGATCTATCAAGGTTCACCTTGATAATCATCCATGCGATGGCGGTTTCGATGCGCGTCTCGGGAAGTGATCTGCGCCTCCTCCAGGTCTTCGAGGCCGTGGTTCGCGGCGGCGGCTATGCCGGCGCCGAGGCCGAGCTCAACATCGGCCAGTCGACCATCAGCAACCACATGACCGCGCTGGAGGAGCGCATCGGCTTCACCCTCTGCCAGCGCGGGCGCGGCGGCTTCCGCCTGACCGAGCGCGGGCAGGCGGTGCACGAGGCCTCGCGGCGCCTCAACCAGGCGCTCGGCGACTTCGCCGCGGAGATCGCGGCGCTGAAGGGCGAGCTGAAGGGAGAGCTGCGCGTCGCGATCCTCGACTCGGTCGCGAGCGACCCGTCCAACCGCCTGACCGAGGTCGTCGCCGCCTTCGGCCGCATCGCTCCGGACGTGCGGCTGGTGCTCGTGCAGGAGCGCCCGCAGGACATGCAGCCGAAGGTCGCCGAAGGCCTTTATCACTGCGGCATCGGCAGCCACCGCTCGCGCGTCGAGGGGATCGACTACCGGACGCTCTACGAGGAAAGCCACGGCCTCTACTGCGGGTCGGCGCATCCCTTCTTCGCGCGCCCCGATCGCGAGCTGACGGACGAGGTGCTGGCGCAGGCTCCCTACGTTCATCGCGGCTACTGGCGCGACGAGGACGGCATGCGCCGCATCCGCTGGCGCATCGAGGCGACGGTGCAGCAGATCGAGCCCGAGCTCCTGCTGATCCGCTCGGGACGCTACATCGGCTTCCTGCCGCACCACGCGGTCGAGGGAGACGTCGAGGCGGAGCGGATGCGCCGGATCCGACCGGACGACGTCGGCTATGTCTGCCTGTTCGAGCTGTACACGCCGCGGGCGCGCCGCGGCAGCGACGTCCTCGCCGCCTTCCTCGCCAGCATCGAGACCGTCTGGCCGTGACGCCAGCCGACCTGGGTAGAAGCTCGCGGATCGGCCGGCCTCAACGTGCCGCCGCTCCCGGTCCCGGCGGCACGATCCGGGCGCGGAAGGCGAGAAACAGGGCGAGCGCGACGAGGGCGACCCCGCCGCCGACGAGATGCGAGAGTTCGTATCCACCCCGGGTGACGAGCCAGCCGGCGACGACGTTGGACAGGCTGGCGCCGATGCCCTGCACCGTCATCACGGCCGCGAAGCCGATGTTGAACCGGCCGCTGCCTTTCAGGATCCGCTCGACCGCCACCGGCGTGACGATGCCGAGAAGGCCGGCGCCGACCCCGTCGAGAACCTGAACGGGGTAGATCGTCCAGAAGCCGTCCAGTGTTCCGGCGAGAAGGCCGCGCAAGGGAAGCGCGAGGAGGCCGACGAGAAAGACCGCCGAGAGCCCGACGCGGCGGATCAGGACGGGCGTCGCGGCCGCGACGACGATCATCGCGAGCTGCGAAACGCCCGTGATGATCGCCGTGGTCCGGAAGGGCGTTCCGAGCTCCACCGAGAACTGCTGGGCGATGAGGCGGCTCATCGGCGCGTTGCCGAAGTGGAAGATGAGAAGGATGAGGGCCAGGAGGACGAGGCCGCGGCTCTTGAGAAGAACGTCGAAGCCCGAGACGTCCTCCCTGCCCGCCCCGTCGTCGAGGCCGCGGGCCACCTTGTGGTCGATGTGCGCGGGGTCGATGGCGGCGACGGCCGCGATGGCGCCGAACGCGGTCGCCACCATCAACCAGACGATGCCCGCTTGTCCGAACGCGGAAACGATCAGGAAGACGGCGAAGAGCGAGGCGAAGTTGCCGGCATGGTTCCAGACCTCGTTGCGCGCGATCTGCCTCGCGAACAGGCGCTCGCCGACGAGGCCGAGGGTGAGGCCGGCGAGAGCCGGACCGATCACCGCGCCGACAACGGCGGTGAGGATCTGCCCGCCCCAGACGAAGGGAACGCTCGGCACGAGCAGCGTGACGAGCGCGGCGGCGGTGACGAGCACCACGGGCACCGCGATCAGCGCCCGCTTCCAGGTCGAACCGTCGACGAGGGCGCCGCAGAGCGGCGTCGCCGCGAGGCCGAGCAGGCCACCGATGGTCGCGATCCAGCCGAGCGTGAGCGTCGACCAGCCTTGCGTCGCGAGAAAGGCGTCGAGAAAGGGTCCGAGGCCGTCGCGCGCGTCGGCGAGGAAGAAGTTCAGAACGGCCAGGCCGACGAGGGATCGATCCGAAACGAGACGCCGGCTCCCGCTCGGGAAGCCCGTTCCTGCTGATGCGGCCGTCATGACAGCTCGACCCTTGCGCGAGAGATTGGCCGCCCAACAATGGCTTGGTGGCGCCGCGGTTCCGCGAGCCCGCCGGACCGGAGTCCGGCCATGGGCGGCAAGGTCTTGGGAGATCGAAGCGATGAGCCTGATTGCCTGGGCGCGCCTGCCGCGACACTGGCTGACGACCCCGCTCGTCCTGCGTTCGGTGCCCGTCGGGGTCGTGATCCTGGCCGGCGTCGTCGCGACGACCTGGACCCAC
>CANJKV010000395.1 GCA_947474855.1 Aurantimonadaceae bacterium | reverse complement strand
GCAGGGGAAAATTCATTGTCTTCCACGTCCTCCACGTTCGACAAGGTCGCCGACATCATCGCTGAAACGAGCGAGATCGACCGCGGCCAGATCACGCCCGAGAGCCACGTGATCGACGATCTCGGCATCGATTCGCTCGACTTCCTCGACATCGTCTTCGCCATCGACAAGGAATTCGGCATCAAGATCCCGCTCGAGAAGTGGACGCAACGCGTCAACGAGGGCGAGGCCGATACCGAGGAATATTTCGTCCTCAAGAATCTCTGCGCCAAGATCGACGACCTGCGCGCCGGCAAGGCGGTCTGAGGCGGCGCCCTCCGGCGCCTGTTCTTCAACGAACTCGGGAATGCGGATCATGGTCGCTCCCAAGCGCGACGTCCTGGTGACCGGCGTCGGCCTCCTGTCCTCGCTCGGCGAGGGGGTCGAAGCGCATCGCGAGGCGCTGGCATCCGCCGGCGCCCCTCGCCTCGACGGGTCGAGCTTCGCTCCCTACACGGTACATCCGCTCGTCGCGGTCGACTGGTCGGCGCAGATCCCCAAGAAGGGCGATCAGCGCCAGATGGAGACCTGGCAGAAGATCGGCGTCTATGCCGCCGGTCTCGCCCTCGCCGATGCCGCGGTTCCCGCCGACGAGGCGACCCGCGCGGGCGTCGACATGATCGTCGCGGCGGGCGGCGGCGAGCGCGACACCACCGTCGACGCGCTGGTGCTCGCCCGCGCCCGCGAGGCGGGCGACAACGGCGCGCGGATGAACGCGACGCTGTCGAGCGAGCTGCGCCCGACGCTGTTCCTCGCCCAGCTCTCCAACCTTCTCGCCGGCAACATCTCCATCGTTCACAAGGTCACCGGCTCGTCCCGCACCTTCATGGGCGAGGAAGGGGCGGGCATCAGCGCGCTCGCCGTCGCCCAGGCGCGCATCGCCGCCGGGCAGAGCGACATCTGCCTCGTCGGCAGCGCCTACAATGCCGAGCGCAAGGATCTCCTCCTCAATTACGAAATCGCCGGCATGCTGCGCTCCGGCCCCTTCGCGCCGGTCTTCGAGCGGATCGCGGACGGCGGCGAGCCGGGCCTCGTGACGGGCTCCGTCGGCGCCTTCCTCGTTCTCGAATCGGCCGAGCACGCGCAGGCACGCGGCGCCAGGGCCTATGCGCGCCTCACCCGCGTCGAAGGCGATCGCGGTCGCCGCGATGCTGCCGCGCTGGAGAAGCGCCTGTCGCGCCTCGTCGAAGCGGCGGGCGGCCTCGAAGCCGACATCGTCGTCAGCGGCGCGAGCGGCCTTGCCGAGGCGACCCGCATCGAGCGCGAGGTTCTCGCGGCCAAGGCGCCGAACGCCGAGTTGCGCGCCGCGGGCGAGCGTCTCGGCCATTCCTTCGAAACGCAGTTCATCGCGGCGACCGCGCTCGCGGCCCTCGACCTGTCCGGCGGCGGACACGCCCGCGCGCTCGTCACGACGGTCGGCCATTCGGACGCGGAGGGCGTCGCCGCCCTCGAAGCCGTGAGCAACGGGGAGGCGGCACGATGAGCCAGGCATCCGATCTCGACTTCGCCGGGCGGCCGCTCGTCGCCGTCACCGGCGTCGGCGTCGTGTCCTCCCTCGGCCAGGGCGTCGAGGCCAACTGGGACGCGCTGACCGCCGGGCGGTCGGGCATCCACCGCATCAACCGCTTCGCGACGGACGAGCTGCGCACCACCATCGCCGGCACGGTCGACTTCATCGACGTCGGCCCGCACGTCTCGACGAACCTGTCCTTCGCCATGGCGGAAGCCGCGGCGCTGGAGGCGATCGGCATGGCAGGTCTGCCCCGCGACGATTTCGCCGGCCCGCTCTTTCTCGCCGCCCCGCCGGTCGAGCTCGAATGGACGTCGCGCTTCGAGCTCGACAAGCTGCCGGGGGAAGCGCGCGAGGAAGCCGGCTACGATCGCCTCATCGAGCTCGCCCGCCAGAACCGCTCGGACGAAGTCTACGAGATCACCCGCTTCTCGCGCATCGCCGAGAAGCTCTCCGACAGGCTCGGCACGCGGGGCCTGCCGGTGACGCTCTCGACCGCCTGCGCGTCGGGCGCCAGCGCCATCCAGCTCGGCCTGGAGGCGATCCGCCGCGGCGACGCCGAGCGCGCGCTGGTAATGGGCACCGACGGCTCGGTGACGGCCGAGGCCCTGATCCGCTTCTCGCTGCTATCGGCCCTGTCGACCCAGAACGAGGTGCCGGAAAAGGCCTCCAAGCCCTTCTCCAAGGACCGCGACGGCTTCGTCATGGCCGAGGGCTCCGGTGCCCTCGTTCTCGAGTCGCTCGCCTCGGCCCGGGCCCGCGGCGCGACGGTCCTCGCGATCGTGGCCGGCGTGGGCGAGAAGGCCGACGACTTCCACCGCACCCGCTCCAAGCCGGACGGCTCGCCGATCATCGCGACGATCCGCGCCGGCCTCGCCGATGCCGGCCTTTCGCCGCAGGACATCGGCTACATCAACGCCCACGGCACCTCGACGCCCGAGAACGACAAGATGGAGGCGCAGGGCCTCGCCGCCGTCTTCGGCGACGCCCTGGCAAGCGTGCCGATCTCGTCCAACAAGTCGATGATCGGCCACACGCTGACGGCCGCGGGCGCGATCGAGGCCGTGTTCTCGATCCTGACGATCCAGCACGGCGTCCTGCCGCCGACGATCAACTACAACAATCCCGATCCCGCCATCCCGCTCGACACCGTGCCGAACACCGCCCGCAAGGCGGAGGTCAACGCGGTGCTCTCGAACTCCTTCGGCTTCGGCGGGCAGAACGTGAGCCTCGTGATCGGGCGCGACCCGCGCGCCTGAGCCCTTCGGAACGAATCCCCCGCATGCGCGCACTTCAGCTCCTCGGCGATCGCGACCTCCGCGAGACCGACATCCCCCTGCCCCCGCCTCCCGGTCCCGGCGAGGTGCAGGTCGCGATCTCGGCCGTCGCGCTGAACCACATCGACGTGTGGGGCTGGCGCGGCATGGCCTTCGCCAAGCGCAAGCTCCCGCTCGTCGTCGGCGCCGAGGCGTCCGGCGTCGTCGCCGAGATCGGGCCCGGCACCGCCGGCCTCCTGCCCGGCCAGCTCGTCTCGATCTACGGCGCGCGCACCTGCGGCCTGTGCGAGAACTGCCGCGCCAAGCGCGACAATCTCTGCGAGCATGTCTCGGGCGTCCACGGCTTCCACCTCGACGGCTTCGCGCAGGAGCGCGTCAACCTGCCCGCCCGCCTCCTCGTCCCCGCCCCTCCCGGCTGCGACGCGATCGGGGCGGCGCTCGCACCCGTCACCTTCGGGACCGTCGAGCACATGCTGTTCGACAACGCGAAGCTCCAGCCCGGCGAGACGATCCTCGTCCATGCCGGCGGCTCCGGCATCGGCACGGCGGCGATCCAGCTCGCCAAGCGCCACGGCGCGACCGT
>CANJKV010000394.1 GCA_947474855.1 Aurantimonadaceae bacterium | reverse complement strand
GCTGGAATGCGACTTGCCCTTGTCGTGGTCGAAGAAGACGCCCGGCGAACGGTGCATCTGCGAGACGATCACGCGCTCGGTGCCGTTGACGATGAAGGTGCCGTTGGACGTCATGAGCGGCATGTCGCCCATGTAGACGTCCTGCTCCTTGATGTCCTTGATGGACTTGGAGCCGGTATCCTCGTCGATATCGAACACGATGAGGCGCAGCGTCACCTTCAGCGGCGCGGCGTAGGTCAGGTCGCGCTGCCGGCACTCGTCCACGTCGAACTTCGGCGCCTCGAACTCGTACTTGACGAATTCGAGCATGGACTGGCCGGAGAAGTCGGAAATCGGAAAGACGGAGCGGAACACGGCCTGGAGACCCTCGTCGGGTCGCCCGCCCTGCGGCTCGTCCACCATCAGGAACTGGTCGTAGGAGGCCTTCTGCACCTCGATCAGGTTGGGCATCTGCGCGACTTCGGGGATCGACCCGAAGAACTTGCGCACGCGCCTGCGACCGCTGAAAGTCGTCGTCGCCTGGGACATCGTCGCTCCTTCGTCCTTATCTCGGCCCTTGACCAGAGGGCCTTTACCGTGATCCCTCTCCCGCCGAGAGGGAGGCGCCGAGGGGACCGGAAAGGTCCGAAGGGCGCCCTGTCATGCCTGTCTCGCGCAAACCTCGGGGTCCCGCTGCGGCCGGTCCCGACGTCGTCGTTCTAGTCGTCGAAGCCGCCGTTGCCGGCGGCCGTTCCGCGTCGTCGTGGGGCTCGCCTCCCGAGCCGCTCGATCACGCGGGCCGTCTTGTTGATCTCCGCGCGTCCCGTCCGATCCTGCGCCTGTCGGGCGGAACCCATGCCGGGAGCACGGAAGGCGGGGCGGCAAAAGCCGCCCCGCCCGTATCGATCACACCGCTTTTGAGCGCGTGCGCAACGGCAGGTCTTACTTGACCTCGACCTTCGCGCCGGCCTTCTCGAGCGTCTCCTTGATCTTCTGGGCCTCGGCCTTGTCGACGCCTTCCTTCACCGGCTTCGGCGCGTTGTCGACGAGGTCCTTGGCTTCCTTGAGGCCCAGGCCGGTCAGGGCGCGGACTTCCTTGATGACGTTGATCTTCTGAGCGCCGGCGTCGGCGAGGATCACGTTGAACTCGGTCTGCTCTTCGACCTCGGCGGCCGGGGCGGCAGCGCCGGCAGCGGCGACGGCAACCGGCGCGGCGGCCGAAACGCCCCACTTCTCTTCGAGCATCTTCGAGAGCTCGGCAGCCTCGAGGACGGTCAGGGCCGACAGGTCATCAACGATCTTGGCGAGATCAGCCATTGGTCTTTTCCTTCAGGTTCGAAATTTGAGTGAAGCCGCGAGGAACCATCCTCACGCCGCTTCGTCCTTCTTGGCATAGGCCGAGAACACACGTGCGAGTTGCGCCGCCGGAGCCTGCACGACGCCCGCGATGCGGGTGGCAGGGGTGCTGATCATGGCGATCAGCTTGGCGCGCATCTCGTCGAGCGACGGCATGGTGGCGAGCGTGCGCACACCTTCCGCGTCGAGGTTCGTGCGTCCCATCGCACCGCCGAGGATCACGAGCTTGTCGTTGCCCTTGGCGAAGTCGTTGGCGACCTTGGGTGCCGCGACCGGATCGCTGGAATAAGCGACCAGGGTCTGGCCCTCGAACAGGTTCGAGATGCCTTCGGCGTCCGTGCCTTGAAGAGCGATCTTGGCGAGGCGGTTCTTCGCGACTTTGACGGTGGCTCCCTGCGCGCGCATCTTCGACCGGAGGTCGTTCATCTGCGCGACAGTGAGACCGGCATAGTGGGCCACGACGATGCTTCCCGAGCCCTTGAAGGTCTCGTGGAGGGTCGTGACGAATTCGCGCTTTTCCGCTCTTTCCACTGCCTCTCTCCAGTTGGCCGGAGCCCTTCGCAGGACTCAGGCCGGTTGCCTTTTGCCGCCTCCTCATCGGAGGCGACGCTCGGAGATCCTGTCCCCTCGTGCTTCGCTCGATCGGTTCGCCAGGGAACCGGAAGGCAGCGCAAGGCATTGGAGTTCGAACCGAAGTCTTCGGAGGCGAACCTCCGGAAAAATCAGAACTTTCCCCGTCTCATGCAGGCTTTCCCGCTGGGATTAAGACCCGGCACCGGAGTACCGCGTCGCCCGCAATCTCGGACAGGCATGCTTGGGAGGCGAGCCTCCCGGACCGGGGCGAGCCCCGGAACCCTTGTCTTTCGACGGACGGCGCATATAGGCGCACCGCCCGACTTTGTTAAGCCCCCCTTGACGGGAGGCCGCAGCGATGCGTCAGGCGGCCGACTGGGCGACCTGGACGGTCGAGGTGTCGACCTTCACGCCCGGGCCCATCGTCGAGGACACGGCGACGCGCTTCATGTAGGTGCCCTTGGCGCCCGAAGGCTTGGCCTTCTGGACGGCGTCCGCGAAGGCGCGGATGTTCTCGACCAGCTTGTCGGCGTCGAACGAGGCCTTGCCGACGCCGGCGTGGACGATGCCGGCCTTCTCGACGCGGAACTCGACGGCGCCGCCCTTTGAGGCCTTGACGGCCGCGGTGACGTCGGGCGTGACGGTGCCGACGCGCGGGTTCGGCATCAGGCCGCGCGGGCCGAGCACCTTGCCGAGGCGGCCGACGAGACCCATCATGTCGGGCGTCGCGATGGCGCGGTCGAAATCGATCTGGCCGCCCTGGACGGCCTCGACCAGATCCTCGGCGCCCACGATGTCGGCGCCGGCGGCCTTGGCTTCGTCGGCCTTGGCACCGCGCGCGAAGACGGCGACGCGAACCGTGCGGCCGGTGCCGTTCGGCAGGTTGACCACGCCGCGGACCATCTGGTCGGCGTGGCGCGGGTCGACGCCGAGGTTCAGCGCGACCTCGATGGTCTCGTCGAACTTGGCGCTGGCGCGGCTCTTGATCAGGCCGACGGCCTCCTCCAGGCCGTAGAGCTTCTCGCGGTCGATGCCCTCGCGGGCGTTGCGGATGCGCTTACCGATCTTTGCCATCGTCTTCAGCCCACCACTTCCAGGCCCATGGAGCGAGCGGAGCCCTCGACCATGGCCATCGCCGCGTCGATGTCGTTCGCGTTGAGGTCCTTCATCTTCTTCTCGGCGATGTCGCGGACCTGCTCGCGCGTGACCTTGCCGGCGACGTCCTTGCCGGGGGCCTTCGAGCCGCTCTTCAGGTTCGCCGCCTTCTTGAGGAAGTAGGAGACCGGCGGGGTCTTCATGACGAAGTTGAAGGACTTGTCCTGGTAGTACGTGATGACCACCGGGATCGGAGAGCCCTTCTCCTGGTCCTGCGTCTGGGCGTTGAACGCCTTGCAGAACTCCATGATGTTGATGCCGCGCTGACCCAGCGCCGGACCGATCGGGGGCGACGGGGTCGCCGAACCGGCCGAGACCTGGAGCTTCAGCTGCCCCATGACTTTCTTAGCCATATGTTCCTGCCTTTGTT
>CANJKV010000393.1 GCA_947474855.1 Aurantimonadaceae bacterium | reverse complement strand
GGGCCGCCCGTCTTTGATCACGCATGCCCTTTCCCGCGGGCGCCGGCACGCGTCCTGCCTTTCACGGATCCGACATGTCCACGTCCGCGATCATCCTGGCGGTTCTCGCCATCGCCATAGCCGCCTACGCGCTCGCCCGGCGCAAGGCCGCCGGCATCGCAGCCGCCGAGACCGGCAAGCTGCATTCGATGCCCAGCTATCACGGCGCCTATGGCCTGTTCTGGGCCGCCCTTCCGGCGCTGCTTGCACTCTGCGCCTGGCTGATCCTGTCGCCGATCCTGGCGACGCAGGACATGCGCTCCCTTTATCCCGACGATCTCGGGCCGCAGCTGTCGGCCTTCCCCGGCGTCGCGGACGACATGACCCGGGCGATCGCCGAAGGCATCCGCCGCATGCCGGACGCGGTGCGCGCCACCGTGCACCAGATGCCGATCGCCGAGCTGTCCCCGCTTCTCGCCGGCCTCGGCGTGCCGGTCGCCAGCGCGGCGCAGGACTGGATGATCCCCGCCGCCCTGCAGCGCATCGCCTTCGACGACTGGAGCCGCTTGGCGATGACGATCGTCGTCATCGGCCTGGCGCTCGCGGGTGCCGCCTTCGCGCTGTCGCGCATCCGCCTGCGCCTCACCGCCCGCAACCGGGTCGAAGCGGTGATCCGCTCCTTCCTGGTTCTGGCATCCACCATCGCCGTCCTGACCACGGCCGGCATCGTCTTCTCCATGCTCTTCGAGGCCATGGAGTTCTTCCACATGGTGCCGATCACCGACTTCCTGTTCGGAACGGTCTGGGACCCGCGCTTCGCCGCCGCCGGCACGAACGCCTCCGGCCAGTTCGGCCTCGTTCCGCTCCTGGCGGGCACGCTCTACATCGCCTTCGTCGCCATGCTGGTGGCCGTGCCGATCGGGCTCTTCGCCGCGGTCTACATGGCCGAGTACGCCAACAACCGCGTCCGCTCGGTGGTGAAGCCGCTCCTGGAGGTGCTCGCCGGCATCCCCACCATCGTCTACGGCTTCTTCGCCCTGATCACGGTCGGCCCGTTCCTTCGCGACATCTCGGCCGACATCAACGGGCTCCTGACGGGAACCTACGGCAGCTTCATCCAGGCCCAGTCGATCCTGACCGCCGGCCTCGTGATGGGCATCATGCTGATCCCCTTCGTGTCCTCCCTGTCGGACGACATCATCACCGCCGTGCCGCGCTCGCTCCGGGACGGCTCGCTGGGCCTGGGCGCCACGCGCTCGGAAACGGTGAAGCGCGTGATCCTGCCCGCCGCGCTTCCGGGCATCGTTTCGGCGCTGCTCCTCACCATGTCGCGCGCCATCGGCGAGACCATGATCGTGGTGCTCGCGGCCGGCATCGCGGCCAACATCACCATCAACCCCTTCGAGGCCATGACGACGGTGACGGTGAAGATCGTCTCGCAGCTCACCGGCGACCTCGACTTCACCTCGCCGCAGAGCCTCGTCGCCTTCGCCCTCGGCCTCACCCTCTTCGCGATCACGCTCATCCTGAACGTCGTCGCGCTCTACATCGTCCGTAAGTATCGGGAGCAGTACGACTGATGACCGACGCGACCCTTCGCTCGCTCCCCTCGGCCGCGCCGACTTCCGCGGCGCCGCCCCGGCGGGACATCGGCCTCAAGCGCCGCTACGGCGCCGAGCGCCGCTTCAAGGCCTACGGCATCGCGGCCGTCGGCACCGGCCTCTTCTTCCTATGCTGGCTGCTCTATACCGTGATCAGCCAGGGCTACACCGCCTTCTGGCAGACCGAGATCCGCCTGCCGATCACCTTCGCGGCAAATATCGTCGACCCGCGCGGCACCGGCAATCCGGACATGGCGACGCTGCAGAGGGCGAACTATCCCAAGCTCGCCCAGGACGCGATCGTCGCAAAGCTCGGCATCGACCCGGCCGACCGCGGCGCCGCCCGCGACGCGGCCGCGCTGGTCTCGGCCAACGTGCGCGCCGAGCTGCGCGACATCGTGGCGGGCGACCTCACCCTGATCGGCCAGACCCAGGAAGTTTGGATCCTCGCTAACTCCGTCGTCGACAGCGGAGTGAAGGGCCAGTTCGACCTGTCCGTTGAGGAGTCGCGCCGGCCGCTGAACGACCGCCAGCTCGGCTTCATCCGGCAGCTCGAGCAGGACGGCGCGCTGGAGCAGCGCTTCAACTGGGGCCTCTTCACCTTCGGCAACTCCAGCCGCGCCGAGGCCGCGGGCCTGGGCGTCGCCCTGATCGGCTCGGCCTGGATGATGCTGATCGTCCTCGTCGTCTCGCTGCCGATCGGCGTCGCCGCCTCGATCTACCTCGAGGAGTTCGCGCCCAAGAACAAGTTCACCGACTTCATCGAGGTGAACATCAACAATCTCGCGGCGGTGCCCTCGATCGTCTACGGTCTTCTCGGTCTGGCGGTCTTCATCAACTACCTGTCGCTGCCGCGCTCCTCGGCCCTCGTCGGCGGTCTCGTGCTGTCGCTGATGACGCTGCCGACGATCATCATCGCGACGCGCGCGGCGCTGAAGGCGGTGCCGCCCTCGATCCGCGCGGCAGCCCTCGGCTTGGGCGCCTCGAAGAACCAGATGGTGTTCCATCACGTCCTGCCGCTCGCCATGCCCGGCATCCTGACAGGCACGATCATCGGCCTCGCCCACGCGCTGGGCGAGACGGCGCCGCTGCTGCTCATCGGCATGGTGGCCTTCGTGGCCGATTATCCCGCCACGCCGCTCGATCCCTCGACGGCGCTGCCGGTGCAGATCTACATGTGGGCGAACGAGGCCGAGCGCGCCTTCGTCGAACGCTCCTCGGGCGCGATCATCGTCCTCCTGATGTTCCTCGCCCTGATGAACTTCTTCGCGATCATCCTTCGCCGCCGCTTCGAGCGCCGCTGGTAACCCGTTCAAAGGTCTGACCATGATGGAAAACGTCTCCTTCGCCTCCACCGGTGCCCAGGCTCGCCCGGTTGATCTGCCGGTGAAGATGCACGGCCGCAAGGTCGAGGTCTTCTACGGCCAGAAGCAGGCCCTGCACGGCGTCGACCTGGAGATCCCGGAGCGCCAGGTGACGGCGCTGATCGGCCCGTCGGGCTGCGGCAAGTCGACCTTCCTGCGCTGCCTCAACCGGATGAACGACACGGTCGAGGGCGCCCGCGTCGTCGGCGACATCACGCTCGACGGCGAGGACATCTACGACAAGAACATCGACGTCGTGGAACTGCGCGCCCGCGTCGGCATGGTGTTCCAGAAGCCGAACCCCTTCCCGAAATCGATCTTCGAGAACGTCGCCTACGGGCCCAAGATCCACGGGCTCGCCAAGAACAAGGCGCACCTGCGGGAGATCGTTGAGACAAGCCTGAAGCGCGCCGGCCTGTTCGAAGAGGTCAAGGACCGCCTGGACGAGCCGGGCACGGGCCTGTCCGGCGGCCAGCAGCAGCGCCTCTGCAT
>CANJKV010000392.1 GCA_947474855.1 Aurantimonadaceae bacterium | reverse complement strand
GGGGGAACGGCTCGACGGCGGCGCCGGGCCGCGAGGGCGGCGAAGGGTCTCGGCTCGGCCGTGCCGAAGAGGCCGGAGGGGCGGAAGATCAGGACGAGGATGACGCCGACGGCGACGATGATCTGGCTGGCGCCGAAGAAGCCGGCGGCTTCTTCCAGCGGCCGCAGCCATTCCGTCGCGAGCGTCAGGACGACGGCCGCGATCGCCGTGCCCACGATCGAGCCGGTGCCGCCGAGCACCACCATGACGATGAGCTGGAAGCCGAGAAGGATCGAGAAGGAGCTCGGGCTGATGAGGGTGACGAGGTGGGCCCAGAGCCCGCCCGCCACGCCGGCAAAGAAGGCGCCGAGGGCGAAGGCGAGGACGCGGGTGCGCGCGACCTTCACCCCGAGGCACGCGGCGGCGAGTTCGTTCTCGCGGATCGCCAGCATGGTGCGCCCGAGCGAGGCGTGCTTCACGCGCCAGCAGACGAGAAGCGTCAGGACGAGGACGAGGTACACCCACCACGGATTGGTGAGGGGCGGCAGGCCGCTGAGACCGAGCGCGCCGCGGGTGATGCCCGGCAGGTTCACCGCCAGGCTCTGGACGATGAAGATGAGCCCGAGCGTGGCGACCGCCAGGTAGTGCCCGCGCAGGCGCAGGACCGGGATGCCGACGATGACGGCCGCGAGCGCGGCGACGAGCCCGCCGGCCGCGAGCGCCAGCGGGAAAGGCCATTCCTGCCCGGCGAGGAGGGGCGGCAGGTCGCGCAGCATCGCGGTCTTGCGCGCCGCGGGCATGGCGAGGATCGCCGCGACGTAGCCCCCGATCGTCATGAAGGCGGGATGGCCGAGCGAGAACAGGCCGGTGAAGCCGTTGGTGACGTTGAGGCTGACGGCCAGGACGACGTTGATGCCGACGAACTGGAGGATCGTCAGGCTGTAGGGGTCGAGCCCGAGGGTCGCGGCGTAGACGATCGCCGCGCCGAGGGCGATCGGCAGAACGAGGCGAAGGAGCGCGCCGCCGCTCATGCCCGCGTCTCCGCCGACTTGCCCAGGAGGCCGTTCGGCATGACCAGGAGCACGAGGATCAGCGCGGCGAAGACGAAGGCGTTGCGGAAGGCCGAGAACTCGGAGGGCAGGAGGCCGACGAAGAGAACTTCGGCAAGGCCGAGGACGAAGCCGCCGAGCACCGCCCCCGAGATCGAGCCGACGCCGCCGATCACCGCCGCCACGAAGGCCTTGAGCCCGGGCACGGTGCCCATCAGCGGGCTGATCTGCCCGTACTTCGCGCCCCACATCAGGCCGGCGACGGCGGCGAGCGCGCTGCCGATCGCGAAGGCGAGCGCGATCATGCGGTCGATGTCGATGCCCATGAGGCGCGCCACGGCGTAGTTCTCGGCCGTCGCGCGCATCGCCATGCCGGTGCGGGTGAAGCGCACGAAGGCGACGAGCGCCGCCATCAGGACGAGCGCGAGCCCGACGATGGCGAGATCCACGACCCGCACCGAGATGCCGCCGAGCGGCACGAGCGTGCCGAGCCAGGCAGGCACGGCGAAGGTTCGCGGCTGGGCGGTGATCGTCATCACCGCGAGGTTCTCGATGATGATCGCGACGGCCAGCGAGGCGATGAAGCCGGTGACCTGGGGGGCGCCCCGCATCGGCCGGAAGGCCGCGCGCTCGACGAGGAGCCCGACGAGGGCGCCGGCCGCGAGGACGGCGAGGACGGCGATGGGAAAGGGCAGGCCGGCCAGCGCGATGCTGCCGAGGGCGGCGAAGGCGCCGATGGCGAAGATGTCGCCGTGGGCGAAGTTGATGAGCCGCACGATGCCGTAGATCATCGAGAAGCCGATCGCGATCAGCGCGTACATGGCGCCGAGAACGAGGCCGTTGACGATCTGCGAAAGGAGATAGGCGCCGGTCATCGCTCAGGCCGCTCCGAGGTAGGCGCGCTGGACGTTCGGATCCTCGGCGAGGGCGCGCCCCGTTCCTTCGAGGACGATCGAGCCCGCTTCCAAGACATAGGCCCGGTCGGCGATGTCGAGGGCCATGGCGGCGTTCTGCTCGACGAGAAGAACGGTCATCCCTTCGTCGCGAATGCGCTCCAGGATGTCGAAGATCTGCTCGACGAGGCGCGGCGCCAGGCCGAGGGACGGCTCGTCGAGAAGCAGGAGCTTGGGCCGGCTCATCAGCGCGCGACCGATCGCCAGCATCATCTGTTCGCCGCCCGACAACCGGTCGCCGGGAACGCTCGCGCGCTCCTTGAGGATCGGAAACAGCCGGTGGACGTCGGCGATGTCCTTCGCGATGCCGTCGCGGTCCCGGCGCAGGAAGGCCCCGATGGCGAGGTTCTCGGCGACCGACAGGTTGGCGAAGATCTGGCGGCCTTCCGGACAGTGCGACAGGCCGGCGGCGACCACGGCCTCGGCCTTGAGGCTGGTGATCTCGATCGGGGTCGCACCCGGCTCGGCGGCGAAGCGGACCGTTCCCGAGCGCGGACGCAGGAGGCCGGAGATCGTCGCCAGCGTCGTCGTCTTGCCCGCGCCGTTGGCGCCGATCAGGGCGACGATCTCGCCACGGCGCACTTCGAGGCTGGCGCCGCGAAGCGCGTGGGTGCCGCCGCGCCGCACGTCGAGGTTCTCAACCCACAGCATGGCGCCCCTTCCGGCCGTGGCCGAGATAGGCCTCGACGACGCGCGCGTCGGCCCGGATCTCGGCGGGCGTGCCCTCGGCCAGCATCCGGCCCTGATTGATGACCACGAGGCGCTGGCAGATGCCCATGACCATCTTCATGTCGTGCTCGACGAGAAGCGTCGTGATGCCGAGCTCGCGGTGAAGACGCTCGATCGTCGCGCCGAGATCGGCCGTCTCGTAGGGGTTCATGCCGGCGGTCGGCTCGTCGAGGAGGAGGAGCCTCGGCTCGCTCGCGAGGGCCCGGGCGAACTCGACCTTGCGCTGGTCGCCGTAGGGAAGGCTGCCGACCCGCTCCCCGGCGCGCTTCTTCAGGCCGAGGATGCCGAGCACCTCCGTGGCGCGAACGCGGATGGCATCTTCCGCACGCCGCGCGGCGGGAAGGCCGAGAACCGTGGCGAGGAAGCCGGGACCCCGCTTGCGGTGGAGGCCGACCATCACGTTGTCGATGACCGGCAGGTCGTTGAACAGCCGGATGTTCTGGAAGGTGCGCGCCATTCCGAGCGCGGCGTTGGTTTCCGGCCGGTTGCCGGTCACCTCGGCGCCCTCGAAGAGGATGCGCCCCGAACTCGGCTTCAGAACGCCCGTGACGATGTTGAAGGCCGTCGTCTTGCCCGACCCGTTGGGGCCGATCAGTCCGACGAGCTCGCCGGGGGCAAGCGCGAAGTCGATCCCGTCGAGCGCCCGCACGCCGCCGAAGCTCTTGGCGAGCCGGTCGACCTTGAGGAGCGGGCTGGACGAGGATGGCATGAACGTCATCGACCGATGCGCGGGC
>CANJKV010000391.1 GCA_947474855.1 Aurantimonadaceae bacterium | reverse complement strand
TCGACTTGATGAGGAAATAGATCTTCTCGCCTTCCTCGTGGAAGAGGTAGTCGTCGGCGTCGACCTGCGCATAGGCCGAGGGCGGCACGATCACGCCGATGTCGCTGAGCCCCAGGGCTTCCGAGGCGATTCTCTTGAACATGCGCATTGCTCCCCGCCAAAGGGCGGCGGTGACCCTGCCGGTGCAAGGTCCGCGCGGCCCGACCAGGACCGAAGGTGCCACAGGCCGCCGAGGGAGGTAAGCGGCAAACGACGGGGGCGGCGCTACCGGCGCCCGTTCTGGTCCGGCTGCGTTTCGAGACCCAAGCCGCTGCGCTCCGGCTCGGCTTCCGCCATCGGCACGCCGGTCGGCGTCACGTCCGCCTCGCCCGCCTCGTGCCAGCCCTCGTCGAAGCTTTCGTAGAGGTCCTGGGGCGCGGGCTCGCGCATCTCGTCCTGGACGACGGCCGCCGCGGTCTTCTTCGGGGGAACGACGACGCTCGCGTCGCGGATGCGCAGGCGCGCGATACGGTTGCGCTCGCGCTTGAGCACCGTGAAACGCTTGGCGAAGAAGGTGAAGGCCTGCCGCTCCTCGGGGATCGACTGCGTCTCGTGGATCACCAGGCCGGCGATGGTGACGGCCTCCTCGTCCGGCAGGCTCCAGCCGAGCGCTCGGTTGAGGTCGCGGATCGGAACCGCGCCGTCGACGATCACCGAGCCGTCGGCTTCCTGCGTCACGCCCTGGATGTCGAGGTCGTGCTCGTCGGCGATGTTGCCGACGATTTCCTCCAGAATGTCTTCGAGCGTGATCAGCCCCTCGACCTCGCCGTACTCGTCGACGACGAGGGCGAGCGGCGTGCGGCGGCGCAGGAAGGCGTTGAGCTGGTCCTGCAGCGTCGTCGTTTCCGGCACGAACCATGGCCGGGAGGCGATGGCGCGGACGTCGACGCGGGACGGGTCATCGCCGGCCTCGTGAAGGGCGCGCAGCAGGTCCTTGGCATGGACGACGCCGACGATGTTGTCCGGCTCGCCGCGCCAGAGCGGCATGCGCGAATGCGGGCTGTCGAGCACTTGGCGAACGAGCTCGGCCGGCGCCTCGTCGGCGTTCAGCTGGCGCATGGCGGTGCGGTGGACCATCACGTCCGACACTTCCAGCTCGTGCAGGTCGAGAAGGCCGCCGAGCTGCTTGGCATCGGCCTCGACGAGGGCGCCCTCGCGGTGGAGCACCTCCATCGCCCCGCGTAACTCGTCGCGGGCGGTGAGGAGCGCTTCCGCTTCGCGGCGCTGGCCGGACACGCGCAGGAGGCCGCGCACGAACCAGTCGACCGCGTCGGCCGCCGGGCCGAACAGAAGCGCCACGGCGCGCGCGAAGCCGGACAGGCGCTCGGCCGCGCGGTCAGGCCGGGCGAGCGCGAGGGAGCGCGGCAGGACCTCGCAGAAGACGACCATGGCGAGCGTCGCGAGGAGCCCGGCGCCGGCGAGGCCCGGAACGCCGTAGAGCTCGTAGCCGCCCTGCGCTGCGAGCACGACGGCAAGGCCGCAGGCGAGGTTGTTGGCCAGAAGCAGCGCGCCGATGATGCGGTCGCGGTCGTCGAGGAGCCGCGCGGCGCGGGCGGCCCGGCGCTCGCCGGCCAGCTCGGCGGCGGCGAGGCGCGCCTTCGACGCGGTGCTCATGGCGCTCTCGGCGGCCGAAAGCCAGGCGGCGAAGAGGAGAAGAACGAGAACCGCGCCGGCGACGAGCCAGAGCTCGAGGGTCAACCCGCCAGCTCCTCGGCCAGGAACTCGTCGATCTGCGCCGCGTCG
Source organism: Aurantimonadaceae bacterium (assembly GCA_947474855.1). Classification (GTDB taxonomy): domain Bacteria; phylum Pseudomonadota; class Alphaproteobacteria; order Rhizobiales; family Rhizobiaceae; genus Antarcticirhabdus. Next base: position 1,686 of record CANJKV010000391.1, on the reverse strand, counting down.
ACGTCCGCCGCGATGAAGGAGCGCCCGATGCCGCGCGTCAGGATGAAGGTCAGGCGGCCGCGCTTGACCTTCTTGTCCTGCGCGATCCCCGCCATCAGGACCTCGCGGGCGATGGCCGGGCCGGGCACCTCGGACAAGCGCGTCGGCAGGCCCGCCGCCTTCAGATGCGCTTCGACGCGGGTCGCGTCCTGGCCGGGACAAAGGCCGAGCCGCGCCGAGAAGCGATGCGCCTGGGCCATGCCGATCGACACCGCCTCGCCGTGGACGAGGCGGGCGGGATCGAAGGCGACCGCCGCCTCGATGGCGTGGCCGAAGGTATGGCCGAGGTTCAGAAGGGCCCGCTCGCCCGCCTCGCGCTCGTCGGCGATGACCACAGCGGCCTTGGCCTCGCAGCTCGCCGCGATCGCCTCGGCGCGCTCCGGCCCGCCCGCGAAGATCGGCGCGCGCTTCCATTCCAGCCAGTCGAAGAATTCCGGCCGGTCGATGAGGCCGTACTTCACGACCTCGGCGTAGCCGGCCGCGAACTCGCGGGGAACGAGCGTATCGAGGACGCTCGTGTCGGCGAGAACGAGATCGGGCTGGTGGAAGGCTCCGACGAGGTTCTTGCCGCGGGGCGAGTTGATGCCGGTCTTGCCGCCGACGGAACTGTCGACCTGCGCCAGAAGCGTCGTCGGCATCTGGACGAAGCGCATGCCGCGACGGACGATCGCGGCGGCGAAGCCCGCGAGGTCGCCGACGACGCCCCCGCCGAAGGCGAGCACCGCGTCGCCCCGCTCGAAGCGGCCGGCGAGAATGGCGTCGACCACGTGCTCCAGCTGGCGGAAGGACTTGGACGTCTCGCCGGGCGGCACGGTGACGACGGCGTGGCCGATGCCGGCGGCATCGAGCGAGGCGGTGAGGCGGCCGAGATGGAGGGCGGCGACCGTTTCGTCGGTGACGATCGCCAGCCGCGCGTCCGGCAGGCGCTCGGCGAGGATCGATCCCGCCGCCTCCACGAGGCCGGCTCCGATCAGGATGTCGTAGGCGCGGCCGGGCAGGTCGACGCGCACGCGGCGCGGGGGGCGCGCCTGGCCGGGATCGATGTCGCTCATCGGATCATCCTTTCGCGTCGAGATGGCGGACGAGCGCCGACACGATCTCGGCCGCGACCGTTTCACGGCGCACGTTGCGCGAATCGATCGTGATATCGGCGAGGGCGTAGACGGGGTAGCGCTTCTCGATCAGCCCGGCCATCACCGCGCGCGGGTCGGGAGCCTTCAGGAGCGGGCGGTCGCCGCGCCGGCCGACGCGCTCCATGAGGGTGTCGAGGTCGGCGCGCAGCCAGACGGTGATCGAGCGGTTCTTCAACGCGTCCCGGATCGCCGGCGTCATGAAGGCGCCGCCGCCGGTGGCGAGCACCCGCCGGCCTTCCGCGGCGAGGCGGGTGACGACGCGGCTTTCCAGTGCCCGGAACTCCGGCTCGCCATAAGCCTCGAAGAGCTCGGCGATGCTCATGCGCGAGGCCGTCTCGATCTCGTTGTCCGAGTCCACGAAGGGGAGGTCGAGGATCTGCGCCAGGCGCCGGCCGACGGTGGTCTTGCCCGAGCCCATCAGGCCCACGAGCACAACGGAACGCTCGCCGAGCCGCTCGGCGATGGCGCGCGCGTCGATCGCGTCTGGCTCGGCCGTCAGGGTCATGCGGGGCGC
>CANJKV010000390.1 GCA_947474855.1 Aurantimonadaceae bacterium | reverse complement strand
CGCACCATCGCGAGGAGCGCCGAGACGAGCATGATGCCGAAAAGCAAGCCGTCGAGGAGGGTGACCGTCATCGGGAAGGGGCCTTGGAACGGGAGGCGGCGGCGCGGAGAGCGCCCGATTGCGCGGTTACACTCGGTCGGTGGGGCAAAATCAAGTCTCGTCGTCCTCGGCGGCGAGCGAGCCGCCCGCCACGCGCGCGACGAGGTGGGGCAGCGTCTCGACCTCGAAGGCTCGCCCGTCGAGCGGGCGCCCAACATCGGGGCCGAGAACAGGCAGCACCGCCTGGCGGAAGCCGAGCTTCTCGGCCTCCTTCAGGCGCTGGCCGGCATGGGCAACGGCGCGCACGGCCCCCGACAGCGAGACCTCGCCGAAGTAGACGCAGTCCGGCGGCAGGGCGGCGCCCGAGAGCGAGGACACGAGCGCGGCGGCCACCGCGAGATCGGCCGCGGGCTCGGAGATGCGGAAGCCCCCGGCGACGTTGAGGTAGACGTCGTGACTCCCCAGGCGCACGCCGCAATGAGCTTCGAGAACGGCGAGCACCATGGCGAGGCGCGGCTGGTCCCAGCCCACCACCGCGCGGCGCGGCGTGCCGAGGGCCGAGGGGGCGACGAGGGCCTGGATCTCGACGAGCACGGGGCGCGTGCCCTCCATGCCGGCGAAGACCGCGGCGCCGGGCGAGGAGGCGTTGCGCTCGCCCAGGAACAGCTCGGACGGGTTGGCGACCTCGCGCAGGCCGGAATCGCCCATCTCGAAAACGCCGATCTCGTCGGTCGGGCCGAAGCGGTTCTTGACGGTGCGCAGGATGCGGTAGTGGTGGCCGCCCTCGCCCTCGAAGTAGAGCACGGCGTCGACCATGTGCTCGACGACGCGCGGGCCGGCGATCTGCCCTTCCTTGGTGACGTGGCCGACGAGGATCACGGCCGCGCCGCTCGCCTTGGCGTAGCGGATCAGGGCCTGGGCGCCGGTGCGCACCTGCGTGACCGTGCCGGGCGCCGATTCGACGCCGTCCGACCAGAGGGTCTGGATCGAATCGATCACGACGAGGTCGGGGCGGCGCGCCTCGTTGAGGGTGGCGAGGATGTCCTCGACGTTGGTCTCCGCCATCAGCTTGACGCCGGTATCGGCGACTTTCAGGCGCTGGGCGCGCAGGCGCACCTGCGCGACGGCCTCCTCGCCCGAGACGTAGATGACGGAATGGCCGCGGCGGGCGAGCGCGGCGGTGGCCTGCATCAGGAGCGTCGACTTGCCGATGCCGGGATCGCCACCGATGAGCAACGCCGAGCCGCGCACGAAGCCGCCGCCCGTCGCCCGGTCGAGCTCGTCGATGCCGGACACGACGCGCGGCGCCTCGTCGCTCTCGCCCGCCAGCGACAGGAGCTCGGAGGCCCGGCCCTTGCGCCGGCCGCGCGCCATCATCGGCCCGCCGCCGACGCCCCCGCCGGCATCCACCTGCTCCTGGACGATGGTGTTCCACTCGCCGCAGGCGTCGCACTTGCCCTGCCAGCGCGTATAGACCGCCCCGCAGGACTGACAGATGAAGGAGATCTTGGGCTTGGCCATGCGGGTCCAGGGGCGAGTGACGTTGCCCTAGATGGCACGCGAACAAAGCGGAAACAAGCGTGCAGGCCGGCTAGGTCGCGCCTCCCGTCGCCCAGTCCGGAACCTCTCCGACGACGACGCCGAAGAAGGTGATGAGGAGCCAGTAGGACATGAAGGTGATGACCACGAGAGCGAGGACGTTCACCCAGATGCCCTTCGCCGCCATCTGGCCGATGGTGAAGTAGCCCGAGGAGAAGACGAGGGCGTTGGGCGGGGTTGCGACCGGCAGCATGAAGGTCATGGAGGCCGCGAGCGTCGCGGGGAAGGCGAGAAGCAGCGGGTTTTCGCCGATGCCGATCGCGAGGACCGCGAAGAGCGGCACGAAGGCCGCGGCGGTGGCCGTGTTGGAGGTGAACTCCGTCATGACGAGGACGACGAGGGTGATCAGGAGCACGATGCCGATCGTCGGCAGGCCGGAGGCGTAGCCGCCGATCTGATCGCCGATCCAGGCGTCGAGGCCGGTGGAAGCCATGGCGCCGGCAAGGCTGAGGCCGCCGCCGAAGAGCAGCAGGATGTTCCAGGGAAGGCGCTTGGCCGTGTCCCAGTCGATCAGCGCGCCCCCGTTCGGGCCGCCGGACGGCGTCAGGAACAGCGCGAGAGCGGCGAAGATCGAGATCGAGGCGTCGCTGAGGCCGGGAACGTAAGGTGTGATCGTGGTGCGCAGCGCCCATGCCGCGGCGGTCAGCGCGAAGATCGCGGCGACGCGGATCTCGGCCCGCGTCCAGCCGCCGAGCTCGTCGAGCTGCGTGCGGAACAGGGCGTCGGCGCCCTCGATCTCGCCGCGGTCGAGCCGGATGGCGAGGCGGGTGAGGATGAGCCAGGTGCCGGTCAGCATGACCGCGGCGATCGGCACGCCCATGATCATCCACTGGGCGAAGCCGATGTCGTAGCCGTAGGCCCGGTTGAGCGTGCCCGCGAGGATGGCGTTGGGCGGCGTGCCGATCAGCGTCGTCACGCCGCCGATGGAGGCGGCGTAGGCGACCGCGAGCATCAGGGCCATGGGGAACTGCGAGCTGCCGCCGCGCTCCTCGATGAGCTTGGCGACGGACATGGCGACGGGGAAAATCATCACCGCCGTCGCGGCGTTGGAGACCCACATGCCGCAGAGCGCCGTCGCCAGCATGAAGCCGCCGATGATGTTGTGCTGGCGCGAGCCGGTGCGGCGCAGGATGTTGAGCGCCACGCGGCGGTGCAGGTTCCAGCGCTCCATGGCGAGGGCGAGAAGGAAGCCGCCCATGAAGAGGAAGATGACGGGATCGGCGAAGGGTGCGGCCGCCTCGCGCACGGTGTTGATGCCGAAGGTGGGAAAGAGCGCGACCGGAAGGAGCGCCGTGACCGGAAGGGGGATCGCCTCGGTGATCCACCAGGCGAACATCAGTCCGACGACGGCGACGACCCGCCAGCCTTCCGGCGAGAGACCCTCGGGCGCCGGCAGGGCGAGAAGGCCCAGGAAGATCGCGAGGCCGACGGCGATCGGAACGGGCTTGATCGGAAAGATCCCGTCGTCGGCGCGCTGAGACGCCGCGGATGCGGCGTCGGTCCGGTTCGGCAGGCTTGCGGCGCGGGGACCTGCGGCGGCGGCGTCATCGCTCATGGTGATTCCTCCCGATGAGACAATCTGGCGCAAGTGGGGCAGCAATCCAGGCGTGTGATGCGGATCGGCGCCTTTTCGGGTCGACGTGCCGCCGGTCTTTTCGCGCGGCAGGGGACGAAAGCGGTGCCAGGGCGCGCGGGCGCGATTCCGCGCCGCGTGGGGAGCGGCCGGAGCGTTGAAGCAGTCGGTGCCTCCCTTGCGAGGAGGGCTAGGGGGCGCCGCAGGCTGAACCTGCGACGTATGCTAATCGTCAGAAAGGGTCCGCCTGCGGCGCCCACCGCGAGGGACTGCGTCG
>CANJKV010000389.1 GCA_947474855.1 Aurantimonadaceae bacterium | reverse complement strand
GCGCCCAGGATCACCGCCGCGATGCCGAAGCCGATCAGCAGCGCGCGCGTGGACAGGAAGGCCTCGTTGTTTCCCGTCGCGACGGTTTCCGCCGCGGCCTTCTCCGCCTCGGCGAAGCGGATCAGCTCGCCCTTGATGCTCGTGGAGAGCGGCATGATGTCGTTCTGGACAATCTGCGCGGCACGGAAGGTCGAATTGGCGAGACCGTGCTCGAGATACTGCTCCGCGGGCGGCTTGAGCTCGCTCCACAGGCGCTGGACACGGCCGAGCGCGGGCGGCTCGACCTTCGCGATCACGAGAGCTTTCGCCAGACGGTCGAGCTTGCGGTCGACCGAGGCGACCGCGGCCTTCGCGCGCTCGGCGAGCTGCCGGAGCTCCGCCTCGTCGGTCTCGTTCAGGGCGCGTGTCAAAATGCGCCGGTAGCCGGGGACGTCGGCCCGCAGCTGGCCGGCGATCGTGACCGTGGTCTCGGGCCCGCCGAGAAGCACGATCTCGTCGCGCAGGCTTCCGATCGACAGTTCGAGGCGGTCGCCGATCGGCTGGACGGACTGCCTGTTCAGCTCGCCAGCCCGGGTTTCCTCGTTGCGTGCGGCAAGATCGACGGCTTGGCGCGTCAGGGTGTCGAAGCGCTGAAGGTTCGCCTTGAGGGCGTCGATATCGGCAGGCGCCACCGGCGTGTCGCTGGCGCGGTAGGCGTCGATCCGTTCGATCACGGTGCCGAAGATGCGGTCGTAGTTCTCGCGTTCCGACGTGATCCGACCGTCGTCAGACGACATGATGGCGTTGCTCGCCGCCTGCTGCGCTTCGGCGACATTGCTGCGCAGGTCGGTGAGGACGGCGCTGCGGCCGAAGGGGCCGCCGATGAAGGCGTTCATGCGCTCGTTGCCCTCAGACAGCTTCTGGATGCCGAGGTAGCCGATCGCGGAGGTGAGGACGAGGACGGCTCCGAACGAGCCGATGAGGCGGGTGCTGATGCGCATGGCTTGAGTCGCCGGTTCCTGCTGTGTCAGTTCTGCGCGCGCTTGGCGGCGAGGGCGGCCGCGTCGTCGGAGCGCACGAGGCTGAAGGGAATCCAATTGAGCGTGTCGACGCTCTTGCCGGCTGCCATCTGGCGCGCCAGCTCGAGGCCGAGGGCGCCCTGCGCCCTGCCGTCCTGGAGCACGGACAGGCTGAGGTCGCCGGCCATCATGGCGGCCAGCGCGTCGTCGGTCGCATCGATGCCCGCGACGATCGGCTTGATGCCGGCTTCCTTCGCCGCCTGGATCGCGCCGAGCGCCATCTCGTCGTTGTTGGCGATCACTGCGTCCGGCTTCAGCCCGCCGTCGAGGAAGGCCTCGAGAAGGGCCTTGCCCTCGGCGCGATCCCAGTTGGCACTCTGTTCTTCCAGGATCTCGATGCCGCGACAATCGGGTCGCGAGAAGACCTCGTGGACGTCCAGCGTGCGTAGCCGGGCCGCCGGATGGTTCAACTCGCCGATCATGATCACGGCCGTGCCGTGGCCGCCCATCAAACGGCAGGTTTCCTCGGCCTGAAGCGTGCCCGACTCGACCTCGTTCGAGCCGACGTAGACGACCTCGCCGCCGAGCACCCCGTCGCCCGGCATGTGGTTGACGAAGACGAGCGGAACGTCGGCGGCGCGGGCGAGGCGGGCGATCTCGACCTCGGCCTTGGAGTCGCCGCCCAGGACGACCAAGCTCGCAACACCGTCCTTGATGAGCTGGCGCACGTTCTCGACCTCCAGGCCGGGATCGTTCTGCGCGTCCGTCTTGACGAGCTTCAGACCTGCCGCGGCCGCCGCCTCCTCGACGCTGCCGCCGATTACGGTGCGGAACGGGTCGTCGGTTCTGGGCATGGCGAGCCCGATCGTCTGGGCGCTCGCATGGGAGATCAGAGATGCTTGCAGAGCAAGCACGGCGAGAAGGCGCGACACGGGAACTCCGATCATCGTGGAGGCGGCGGCGAGCCGGTCTCTTCCGGGCTTCGCCGTTGAACGCGAGGGTTCATTTGCCGAGCAACTTGTCGCGTTCGACTTGTGCAGAGCTTGCAACTGGAACTTATGAAATTTCAATGCCTGGTGAACGCTCGCGCGTGCCGGCCACCGCGATCAGCGCTGTCCCGAATGCTTCGAAGCGCAGTTCATCGGCGTCGATCTGCACTGCCGATGGCGGAGCCGACCGACCGTTTCGGAACCTGTGTCATCCTCGACGGCCAAACGAGACCGGCTCTCGCGAGCGGCTCCTCGCCCATCGCGGGAATCCGCAGCGCTTCGGTCGCTTCTGCGACCGAAGCCGTGCGCCCGCCGTCTTCGATCAGACGCCGAAGCGGGCCCAGGCCGCGGCGCGGCGGAGGGCGAGCGGCAGGATCTCGGGCTCGATGCGCCGGATCTGGCCGGACGGCAGGGCAGCCACGGGAAAGCTCGCGGACGAAGCAACGGGCTCCGCGGGGGCCGGACGGAGGTGCGCCTCGTCGGCCGGTGCGCTTGCATCCGCGTCGAGGAAGTGGATGCCGGCGAACATGCCGCGCCGATAGACCAGCTTGGCGAAGTGGACGGTCTTTTCCTCGCCGATCCGGATGTTGAACTCGCGCGGCAGATGCACGGCCTCATCCAGCGTCAGGAGCGCGCCCGTCGCAGAGATGTTGCGCACGATGCAGTCGAAAGTCGAGAAGTTGTTGTTGAACAGGATCTTGGCGCGCTTGAGCGTGCGGAAGCGCTGCGCCACGCGGCGCTCGGAGTCGTCCGAGGAGCCTGAGCCTTCGGGAGAATGCAGAGTCTGAGCCGACATGGCCCGGCCCTCCGTTGTCAATTCCGGCCCGCCGATTAGATGCGGAGGAAATTAAAACGGCGTGAATCCTGTCGCAGCAACGAAACGGGGCGCCGAAGGGCGCCCCGTCGATCGTCGCGATCTGCCGTCAAGTTTAGTTGCGTGCTCTGTCGACCAGCGCGTTCGACTTGATCCAGGGCATCATGCCGCGCAGCTTCTCGCCGACCTGCTCGATCTGGTGGGCGTCGTTGTTGCGGCGGATGCCCTTGAAGCGGGCCATGCCGGAGCGGTACTCCTGCATCCACTCCGAGGTGAACTTGCCGGTCTGGATGTCCTTGAGGACGCGGCGCATCTCGGCCTTGGTCTCGTCCGTGATGATGCGCGGGCCGGTGACGTACTCGCCCCATTCGGCCGTGTTCGAGATCGAGTAGTTCATGTTGGCGATGCCGCCCTCGTAGATGAGGTCGACGATCAGCTTCACCTCGTGGAGGCACTCGAAATAGGCCATCTCCGGGGCGTAGCCGGCCTCGACCAGCGTCTCGAAGCCGGCGCGGATCAGCTCGACCAGGCCGCCGCAGAGCACGACCTGCTCGCCGAAGAGGTCGGTCTCGCACTCTTCCTTGAAGTTCGTCTCGATGATGCCCGAGCGGCCGCCGCCGACGCCGCAGGCGTAGGAGAGCGCCAGCTCCAGCGCGTTGCCGGAGGCGTCGCGATGGACGGCCACGAGGCAGGGCACGCCGCCGCCCTTCTGGTACTCGCCGCGCACCGTGTGGCCCGG
>CANJKV010000388.1 GCA_947474855.1 Aurantimonadaceae bacterium | reverse complement strand
TCGGCAAGGTCGGCGACGCACTCCGGCGGCTCGGCACGGCCAGCCCGAAGGGTCGGGTGAGCGAGGTCATCCGGGGCGTCGGCTAGTCGAGCCAAGACGGATAGTCTTGGCTCGACGAACCTCCTGCCGGGCTGAACCTCGCTGAACCGACACAACATCTATCCATGGACCATAACAGGCTCTAGGTCTCGGCAAACGGGATGCATGCCCCGCGAAACCGGCGCCGCCTCTCCTGTGGACACCGCGCCGCACGCCGCAACGAAAGCGGCGGGTGGCCGTTGACCTGCCGGCCCGACACGGCGCCGGGGGATCGCCGCTCCCGCCGCCTCGGCGGAGCCGTGTCCGCGTCCGCAGGGAGTGCATGACGACATGAGCCGAACCGCCGCGCGCGAGAGCCGGGAGCCCGAGGCAAAGGCAAAGACGGCCGAGCCGCCGCCGAAAAAGGCGAAGGCCGAGCCCTCCGCCAAGCCCCGCGCGCGCAAGCGCCCCGTCGCCGGGGCCGCAACGGGGCCCTCGTCGCCGTCCTCCGCGGCGGCCGTCGATCCCACCGGCCCCATCGCCGCGCTCGGCTTCAACGGCGCCATCGCCGGCATACTCGCCGAGCGCGCGCGTCGCCCGGGTGCCAAGCCCATCCTCTACGTGTCGCGCTCCGCCTCCGAGGCCGTCTGCCTCTATTCCATTCTCGAAGCCCTGCACGAGGGCCATCGCGTCGCCTACCTGCCGCCTTGGGACGTGCCGCCGCTGGAGGGCGTCGAGCCCTCGCGCGCCGTCACCGGGCGACGCATGAGCGTGCTGCGCTGGCTCACCGACGCCGATCACCGCCCCGCCGTCACCGTCACCACCACCGACGCGATCCTTCGCCGCGTGCCGCCCCGCTCGCTCTGGGACGCGACCCACCACGTCGAGTTCCGCGTCGGCGATCCCATCGACCTGAAGGCGCTCGAGGACACGCTCCTGCGCATCGGCTACAGCTTCGATGGTCGGGTCGACGAAGCGGGCGAAGTCGCCTTTCGCGGGCGGGTCGTCGACATCTTCCCCGCCGCGGCGCCCCGGCCCTGCCGCGTCGAGTTCGAGAACGGCCGCGTCACCCAGATCCTGTCCTACGATCCCGCGACGCAGCGCAGCCTGGAGCCGACCGAGCACCTCATCGTCGACCCCGCTTCCGAGATCGTGCTGGCCGACGCCACCGACGCGCGGGCCGGGGGCACCCCGGCCGAGCGGGAGAACCGGCTCGCCGAATTCTACGGCACCCTCGATTCGGTCTTCGACTATCTTCCGGACGCCGAGCTCTTCGTCGAGGAAGGCGCCGGCCGCCGCGTCGAGGTCTTCCTGGAGCAGGCGCGCGAGGCTCTGGCCCTGAGCCTTCGGGCCGAGGGGCGCGGGCGGCGCCCGCCCAAGCTCGAATCCGTCTTCCTGACGAAGGAGGAGCGCGGCGAGCTCTTCGCCCGCCACGCGGTGACGCCCGTCGTGTCCAAGGGCGCCGACCGCCACGTGCCCCGCTTCGCGGCCGAACGCGCCCCGAATAAGGCCTTCGCCGCCTTCGCCGCGTCCCATGCCGACAAGCGCCTCGTCCTCGCCGCCCCGAGCGCCCCGATCGCCGCCGAGCTGCGCCGCCGGGCACGCCGCATCCTCAAGCGCGACATCGTCGAGGCGACGAGCTGGGAGGATGTGCGCGCCGCCGAGCCCGGCGCCTTCCTGTCCATGATCCTGCCGGTCGATCGCGGCTCGATCGCGCCTGAGACCGGCACCGTGATCGTCGCGGCGGCGGATCTTCTCGGGTCCTTCGCCCGCGGCCGCGACGCCGAGGACGAAGCCGCCGCGGCCTTCGGCATCGACGCGCTCTCGCCCGGCGACGTCGTCGTCCACATGGATCACGGCCTCGGCGTTCTCGACGGAATCGAGACGGTGGAGGCCGACGGCGGCGCGCGCGACGTCCTGTCCCTGCGCTACCGCGACGGCGCCAAGCTCATGGTGCCGGTCGGCGAGATCGGCGCGCTCTGGCGCTACGGCGGCGAGGAAGAGGCGGTCACGCTCGACCGCCTCGCCAGCGAGGCCTGGCTGAAGCGCCGCAACGCCATGCTGCGCGAGATCGAGGAAGCCGCGCGGGCCATGGCCGAGCTGGGCCTGAAGCGCGCACGCGCCAGGGGCCGGGTCGTCGAGGCCCCGCGCCAGCGGCTGGAGCGCTTCGCCGAAGGGTTTCCTTACGAACTGACGGCCGGACAGGCCGCTGCCCTCGACGCGATTCTCGCCGATCTCGCCTCCCGCCGTCCGATGGACCGGCTGCTCTGCGGCGACGTCGGCTTCGGCAAGACGGAGGTCGCGCTGCGCGCCATCGCGGCCGTTGTCTTCGCCGGCGGGCAGGTCGCGCTCGCGGCTCCGACCACGGTTCTCGCCCGCCAGCACCTGCGCAACCTGTCCCGCCGCTTCGCCCCCTTCGGCATCGAGGTCGCCGAGCTGTCGCGCATGACCGAGCGTGCCGACCAGGCGCGGGTCAAGGCGGGGCTCGCCGACGGCTCGATCCCGATCGTCGTCGGCACCCACACCCTCGCCGCGGACGCCGTGACCTTCCGCGACCTCGCCCTCCTCGTCGTGGACGAGGAGCAGCGCTTCGGCACGAAGGACAAGGACAAGCTGCGCGAGAAGGCCCGGGGCGGGCACGTCCTGACGCTCACCGCGACGCCGATCCCGAGGACGCTCGAGTCGGCCTTCGTCGGCCTCCACGACGTCAGCGTCATCACCACCGCCCCGACGAACCGGCAGGCCGTCCGCACCGAAGTGCGCCCCTTCGACGACGATCTCGTGCGCGAGGCGCTGACCCGCGAGGCCGCGCGCGGCGGGCGCTCCTTCGTGGTCTGTCCGCGCGTCGAGGACATCGAGCCGATGGCCCGGCGCCTCGCCCGCATCGTGCCAAGCCTCGAGACGGTCGTCGCGCACGGCAAGCTGCCGCCCGACGAGATCGACCGCGTGATGCTCGGCTTCGCGGAAGGAGAGGGCGACGTGCTGCTCGCCACCAACATCGTCGAGAGCGGCATCGACGTGCCCGCCGCCAACACCCTCGTCGTCTGGCGGCCGGACCGCTTCGGCCTGTCGCAGCTCCACCAGCTGCGCGGCCGCGTCGGCCGCTCGGCCCGCCGCGGCCTCGCCCTCCTTCTCACCGATTCGAAGGAAGCCCTGTCGGAAAGCGCCGAGCGCCGCCTCGCCAGCCTCACCGAGCTCTCGGCGCTGGGCTCGGGCTTCGCGATCTCCGCCCGCGACCTGGACCTGCGCGGCGCCGGCGACCTTCTCGGGGAAACCCAGGCCGGGCACATGAAGCTTCTCGGGCTCGACCTCTACCGCCATTATCTCGACCTCGCCCTCGCCAAGGCCGAAACCGGCCGCGACGACGGCGACTGGCGCCCGGAGATCACGCTCGGCCTGTCCGGCCGCATTCCGCCGGACTACGTGTCCGACGCGGGCCAGCGCATCGCGCTCTACCGCCGCCTCGACCGGCTGAGCGACGCGGCCGAGGTCGCGCGGCTGGAGGCCGAGATCGCCGACCGCTTC
>CANJKV010000387.1 GCA_947474855.1 Aurantimonadaceae bacterium | reverse complement strand
TAGGAGGTTCGTCGAGCCAAGACTATCCGTCTTGGCTCGACTAGCCGACGCCCCGGATGACTTCGCTCACCCGACCCTTCAGGCTGGCCGTGCCGGGCCGCCGGAGTGCGTCGCCGACCTTGCCGATAGGCCCCGGCTATCGGCGGCCTTCGGCTCCTACCCGGCGGCTCGGCACAGCCAGCACAACACCTATCCATGGTCCATAACAGGCTCTAGAGGTCGGTGAGGAGCCCCACGATCCGGCATCGCAGGCCTTCAGGGGCATAGTGGATCTCGGACGAACTCTCACCTCCTCCTGACAGGCCCATGCCGATCAAGCGTGTGCCGAAGCTTGTGCGCTGTGGCTGAGTGACTGGCGGTCCCCCTCGCTCGACCCAGTCGAAGACGAGGAGCGGCGGTTGGCTGCCCCCCTTCACCTCCACCTGCCAGGCAATCGTCACCTGACCTTCAGGAGCCGACAGGGCACCGTACTTACCGGCATTCGTTGCGAGTTCGTGGCAGATGAGGGAAAGGGAAAGGGCGGCGGTTGATCCCACCATCACCTCCGGTCCTGATAGGCTGATCCGGCCCTCGGCGTCATGGACCGAGACGGCACCCCGCACGATGTCTTCGATCGAGCCCGCATCGCGCGATCCAAGAAGCAGAAGGTCGTGCGCGTTCGCCAATGCTTGGATACGCGCCGTCAGAGCCAAGCGGGCGCTCGCAGTGTCCGAAGCCGAGCGCAGGGTTTGGGTAGCGATCGACTGGACGGTTGCCAGCGTGTTCTTCAGGCGATGTGAAAGCTCACGGTTGAGGAGGTGGCGCTGGGTCTCGGAAGCCACTCGTTCCGTGATGTCGGAGAACAGGATGCCGACTTGGTTGGGACCGGAGTCGTCTAGGCGGAAGGCAAAGACCTCGAACCAGCGGCCATCCATCGGCTCCGCTTGCTGGCGAAAGCGGATCGGCTCGCCTGTTGTAGCCACGCGGCCGTAGGTCTCGAACCAGAACGTCTCCAGTTCTGGGACCATCCCCCGTATGGTTTTGCCATGAGCATCGACAAGGCCGGTGTGTCGCTCGAAAGCCGCGTTGTGCTCCAGAAAGCGGTAGTCGATCGGGCGCCCATCTTCAAAGATCATCTCGATGACGCAGAAACCGGCATCGATGGAGTTGAACAGGGTGCGGTAGCGCCGTTCGGCGGCCGCAAGACGAGCCTCTGCCTCAACGCGCTCGGTGACGTCGGCACCTTGGATGAAGATGCCCGTGATCTCGCCGGCCGCATCGCGGATGGGTTGGAAGACGAAGTCGAGGTAGCGCGCCTCAGACGGTCCATCGGCGCTCGAACGTAGCTCAACCCTCGTGCCGCGAGCCTGATAAGGCACACCGCTGCGGTACACCTCGTCCAGAACGTCAATGAAGCCTTGCTCCACCACCTCAGGCAAAGCTTTGGCAACAGGCAAGCCTACAACGTCGCGATCACCAACGAGCTTAGTATAACCAGGGTTTACCCTCTCGAAGCGATGATCCGGCTCGCGCAGAAGTGCCATGAAGGTCGGGGCCTGCTCGAACATCTGCGCCAGGAGCTCGCGCTCGTCTTCGAGCTGCCGACGGGCTTGCACCTGATCGGTGATGTCGCGAGACACGCCGACGAAGCGAGTGGCACGTCCGGCGGCATCGCGCTCGAACTCGCCCTTTCTGGAAATCCAGCGAAGCTCCCCAGTATTGGGACGGCGGATGCGGTATTCCACCTCAGCAAGGGCGACCGCCGCGTTGCGGGTGGCGGTGTGTGAGACGAGATCCTGATCCTCGGCAAGAACGAGCCGCTCGAAATCCGATGCGGAACGGTGCTCTTTGTGTTCCAGGCCATAAAGGCGCGAAAACTCAGGCGTCGGGGTGATCACGTCCTCAAGGATGTCGATGGTGAAGACGCCGACGCCACCCGCCTCCTGCGCCTGGATAAGGCGCGCTTCTGTGCGGCGCAGGCGCTCGCCTGCAAGATGCTCGGTCGTTCTGTCGCGCAACACCTTCACGAAGCCCAGGTGCTCGCCGTCGTCGCCAAAGAGCGGCGTCATCTCGCCGCTTGCCCAGAAGCGTGAGCCGTCCTTTCTCATGTGCCAGCGGTCGTCGGATGCCCGTCCGTCCTTCAGCGCCGCGGACATCTCCGCCTCGACACGTCCGTGTTCGCGATCTTCGGGCGTGAAGAAGCGGTCGGACGGCGTGCCGAGCATCTCCTCTTCCCTCCAGCCGAGGATGGCTTCCGCTCCCTTGCTCCACTCTGTGACCATGCCACCGGGATTGGTGACGATGATCCCGAAGTCGATGGCGCTGTCGAGGATCTTCCGGTTGCGAAACGCCTGGGTGCGCTGCTCGGCCAAAGCCCGTTCGCGATCGGTCAGGGCCTTGCGCAGCTCCATCTGCGTCATGGCTTGGCGGGCGAGGAGACGCAGCGTGCGGACCTGATGGTCGTCCAACTTGCGGGGAAGGATGTCGAGGACACAGACCGTGCCGATCGGCAGGCCTTCGCGGGTCTTGAGGAGGGCGCCGGCATAGAAGCGCAAGCCCGGCTCTCCAGTGACGAGCGGATTGCCGTTGAAGCGCGGATCCTTCGTGGCGTCCGGCACCATCATGAAGTCCTCGGCGAGAATGGCATGCCCGCAGAAGGAGGCCTCCAGCGGCGTTTCGCGCACGCCGAGCCCCACCTCGGCCTTGAAGAACTGCCTGGTCGTGTCGACGAGGTTCACCACGGCGATCGGTGTGCCGCAAACCTCGGCTGCGATCCGCGCAATATCATCGAACTCCTCCTCGCGGGGCGTGTCGAGGACGCCATAGGCGTGCAGGACGGCAGAGCGCTCGGCCTCCGCGGTCGCGCTGAGCTGGTTGTTCATCGCGTTCGTCTACCCCTCGCCCGCACACACACAGGAGCAGGCTAGAGGTCTCGTAACCCGTTCAATCCTTGGAGGAAAGTCTCGGCTTTACGGAGGCGAGCGCTTGGACGATCTGCGCCTCGATGTAGGGCTTGCCGATGAAGCCGAAGGGCTGCCACTCGGCGGCCATAGCACGAAGCCTGTCATCGACGTTCGCCGACACGAAGAGCGAACCAATGCCATGCTCCTCGCGCAGGCGCTTGGCCACATCGACACCGTTGTGCCTGCCTGCGATGTGATAGTCCATGATGGCGACGTCGAGCTGCTTGGAGGCCGCAACTTGCATGGCCTCGCTCATGCGGGCGGCAATGCCCGCCACCTCGTGACCTGCGTCTTCGAGGATGGTGCGAAGATCCAACGCAATCAGCGGCTCGTCCTCAACGATCAGCACGCACAGTGACATGGATCCGGTCTCCTTCCAGCGGCAAACATGCAGCCGAGCTAAAAGGATGCGGTCGGCATCTCCGTTATCTGTGAACATTCACCCGCACGAGTTCGAGGCTTCGGTCGGCACGCACAGCTAGAGGCTGTTATGGACTGGTTTGGGGGGATGCCTCATCTGGTTGGGGATGAGGACTTGCCGCAAGCCGTATCCGTCGGACGTTTCGGATGAGGAGTGGGCGCTGGTTGCGCCCTACCTGACGCTTCTGCCCGAGGAAGCAGGCCAGC
>CANJKV010000386.1 GCA_947474855.1 Aurantimonadaceae bacterium | reverse complement strand
CCCAAATCGGCATGGTGCTCAATCTCGACAAGTGCATCGGCTGCCACACTTGCTCGATCACCTGCAAGAACGTCTGGACCAACCGCGAAGGCGTCGAATACGCCTGGTTCAACAACGTCGAGTCGAAGCCCGGCATCGGCTATCCCAAGGATTGGGAGAACCAGCAACGCTGGAAGGGCGGGTGGACCAGGAAGTCCAACGGCCGCATCGAGCCGAAGATCGGCGCGAAATGGCGCGTTCTCTCGAAGATCTTCGCCAATCCCGACCTGCCGGAGATCGACGACTTCTACGAGCCCTACACGTTCGAATACGGCTGGCTGCAGCAGGCCCCGGAGCTCCAGGCGCAGCCTTCGGCCAAGCCGCGTTCCCTCATCACCGGCGAGGTGATGAACAAGATCGAATGGTCGGGCAACTGGGAGGACGACCTCGGCGGCGAGTTCTCCCGCCGCTCGCAGGACACCAACTTCGACGGCATCGAGAAGGAGATCTACGGGCAGTTCGAGAAGACCTTCCTGATGTACCTGCCGCGCCTGTGCGAGCACTGCCTCAACCCGGCCTGCGTGGCGTCCTGCCCGTCCGGCGCGATCTACAAGCGGGAAGAGGACGGGATCGTCCTGATCGATCAGGAGAAGTGCCGCGGCTGGCGCATGTGCGTCTCGGGCTGTCCCTACAAGAAGATCTACTACAACTGGTCGTCGGGAAAATCGGAGAAGTGCATCTTCTGCTTTCCTCGCATCGAGGCCGGACAGCCCACGGTCTGCTCGGAAACCTGCGTCGGGCGCATCCGCTATCTCGGCGTCGTGCTCTACGACGCCGACCGCATCGAGGAAGCGGCTTCGGTCGAGAACCCGAAGTCCCTCTACGAGTCGCAGCTCTCGATCTTCCTCGATCCCAACGACCCGGACGTCCGGCGACAGGCCTTGCTCGACGGCGTGCCGGAGGAATGGCTCGACGCCGCCATCCTTTCCCCCGTCTACAAGATGGCGATGGAATGGAAGGTCGCCTTCCCGCTCCATCCGGAATACCGGACCCTGCCCATGGTCTGGTACGTGCCGCCGCTGTCGCCGATCCAGTCGGCGGCCGAGGCCGGCAAGATCTCGGCCAGGAACGGCATGCCGGACGTCGAGAGCCTGCGCATCCCGATGCGCTATCTCGCCAACATGCTGACCGCGGGCGAGGAAGCGCCGATCGTCTCGGCGCTCCGGCGGATGCTGGCCATGCGCGCCTTCATGCGCGCCAAGACGGTCGACGGGCATATCGACGAGGAGATCGCGCGCGAGGTCGGACTGACCGTGCAGCAGGTCGAGGAGATGTACCGCACTATGGCGCTCGCGGCCTATGAGGACCGCTACGTCATCCCGACGAGCCACCGCGAGGCCGACGAGAACGCCTATCACCTTCGCGGCTCGACCGGCTTCTCCTTCGACGAGCCCACCAACGGCGCCACGCGGGCGAACCTCTTCGGCGGCGCCAAGCGCACGCCCCGCAAGCCCTACATGGACGTGCCGCTATGAAGTACACGCTGCGGGCCCTGTCGGCCCTCATCAGCTATCCGAGCGAGGACCTCCAGGCCCATATCGGCCCGGTCCGCGACGCCCTTCACCAGGAAGCGGAACTGCCGCCCGAGGCGCTCGCCCTCCTCGAGCCGCTCCTCGACGCTCTCGCGAGCCAGGACCTCTTCGACCTGCAGGCGCATTACTGCGAGCTCTTCGACAGTTCGCGGGCGCTCTCGCTGCATCTCTTCGAGCACGTCCACGGCGACGGGCGCCAGCGCGGCCAGGCCATGATCGACCTCGGCCAGGCCTATCTCGCCCGCGGCTTCATGATGCGCGAGTCCGAGCTTCCCGACTACCTGCCGATGTTCCTGGAGTTCCTGTCGGTTCTTCCCAAGCGGGAAGCGGAGGAATGGCTCGCCCAACCGGCGCACGTCCTGGCCGCGCTGGAACAGCGGCTGAGGGAACGCGGAACCGACTACGCGGCCGTGCTGCACGGGCTTTCGCATCTGTCGAAGCGCAGGCCCTCGCCCGACGAGGCGCCGACGCTGCCCGACTACCGCGATCCGGCGACGCCCGCCGAGATCGACCGCGCCTGGGAGGATGCTCCCATCAACTTCAGCGCTCCGCTCGAAGGAGCGAGCGAGCCGTCCAGGCTGATGACGCGCCTGCGCGCCGCCCAGCGCGACGCCAGGCACCAAGCGAAGGGAGGCTAACATGTGGGAGACCGTCAACTATCTCCTGTTCGGCTGGTACCCCTACCTTGCCGTGACCGTCCTGATCTTCGGGAGCATCCTGCGCTTCGACCGTGCGCAGTATTCCTGGCGCTCCGAATCCTCGCAGTTCCTGCGGCGCAAGCAGATGCTGCTGGGATCGAACCTCTTCCACCTGGGGATCCTGGTCATCCTGGTCGGCCACTTCGTCGGCCTGCTCACCCCGGTCGCGGTGTTCGAGCAGTTCGGCATCAGCCACACGGCCAAGCAGATGATGGCCATCGCGGTCGGCGGCCTTGCCGGAATCGCGGCCCTGATCGGCTCCTCGCTCCTGCTGCATCGCCGCCTGTTCGACGCACGGATCCGCCGCAGCTCCTCCTACGGCGACATCCTGGTGCTCGTTCTGATCTGGCTGCAACTGGTCGTCGGCATCGCCAGCTTCTACTGGTCGTTCCAGGCGCTCGACGGGAGCGAGATGATCCGCTTCATGGGCTGGGCCCAGGGCCTTCTGACCTTCAAGCCGGCGGCGGCCGACCTCCTCATGGAAACGGCCTTCGTTTATCGGCTGCACATCGTCATCGGCCTCACGATCTTCCTGATCACCCCCTTCACCCGGCTCGTCCACGTCTTCAGCGCGCCGGTCTGGTACCTGTTCCGGCCGGGCTACCAGGTCGTGCGCTCGCGGCGCGGCCCCTCGCAGGCCGTCGCCGACCCCTTCGCCGGCGCGGTGAGCGGCGCCGCCTCGATCAGCCGGGCCCAAGCGGAGAGCGCGCAATGACCGCCAGCCTCGTCATCGACCGCCGGCCGGAGCCGGTCATGCCGAGCGGCTGCGGCAGCGGCTGCGGCTGCGCCTCGACGCCCAAACCCGCCGCGCCGCTGCCGGACGGCGGCAAGGTCAGCGTCAACGGCGTCGAGATCGGGGCCGAGGCGATCGCCCGCGAGATCCAGCATCATCCCGCGAGCGACGGCGCCGCGGCGTGGCGGGCGGCGGCGCAGGCCCTCGTCGTGCGCGAACTGATGCTGCAGGCCGCCCGCGCGGCTGGGCTCGAGGCGAGCCCCGAGCGGGACGATGCCGGCCGTCTGGAACTGGCCGAGGAGGCGCTCATCCGCGCCGTCCTCGACCGCGCTCCCGAGCCGCAAAGGCCGGGCGACGCCGAATGCCGGCGCTACTACGAGGCGAACCTGCGCCGATTCCGCATGCCGGATCTCTTCGAAGCGTCGCACATCCTCGTCGAACCGGCGTCCGAGGATGCGGCGGGCTGGCGGCAGGCCGAGGAGACCGCCCGGATGCTGGCCGCCGAACTCGGCGACGATCCCGACGACTTCGCCGCGGCGGCGCAGGCCTTCTCGGCCTGTCCGACGGCGCGCCAGAACGGATCGCTCGGCCAGTTGCGCCGCGGCGAGCTGGTGCCGGAGGTCCAGGCGGCGCTGGAGGATCT
>CANJKV010000385.1 GCA_947474855.1 Aurantimonadaceae bacterium | reverse complement strand
TCGACGATCTTCTGGTCGGCGTAGGGAAGCGTTTCCACCGGCGCGTCGAGGTCGATCGAAACGTCCGGGAACCAGCGGGCGAGGAGTTCGCGGGCTTGGCGCTTGAGCCCGCGGCGGTCGACCACGGCACCCAGGCGCTTCGGCTCGGCGCCGAGGAGAATGTTCTCGGCGCCCGTCAGTCCCGGCACGAGGCTGCCCTCCTGCGAGACGTGGGCGATGCCGCGGGCGAGCGCGTCGCCGGCTCCGGCGAGCCGCAGCTCCTCGCCGTCGAGCGTCATTCGCCCGTCGGTGAAGGCGCGGCTGCCGCCGAGGATCGAGACGAGCGTCGTCTTACCCGCGCCATTCTCGCCGATGAGGCCGTGAACCTCGTCGTCGCGGAAGTCGACGCTGACGCGATCGAGGGCGCGGGTGCCGGGATAGTCCATGACGATGTTGCTGAGGACGATGGCCATGCCGCCGGAATGCCTCGCTTGGCTGAGGACGGACGAGGCCCGTGGCACGGGCCGCGAGGGGCCGGCCGGCGGCGCGTGAGGCCCGCCGCCGGCCGGGCGATCACTGCACGAAGTCCTTGCAGTTCGCCTTGGTGACCAGCGGGGCGTCGAGATAGACGACCTTGGAGGGGATCACGGCGGCCGCGTCCTGCTTCTCGACGACGACATCCTCGATCCACTCGCCGGTCTGCGCGCCCATCTTCTCGAAGGGCTGGCTGACCGTCGCGATCATCTGGCTGCCCTCCTTGCAGACCTCGGCGATCGCCTGCGGGTGGCCGTCGATGCCGATGACCTTGGCGTGGGTGTTGCCGGCGGCCTTCAGGGCGTTCAGCGCGGCCTGGGCCGGCTCGTCCCAGGGCGCCCAGACACCGTCGATCTCGTCCCCGAAGCGCGTCGCGTAGTCCTGCATGGAGCGCGTCGTGTCTTCGAAGAAGGCGGTGTAGTCGATGTTGTGCTCGGCCAGCACCTCGATGTCCGGATACTCCTTGAGCACCGTCGCCATGGTGTCGCCGCGCTTGCGGGTGCCGTGGTGCTCGGCCATGCGCAGGAAGATGATCTTCGAGCCCGGGCCGAGCTCGTTGAGGAAGAAGGGCGACACGGTCGCGCCCATGGCCCAGTTGTTGGTGGTCACGTCCACCATCGTGCCCTTCACGTCGCCGCTGTCGACGGTGAAGATCGGGATCCCCGCGTCGACTGCCGCCTGGATGGCAGCGGCCGAGGCGCGCAGGTCCGCCATGGTGACGATGATGGCGCCGACGCCGCGCGAGGCCGCGTCCTGGATGTTGGCGGCGGTCTTCTCGCCGGAGCCGCCGGAGTCGAGGTAGCTGACGGTCCAGTCGGCCTTGCCGGTCTCTTTCAGCCAGGCGTCGAAGCCGGCTTTCACGCGCTGCTCGGACTGCGCGGCCGCGTTGGCATGGACCCAGGCGATGTCGAGCGCGAGCGCCGGGGCGCTGACGGACACGCCGAGGCCGGCCAGCGCCGCGAGGACGCCGTTCCTCATTGCACGAAACTGCATTTTGAAGTTCCTCCCATGCCGCGGGCACTCGTTCCGCGCGGCTCCCAGCGTCGCTCCCAGACGCGAGTTGAATGCTAGCTCCGACCTGTTACAAACGTCAAGCGGAAATACAAATGTACGAGGCCGCGATGATCGAGAACGACGAGACGCTGATGGTGAAGGCCGCCTGGCTCTATCACGTCGGCGGCCTCAACCAGGCGGAAGCGGCCGAACGGCTGGGCCTCACCCGAGCGCGGGTCAACCGCCTCCTGGCAGACGCGCTCGAAGAGGGCGTAGTGTCGATCACCGTGGACCGGCAGCTCGCCGGCATGGTGCCGGTGGAGGAGGAGCTGCGTCGGCGCTACGGCCTTCGCTTCTGCCAGGCGACGCCGGCGCTCGACCTGAAGCCCGCCGGGCGCGAGGAGACCGACCGCGCCGGCCTGTCCGCGACGCAGAAGGTGGCCTTCCGTGCGGTCGGGCTCCTAGCCGCCAATCACCTGCGCGCGCATCTCGCGCGCGACGAGCCCTCCACGGTCGGGCTCGGCTGGGGCCGCACGGTCGAGCAAATGACGCTGCACCTGGCCGGTGTCAGCGCGCCGGGCGCCCGCTTCATCTCCCTGATGGGGTCGCTCACCGCGAACTCGGCCTTCAACCCGTTCGAGCTCGTCTACACCTTGGCCAAGCGGACGGGCGGCGAGGGCTACTTCCTACCCGTGCCCTTCATCGCCGACACGCTGGAGGACCGTCAGGTGCTCCTGTCCCAGCGCTCGGTGACGAAGGCCATGGCGATCGCCGAGGAGGCGACGCTCTGCATGATCAGCGTCGGCGAGCTGGAAGAGAACTCGCTCCTGCGCCGGCAGGGCATGCTGTCGAAGGCGGACGTCGCGAGCCTGCGCGCGGCCGGGGCCATCGGCGACACCAACGGCATCTTCTTCGACGAGTCGGGCTGGCCGGTCGACCACGAGCTGAACCGGCGCACCATCGCCGTGTCCTTCGACACGCTGCGCCATCTCGACGTCGTCCTGATGGTGGCGAGCCCGGAAAAGACGCGCGCCGCGGCGGCCCTGCTGTCGAGCGGCCTCGTCAAGGGCCTGATCATCGACGGCGACGCCGCCCTGCAGCTCCTCGCGAAGCCCGGCTGACGTCTCTGCGCATGCCAAGCGGGGGATCGACCAAGTGCGATCTCCCCGGGGACCGGGCCGCGAGCCGTCATGAACACGGTTACTGCCGCTGACCGGCGCGTAAGGAACCCACATCCGCTTCGTCAACGATGCGGGTCGCCTTCACGACGACGCCGGCTCGAGACTCGTACCGTCGATGAGAAACCCAACTCTCCTGTTGCTGCAGCCCCTCCAACCTACGAGCTCAACGGACATGCGAAGGAAAATGTAAAACCGCCGCGGTAAGAGGCGCGAAGGTGCCCACCCGCGGCGAGTCAAAGGCCGACGACCTCCACAGCTTTCGCCGCCGCGTTCATGTAAGCGCCGCCCTCGCCGCTGGACCATGCCCAGAGATCGAAGATTGTCACGACGCCCTTCCCCGGCGGTCGGCGGTTGGACACCGACGCTGGCTTGGTCGAAACCGGCGGGGAGTGAGGGTGATGCTCATCATGTCGAGAATCAGGCGCCCAGGGTGGCGCCTGTCCGGCGGTCGGAGCGCGTTGAAGCCGTGCGAGATGTCGTCGGCGCAGGTGGTGGGGTTCGTTGTCGGCTATCGTCCTGACGCTATTGGCTCGCCGTGAGGCTGCGTCCTCTCCTGTGCCCGCGCTGCTGGTCCGCGCCTTCGGCGGCGGACCTCCGCGGTCAGCGGCCCTCCAAACGCGTCAAAGCCCCGCGAGCGTGTTGCTCTGCGGGGCTTTGATGATGATCTTTTGCTGAGGTTATGCGGGCCGATGGGTCGGCGTGTTCCGATTTTGGCGGCGTGTTCTGGATCTGGGAT
Source organism: Aurantimonadaceae bacterium (assembly GCA_947474855.1). GTDB lineage: Bacteria > Pseudomonadota > Alphaproteobacteria > Rhizobiales > Rhizobiaceae > Antarcticirhabdus. The sequence continues at coordinate 237 of CANJKV010000385.1, read as the reverse complement.
GGTGGTGAAGACGGCCTGCCTGCCGTTTGGCTCGCTCAACCGCTTGAGCCCTGTAGGGGCGGGCGGATGAGAGCTTTCATGGGACAGTTGTTGCGTTTGGCGGACCTGGCGGCGACCGACTTTCCCGCGTCTTGAGACGAAGTATCATGGGCGCTGGGGCGTTTCACGGCCGAGTTCGGAATGGGATCGGGTGCGGCCGCCCCGCCAGAACCACCAGGTCGGCCAAAGGCAACGATG
>CANJKV010000384.1 GCA_947474855.1 Aurantimonadaceae bacterium | reverse complement strand
CGGCGACTGGCCGATGCGGGGCGACTTCGACGTCGTGTTCTGCCGGAACGTCACGATCTACTTCGACGCCCAGACGCGCGAGGGCCTGTGGTCGCGCATCGCCCGCCGCATCCGGCCGGGCGGCACGCTCTATGCCGGCCATTCCGAGCGCATCGTCGGTCCGGCGCTCGCCTCCTTCACCCACGAGGGCATCACCACCTATCGCAAGCGGGGGGCTGCGTGAGACCCGTGCGCACCCTCGTCGTCGACGACTCCGCGACCATGCGGCTTCTGATCGGCCATGCGCTCGGCCGCGATCCGGAGATCGAGGTCGTCGGCTATTCGAGCGATGCCTTCGAGGCGCGCGAGGCGATCAAGCGCCTCGATCCGGACGTCGTGACGCTGGACGTCGAGATGCCGAAGATGCAGGGCATCGAGTTTCTCGCCCACATCATGCGCCTGCGGCCCATGCCGGTGGTGATGGTGTCGAGCCTCACCGGGCCCGGCACGGCGACCACCATCGAGGCGCTTTCCATCGGCGCCTTCGACTGCTTTCCCAAGCCCGTGCCCGCGACGGAAGAAGCCTTTCTGCGCCTCGGCGAGATCGTCAAGGCCGCCGCCGCGGCGCGGCGCGGCATCCAGGCCCTGTCGCAGCGCCGCGCCCTGCAGTCCGGCGGCGGGCGCGATGCGGCGCGGCCGGTCCCGGGCGCCGCGAGCGAGCCCCCCATCGTTTCCCGGGCGATGCCCGCGGTCCAGGCGGAACGGGTAGGAGGGGCGGCCGAGATCGTCGTGGTCGGCGCCTCGACCGGGGGCATCGAGGCGCTCTCGACGCTTCTGGCGAGCTGGCCCGCCGATTGTCCGCCGACGCTGCTCGTCCAGCATCTGCCGGCGGGCTTCACCAAGGGCTTCGCCCGCCGCCTCGACGCGATCTCGCCGGCGCGGGTGGACGAAGCCGCCGACGGGATGCCGCTCGAGCGGGGACGGGTCTATCTGGCGCCCGGCGGCTCGGCGCACCTGACCGTCGGCGGCGGCCTGCGTCCGGTCTGCGCGCTCGTTGCGTCCGAGCCGGTGAGCGGCCATCGTCCGTCGGTTGACGTGCTTTTTCGCTCCGTCGCGAGACGGTTCGGAAAGACATCCGTGGGAATTATCCTGACCGGGATGGGCAGCGACGGCGCCGCCGGAATGCTCGACATCCGCTCGGCGGGTGGGCTGGCGATCGGCCAGGACGAAGCCTCATCCCTCGTCTACGGCATGCCCAAGGCGGCGATGCTCATGGACGCCATCGACACGCAATTGCCGCTCGAGTCGATCGCGCGGCACCTCTTCAACGGCTGACATAAGGATCAAGACAATGGCCGTGACCAAGCAGTCCCTCAAGGTCATGATCGTCGACGATCAGAACACCAGCCGTCTGCTCATGCGCGACGCCCTGGATCAGATCGGCATCACCAACATCCCCTTCGCCAAGGACGGCGAGGAGGCTCTGAAGATGATGATGACGACGCCCGCGCACATCGTGATCTCGGACTACAACATGCCCAAGCTCAACGGTCTGCAGCTTCTGCAGGCGATCCGCGCCTACCCGCCGACGGCCAAGACGCCCTTCATCATCCTGACCGGCTCGGGCGACCGCGCCGTGCTGCAGCAGGCGATCAAGCTGGGCGTCAACAACTTCCTGCCCAAGCCCGTGCAGCCGGCGGCGCTGCAGAAGGCGATCACGGCGGTCGTCGGCAACCTGAAATGAGCAGACCCGCCGTCCGCGTCCATGTTCTCGAAGGGGAAGCGCGCTTCGCCGACGATGCGGGCACCTGCCTGACGGCGGTGCTCGGCTCGTGCGTGGCCGCCTGCCTCTTCGACCGGGTCGCGGAGGTGGGCGGCATGAACCACTTCCTTCTGGCGGGCGGCGACGGGCGCGAAGCCGGCTCGTCGCGGCGCTACGGCGCCTACCTGATGGAAGTTCTGATCAACGGCCTCCTGGAGCGCGGCGCCTCCCGGACCCGGCTGGAGGCCAAACTGTTCGGCGGCGCGAGCCTTTGGAGCGGCGGAGCCGACATTGGCCCGGCCAACGTCGCCTTCGCCGAGCGCTTCCTCGCCGACGAAGGCATTCCGCTGGTCGGCGGGAGCCTCGGCGGCACGCAGGGGCGGCGCGTGGAATATTGGCCGGCGACGGGCCGGGCACGCCAGCTGCTGGTCGGAGCGCCCGCGCCCAAGCCGGCACCGCCCAAGGTCATGGAGGACGCGGGCCATGTCGAATTCTTCTGAAACGCTCGACCTGTCGTTCGTGGCCGTTCTCGGCCGCGCCGCCGCGGAACTGGAGGTTCAGGCGGCCGGCGTCGACGCCATGCACGCGTTGACGGGCGGGGAAGGGGCGGGGCCGGCGCGCGGCGAGACCCTGCGTGCCGCTCAGTCGATCGACGTCGTCGCGCAGCACCTGCGCGCGCTGGCCGGCGTTCTGACCGGCATGGCGGAGGCGGCACCGTCCGATGCCGCGGTGCCGCCGAGCGTCCTCGACGCGGTGCTGTTGTCGGATCTTTCGGCGCGGCTGCGCGGCGCGGCGTCGTCCGCCGCGGAGGACGGCGATTTCGAGCTTCTGTGAGGCGCCGGAAGCGTCAGGCCGCGAGGGCGCCCGCTTCGTCGGCGCCGCCGTCGCTCCATTCGAAGAAAGCGCGCGTCGCCGCGACGCGCGAGCCGCTGGGCACGAGGGCGCCGGTGCCGAGAGCCAGCTCCGACAGCATGCCCGCGAAGCCCAGATGGGTCAGCCCCATGGAGTCGAAGGCGTCGCCGACCGCACCTTCGGCAGATTCCGCCAGCGTCACGACCTCGCGCTCTGCGCCGTCGTGGCGCCGTCGCTCGCTGCCCATGCCAGCCATGGGCGTCGCATCTCCGATCCGCATGCCCTTGTCCTCGCTCGTCGTGACCGTTGCTGCCGGACTCGCGCCCCGTCGATCCTCCCCTACGCAGGCAAAGATTCCGTTTAAGGATTCGTTGGCATTTCAAGCCTTCGCGAGGCTTGCCATCGATTCGGACCGCGTCGATCCTCGGACCCGAGGCGCGATCGGCTGCGACTTTGACCTCGCCGTGCGGCCATCCTAGTTTGCAGCGCAACAAAGCCGAATGGAGGACGGGAGCATGGCCAGGCAGTTCGAAACGATCGGGATCGTCGGGGCGGGGCAGATGGGCGCGGGAATCGCCCATGTCTGCGCGCTCGCCGGCTACGCCGTCGTGCTCTACGACATCGCGTCGGACCGGACCGAGGCCGGCTTGAAGCGGGTGAACGGCACCCTGGACCGCCAGCTCGCCTCCGACAAGATCACGAGCGCTCAGAAGGCCGAGGCGCTCTCGCGCATCGGCGCGTCGACCGACGTGGCATCGCTCGGAGCGGCCGATCTCGTGATCGAGGCGGTGACCGAGGACGAGACGGTCAAGCGCAAGGTCTATGCGCAGGTCTGCCCGGTGCTGAAGCCCGAGGCGATCCTCGCCACCAACACCTCCTCCATCTCGATCACCCGGCTCGCCAGCGCCACCGACCGGCCGGAGCGCTTCCTCGGAATCCACTTCATGAACCCGGTGCCGGTGATGAAGCTGGTCGAGCTGGTGCGCGGCATCGCCACCGACGACCCGACCTTCGACGCCGCCAAGGCCTTTTCCGCCCGGCTCGACAAGGTGACGACGGTGTCGGAGGACTT
>CANJKV010000383.1 GCA_947474855.1 Aurantimonadaceae bacterium | reverse complement strand
TGGACGACCTCGATCGAGGCGGTGCGGGCCGCCCTGCCGAAGGCGTCTTCCGTCTTCGCCTCGTCGCCGAGGTGCAGATGGCCGGCGAGGTTGCCCGGCGCCCCGTCCCAGACCAGCGCGGCGTCGGCGGCGCTCGCCGCGGCGATGTCGGCGACGGCGGGCAGAGGCTCGTAGTCGACGGCAATCAGCTCCGCCGCGTCGATGGCCTGGCTCGCGGTCTCCGCGACGACGAAGGCAACGGCGTCGCCGACATGGCGCACCACACCGTCGCATAGAAGCGGGATGTCGCGTGCCTCGACGCGGCTCCCGTCCTTCTGCTCGATCAGGGTCTCGCAAGCCACCGCGCCGTAACTCGACACGTCCGCGTGGGTCATCACCAGCCGAACGCCCGGGGCGCCGCGCGCAGCCTCGATATCGCCGATGGTGAAGCGTGCATGGGCATGGGGCGAGCGCAGCACCCAGGCATGCAGCAGACCCGGCCGCGCCTCGTCGTCGGTGAAGCTGCCGGCCCCGCGCACGAAGCGGTCGTCCTCCAGCCGCAGCACCGACGCGCCGAGCCCGAACTTCGGTGTGTGGACGGTCATCGCGAGAACCTCGGCTGGTGCGGCGCGACGGGCGGCGCGCAGGGCGTGCGGGAGTCGTTGTAAAGAATCACTTATGACCCTTGCGCCCCCGCGTCGAGCCCGAAGCGCTTCGGCGGCGCCGAGGACCGGCGTTGGCAAAGCCGCCCTCCTCTTCTAGTGACGAAGAACACGAGCTGAAGGGAACGACCATGTCCAGCCCAGCCCCGCGCGGCGAGACCGTCCGCCTCGAAGACTACCGGCCCACTGACTTCATGGTGCACGGCGTCGAGATGACCGTCGAGCTGTTCGAGGGGCGGGCGGAGATCGAGACGACCCTATCCTTGTCGCGCCGCAACGGCGTTCCGGCGGACGCGCCCCTGCTTCTCGACGGCGACGAGCTGGAGCTGACGAGCCTCGCGCTCGACGGCGAAACGCTGTCGCGCTCCTATTACGAGGCCGACCCGTCGAGCCTGCGCGTCGAAGGCCTGCCGGCGAGCGGAGCCTTCACCCTTCGCATCGGCACGCGCATCGTGCCGGAAACCAACACCAAGCTCATGGGTCTCTACCGCTCGCGCGGGGTCTGGTGCACGCAGTGCGAGGCCGAGGGCTTTCGACGCATCACCTATTTCCTCGACCGACCGGACGTCCTCGCGCCTTACACGGTGCGCGTCGAAGCGGACCGGGCGGCGGCGCCCGTGCTGCTGTCGAACGGCAATCCCGTAGAGGGCGGTCCGCTCGAGGACGGACGGCACTACGCGCTGTGGCACGACCCGCATCCCAAGCCCTCCTACCTCTTCGCGCTCGTCGCGGGCGATCTCGACGTCCTGACCGACAGCTTCACCACGGCGAGCGGCCGGCCCGTTGACCTCGCGATCTACACGGAGAAGGGGCTCGCGAGCCGCGCAGCCTATGCGATGGACGCGATCAAGCGCTCGATGCGGTGGGACGAGGAGCGCTTCGGCCGCGAATACGACCTCGACGTCTTCAACGTCGTCGCGATCTCCGACTTCAACATGGGGGCCATGGAGAACAAGGGCCTCAACGTCTTCAACCACAAGTACGTCCTGCTCGACTCCGACACCGCGACCGACACGGACTATGCGGGCGTAGAGACGGTGATCGCGCACGAGTACTTCCACAACTGGACCGGAAACCGCATCACCTGCCGCGACTGGTTCCAGCTGTGCCTGAAGGAAGGCCTGACGGTCTATCGCGACCAGCGGTTCACGGCGGACGAGTGTTCCGCAACCGTCGAGCGCATCGGCTCGGTTCGCGGCCTCAAGGCCCATCAGTTTCCCGAAGACCAGGGACCGCTCCAGCATCCCGTCCGGCCACGGGAATACAAAGAAATCAACAATTTCTACACGGCGACCGTCTACAACAAGGGCGCCGAGCTCTGCCGGATGATCCACACCATCCTCGGGGCAGACGGCTTCAAGAAGGGCATGGACCTCTACTTCGAGCGGCATGACGGCGAGGCCGCGACGATCGAGGACTTCGTGCGCTCGTTCGAGGACGCGACGGGAGAGGACCTTCAGCAGTTCTCGCTCTGGTACAATCAGGCGGGGACGCCGACGCTCGCCGTCGAGGAGCGCTTCGACGAGGATGCGGGCCGGCTGACGCTGACCCTCGCCCAAAGCCTGCAGCCGGGCGCGGCAGGAACAGGAACCGAGCCCTTCCACATTCCGGTGCGCTTCGGTCTCGTCGGCCCCAACGGCGCCGACATGGAGGCGGCCGCCGTCACCGGCGCCGAGGTCCGCGGCGACGTCATCCACCTGCGCAAGGCGCGCGAGAGCGTCGTCTTCGAAGGTCTTGGCGTGCGGCCTGCGGTCTCGATTCTGCGGGACTTCTCGGCGCCGGTGACGCTGGAGATGCGCCAGTCGGAAGACGACGCACTCGCCCTGTCGCGGCTGGATCCGAACCTCTTCAACCGCTGGCGCCTCCTGACAGATCTCGTCGGCCGCGCCCTGACGGCCGGGGTGGCCGCGGCGCGCCGAGAGGTCGAGGTCGCCTTCGACCCGAAGCTCGTCGAGGCGATCCTCGCCTCCGTCGCCGACGAGACGCTGGAGCCGGCCTTCCGGGCGCAGATCTTGCAACTGCCGTCCGAATCCGAGATCGGCCGGATGGTCGGCAGCGACGTCGATCCGGCCGCCGTTCACGCGGCGCGCGAGAGCGCCCGGCGACGGATCGGCTCGGAGGGTGCGGAGCTCTTCGCCAAGCTGTCGGAGGCCGGACGGCGGAGCGGCGCCTTCTCGCCCGACGCCGACAGCGCCGGACGCCGCGCGCTCGCCAACACGGCGCTCGACCTCCTCACCGCCGCCACGGGCGACATCGCCGCCGCCGAGCGGCGATCCCGAGAGGCCGACAACATGACGGACCGGCTGGCGGGCCTGTCGATCCTCGTCAACCAGTTCGCCGGCTCGGCCGAGGCCCAGACCGCGCTCGGCGCCTTCTTCCACCGCTTCAAGGACGACGACCTCGTTCTCGACAAGTGGTTCGCGCTTCAGGCGGGCGTGCCCGACGAGGGCACGGTGGAGCGCGTCGCCGAGCTTGCCCGGCACCCGCGCTTCAACCTTGCCAATCCCAACCGCGCCCGCTCGCTGTTCGGCAGCTTTGCCAGCGCCAACCCGCTCGCCTTCAACCGAGCCGACGGCGCGGGTCAGCGGCTCGTCGCGGAGGTTCTGCTGGATCTCGACCGTTTGAACCCGCAGGTCTCGGCCCGCATCGCCACCACCTTCCGGTCGTGGAAGACATTGGAGCCTCGCCGTCGCGAAACGGCTCGCGAAGCGCTGACTTGGCTCGCCGGGCGACCCGGTTTGTCCACCGATCTGGCCGACATCGTCGAGCGGACCCTGCGCTGAAACAAGACGAGAACGGATTGGAGATTAGTTCGGCACGTCAGCAACTTCAGACTGTCAAGCAGCAACTCGAATTAAGTAGTTCGCCCGATCAAATTATGCCTGCGACCCATCACCTTTTAAGGAAAAATTGAGGAAAAGTGCGTCCGTCAAGTCCTGGACAAGGTGATTCGCCTCTGGTTGATTGACCGTGATTCGGCTCTGCGGCGAACCGGATCAGGCATGCGCGAACGAGGGGTGCAGCATGGA
>CANJKV010000382.1 GCA_947474855.1 Aurantimonadaceae bacterium | reverse complement strand
GCGTCCGAAGCGATGGCGCCGCGCTTCATCAGGACGTATTTGCGCACGGCGAGGCCGACGCCCTGCTGCTGCTCGTAGCGGATGAGCGGCAGATGCGCGTCGAAGAGGTCGTGCGCTTCCTCGCGCCGCCCGGCGCCCGACAGCTTGACGACGTCGGCGAGCATGTCGGGAAAGGCGTAGCCCGTCATGGCGCCGTCGGCGCCGCGCTCCATCTCGAAGTCGAGAAACAAGGCGCCGTTGCCGGTGAGGATCGAGAGCACGCGCATCGAGCCCTCGGCCTGGAAGCGGCGGAGCGCGGAGATCTTCTCCAGGCCCGGCCAGTCCTCGTGCTTCAGCATCACGCAGGAGGGATGGGCCTCGACGATGCGGCGGATGAGGCCGGGCGTCATCTGGACGGTGAGCGTCAGGGGATAATCCTGGAGGACCCAGGGCACGTCCTCGCCCACCGCTTCGACGGCGCCGGCGAAGTAGCCGGCGATCGAATCGTCGGTGCGCAGCTGCGGGGTCGGCGCGATCATCACGCCCGCCGCGCCGAGATCCATGACGCCGCGCGCGAGGCGCCGCATGGCCGAGAAGCCGGGCGCCGAGACCCCGACGACGACCGGCACGGCACCGGCCCGGGCGATCACCCGCCGAGCGACCTCGAGGGACTCCTCCGGCTCGAGCTTGGGCGCCTCGCCCATGATGCCGAGGATGGTGAGGCCGGTCGCGCCGCAGGCGAGATAGAAGTCGGTGAGGCGATCGAGCGAGTCCTGGTCGAGCGCGCCGTCCGGGCTGAAGGGCGTGGCGGCGATGGCGTAGACGCCGGAAGCGGTTGCGTCGAGGCGCGCGCTCATGCCCGTCCATCCGCCTTGGCGGCCTCGTAGCGGGCCTTGGTCTCGGCGTTCATCGGGTAGAGGCCGGGAAGCGGCACGCCGCGCTCGACCTCGGTCATGATCCAGGCTTCGGCACGCTCCTGTTCGGGCGCGTCCGCCAGGATCTCGGGCAGGAGCGCGGCCGGGATGACAACCGCGCCGTCCTTGTCGGCGACGATCACGTCGTTCGGAAAGACGGCGACGCCGCCGCAGCCGACCGGCTCCTGCCAGGCGACGAAGGTGAGGCCGGCGACGGAGGGCGGCGCGGCGATGCCGCTCCCCCAGATCGGCAGGCCCGTGCCGAGAACGCCGACCGCGTCGCGCATGACGCCGTCGGTAACGAGGCCGGCGACGCCGCGCTTGACCATGCGGGCGCACAGGATGTCGCCGAAGATGCCGGCATCGGTGACGCCGCCGGCCGCGTCCGCGACCACGACGACGCCCTCCGGCATGGCCTCGATGGCCGCCCGCGTCGAGATCGGCGAGGCCCAGCTCGCCGGCGTGGCGAGATCCTCGCGCGCGGGCACGAAGCGCAGGGTGAAGGCCGGCCCGACGACGCGCGGCTGGTCGGCGTCGAGGGGCACCGTGCCCCGGAGCCAGACGTTCCGCAGGCCCTTCTTGAGAAGAACGGTCGTGAGCGTCGCTGTCGACACCCGCTTCAGCGTCTCGATGGAGGCCGCGTCGAGGCCGGGAGTGGGTGTGGTCATGCTTCGGGTCCTTCGAAATGCGCGGCGGCAGGTCGGCGCCGGCAGCGCGCCGCCGCATGGCTTGCGCCATCGCGCGTCAAAAGGAAATCTGCCGTTTCCTAGCTTCACTGAATAGGAAAACTTGGCATGGACCTGCGCTTCCTCCAGAGCTTCCTGCGCGTGGCCGAGACCGGCTCCATGGCGGCGGCGGCGCGCGACCTCGGCGTCACCCCGGCGGCCGTCGCGCAGCGCATCCAGGCGCTCGAGGCGGAGTTCGGCGTGCCCCTGCTGGTGCGCGCCGGCCGGCGCATGCGCCCGACCCAGGGTGGCAGCGCCATTCTTTCGCCGGCACGCGATCTCCTGCGCGGAGCGGGTGCGCTGCGGGCCCTCGCGGCCGGCTCGGACCTCGTCGGCGTGCTACGGGTGGGGGCGATCTCGACCGCGCTGACCGGGCTCCTGCCGGCGATCCTCAAGCGCTTCGTGGCCCTCGCACCGCGGGTCGACACCTATGTCGTGCCGGGCAGCTCGGCCGAGCTGTTCCGCAAACTGTCGGGCGAGGAGATCGACGCGGCGATCCTCGTGGACCCGCAGTTCGTCCTGCCTAAGACGCTGGAATGGCGGCTCCTGCGCGAGGAGCCACTCGTCGTTCTCGCGCCGGCCGCGCTCGCGAACGAGGCGCCGGGCGATCTTCTGCGGCGCGAGCCCTTGATCCGCTACGACCGCAACCATTGGGGCGGGCGGCTCGCCGACGCCTATCTCCGGCGTCTGCGCATCCGGCCGACGGAGCGGCTGGAGCTCGACTCCCTCGAGGCGATCGCGGTCATGGTCGGGGAAGGGCTCGGCGTGTCGATCGTGCCGGACTGGGCGCCGCCCTGGCCCGAGGGCCTCTCAGTGGCCAAGCTGGCGCTGGAACCCGGCGCGCCGCGTCGCCGCGTCGGCCTCGTTTGGCCGCGCGCCTCGCAGAAGCAGGTGCTGCTCGAAACCTTCGCGCGGGCCGCGGTGAACGATCCGCCTGGTCCTTGAGCCCGGCGATGTGCCGATCCGCGCTCGCAATCATCGGCTCGGCGCGCCGGGGCTCGCCGTGGTCCGCCGGCGGTGCGCCGCGACGGCGAGGAGCAGTACGAGGACGGCGGCGCCGGCGACCCCGACGAGGAGCCAGAGGTGGGCGGGAAGGCGGCCGAAGACCGCCTCGATGCCCTGGCCGAAAACATAGCCGAGCGACACGAAGACGAGCGCCCAGATCACCGCGGCCGCGGCGTTGATCAGAACGAAGCGGCTCGCCGGCAGCTGCGTCGTGCCGATGGCGACGGGACTGATCGTGCGCAGGCCATAGATGAAGCGGAAGCCGAAGGTGAAGAGCGTCGGACGCTTGTCGAACTCGGCGATCGCGCGCGCGAAGAAAGGCTTCTCGTGCAGCCGTGCCACGAAGCGGGACTCGCGGAAGTATCGTCCGCAGGCGAAGAAGAACTGATCGGCCACGAAGGAGCCGATCGCCACCGCCGCCGTCACCTGCCAGAAAGGCAGCGTGCCGCGATGGGCGACGACGCCGGCGAGAATGGCGACGGTCTCGCCTTCCGCGCCCGCTCCGAAACAGATGGCCGGCAGGCCGTAATCGGCGATGAGGGCCTCGATCGTCATCGCTCCGCCGCCGCCTTTCGTGCCGGGTCGCTCCGCCGCTCCGAGCGGAGACGGGGTCATCCGGGAGATGGCGGAGGAGGAGCTCTTCGTCGAGGGGCGCGGTGTCCGCGCTTCAGGCCGTGAAGAGGCCCTGCACGGCGGCCCGAGCCTGCTCCCGCGCCCGGATGCCGAGGCGATCCCGGATCTGCGCGGCCGGCATCGGGCGGCCGATGACGTAGCCCTGCGCCTGCGACCATCGATTGGCGCGCAGCCAATCCAGTTGCTCGCGCGTCTCGACGCCTTCAGCCGTGGTGGTCATCGACAGGGCACGGCCCAGCTCGCCCGCCGCGCGCAGGATCGCCTCGGACTGGGGCGAGCGGCCGATGTCGCTGACGAAGCTGCGGTCGATCTTCAGCTTGTCGAAGGGGAAGACCCGGAGATAGGAGAGCGAGGAGAAGCCGGTGCCGAAGTCGTCGAGCGAGATGCGCACGCCGATCGCCTTCAGCGCGTGGAGGATGC
>CANJKV010000381.1 GCA_947474855.1 Aurantimonadaceae bacterium | reverse complement strand
GCAGCTCTTCGCCGAGCCCGGCGAGGAGGAAGCCGCCATCGCCGCGCGGCTCCTGGAGAAGCGCCGGCCGGAAGAGCTGGCCGCCGCCCTCGCCCGCCTCTGGCAGGATCGCCATCCGGCCCCCGAGGACGTCTACGACCCCGGCTTCGGCCGCGATCCGAAGGCCGGGCGGGAAACCTTCGAGCGGCCGAACAAGCGCGACCGTGAGATCGGCGGTGCCGGCCGGGGGCCGACGGGTGCGACCGTCTGGTTCCACATGGACGTCGGGCGGCGCAACAATGCCGATCCGCGCTGGCTCCTGCCGCTGCTCTGCCGCCGGGGCAAGGTGACGCGCCAGGAGATCGGCGCGATCCGCATCTTCGATCGCGAGACCAAGTTCGAGATCGCCGAGGCGGCGGCCGACCGATTCGCCAGCGCCGCGGAGACGAGCGAGGGCGACGACATCACGATCAGCCGCGTCGACGCCGCGGCCCGTCCGGCCGGAGGCAAGGGAGGCCGTTCCAAGAGCGGCCCCGCGGGCGAGGCCGGATCCGGCGCCCGGCCGTTCAAGGGCCGCAAGCCCTTCGACGGCGAGCGTGCGGACCGCGGCCCGGGCGCCAAGGCCAAGCCGTTCCGCCGGGACGAGCGGCCGGCGTCGGGCGGCGAGGACAAGCGCGCGGCAACCGGCAAGCCGCGTCGCCCGAAGCGCCCCAAGCCCTGAGGCGCGCCGGCAGCGCCCACCCGGTGCTGCGGACGGCCCGCGATGTTACACATGCCTCGGGATCGCGGCCTGTCGAGCCAGCGAACGTTGCGCCGCAGCGCGCCAGCAAGCCCGAGCAGGTCGATCGTGACGATCAACCTCGCCACGATCCTCGCTTCAGGCGCATGAGCGGCTACCGGACGGGCGCAGCGCCCTGTCCCTGTATCAAGGCGAAGAAGGGCCCGGCAGTGCCGGGCCCTTTCGTTGAGGACGCAGTGCCGCGGCCGGGACCGCGCAGCACGGCCCAGGTCCAGACACAACAAAGCCGCCAAGAGTTTCCTCCGGCGGCTCCGCGTGCCCTTCTCGAGGGCGAGTGCGGCTCCCCGATCCCGTCGCCAGTACATCCGTGGTCGAGGCGATGGGAAGCCGTGTTGCGCGACAGCCCGATCGTGACCGGGCGCGCTGCACTCAAGGTAGATGGGTAGACCTCACGCCTTGTGCAAGGCTTACGAAAGCGTTTTTCCGGCGCTGCGGATGCCCGGCTGGCCGGGCGAGCGCTCTTCCGGATCCGGCTCGATCGGCGGGATGTCGGTGCCCGGTTCGCGGATGTCGTCGCCACCGACGTGATCGTCATCCGGATCGTCCAAGGGCGGCACCACGTCCGGCGGCGGCACGGGCGGGTTTGCGGGATCGATGATGGCCGGATCGATGTTCGACATGGGTTCGGCTCCTTCGTTCCTGGTCGGCTGCCTCAGGGCAGACCGGGATCCAGGAAGGTGCAAGGCGCAGGAGACGTTCCCGTCAAGCGCGCGGCGATCCCGCCTTTTTCACGGGACCTTGCCCGTGCCTGTCCAAGTCACGCTCGAAGCCATCCGCTACGAACAAGGCAGCCATGCGGGCGGGCGCCTACCGAAGGACACGGTAGCGGGCTATTGGTTTCGCGTCGACGCAGAGCCGGCGACGCGAGATTCCAAGTTTCGCAGGAACCATCCTCCTCCCAAGGGTTTCCTGCGGATCGCCCGCGACATCCTCCTCCCAGTCGCAGGGCATTGATACGACGCCCGCCGGTCCTCCCCCGGCGGGCGTCGTTCGTTTCGGGCGCCAGTTGGATTCTTCGGTTCCGGCTCGCCCCCTCGCCGGCGCGCCGCCCCCCGCGCAGACCCCGCCGGATCGCTCCGGCGGGGTCTGCGGATCCGAGATGATGGACGCCTGGAGCGCTCCCGCCGGCGCTCAGAGGCCGGCAAGGGCGACGTATTTCAGCTCGATGTAGCCCTCGATGCCGTGGTGCGAGCCCTCGCGCCCGAGGCCGGACTGCTTGATGCCGCCGAACGGGGCCGCCTCGTTGGCGAGCGCCGCCGTGTTGACGCCCACCATCCCGCTTTCCAAGGCCTCCGCCACCTTGAACACCCGCTTCATGTCGCGCGCGTAGAAGTAGGAAGCGAGGCCGAACTCGGAGTCATTCGCCAAGGCGATCACCTCGTCCTCGGTGTCGAAGGCGATGATCGGGGCGAGCGGCGCGAAGGTCTCCTCGCGGGTCACCAGCATGCCCTGGCGTACGCCCGTCACCACCGTCGGCTCGAAGAACGTGCCGCCGAGCTCGGAGCGCTTGCCGCCCGAGACGATCGTCGCGCCCTTCTCCACCGCGTCGGCGAGGTGCGCCTCCATCTTGGCGACGGCCCTCTCGTCGATCAGCGGGCCCATGGTGACGCCCTCCTCGGTGCCGCGGCCGAGCCGCAGCTTGGCCGCGCGCTCGAGGAGCTTCTGCGTGAAGGCCTCCACCACGCCCTTCTGAACGTAGATGCGGTTGGCGCAGACGCAGGTCTGGCCGGAGTTGCGGAACTTCGAGGCGAGCGCCCCGTCGGCCGCCGCGTCGAGATCGGCGTCGTCGAAGACGATGAACGGCGCGTTGCCGCCGAGTTCGAGGCTGAGCTTCTTGATCGTGTCGGCGCCCTCGCGCATCAGCCAGCGTCCGACCGCGGTCGAGCCGGTGAAGGTGATCTTGGCGACGAGCGGGTTCTTGGTGACTTCCGTTCCGAAACCCTTGGCGTCGGTCGTGGTGACGACGGAAAACGCCCCGCTCGGCACCCCTGCGCGCTCGGCGAGGACGGCCAGCGCCAGCGCCGACAGCGGCGTCAGCTCCGAGGGCTTGAGCACCATGGTGCAGCCCGCCGCCAGCGCCGGCCCGACCTTGCGGGTGATCATGCCGTTGGGAAAGTTCCAGGGCGTGATCGCCGCGCAGACGCCGACCGGCTGCTTGATGACGAGGATACGCTGGGAAGCGCTCGGGCTCGGGATGATCTCGCCGTCGAGGCGCTTGGCCTCCTCCGCGAACCACTCGAGATAGGCGGCGTTGGACAGGATCTCGGTACGCGCCTCGGACAGCGGCTTGCCCTGCTCCGCCGTGAGGATGAGGGCGAGGTCCTCGACGTTCTCGACGACGAGGTCGAACCAGCGCTTCAGCACCTTGGCGCGGGCCTTTGCCGGCTCCTTCGCCCAGAGCTTCTGCGCCTTCGCCGCCGCCTCGACGGCGCGCCGGGCATCCTCCGGGGTCAGATCCGGAAGGCTGGCCAGCACGGCCCCGTCGACCGGATCGCGGACGGTGAAGCTCTTGGCACCCGCTCCCACCCATTCGCCAGCGACCAGCGCACGATTCTCGAGAAGCGACGGGTCCTTGAGGGACAGGCGTGCAGCGGCGGCTTCGTCGCGGGCAAGTGCAGACATGGTCGGCGTCCTGAAGGTTTGCGGTCGGATGTTCGTCCGCAAGATAGGGCCGCCGGCCGTTCGTCGCAAAGCAGTTTGATCCGTCGACAAGGAAACGGGCGGGCCGAAGCGACCCGCCCGTTCCACATGCGATGGTGGAGAGAGCCCTATCAGCCGCTCATGCGCTCGAAGCCGGCATCGTCGCTGCCGCCGTCGAGGTCGAGGGCGACGCCGCGGGCGGGCGCCGCCGGGCGGCGCGCCGGCTGGAAGGCGCTCGCCCGCGCCTGAAGCGCGCGAACGTCCTGGCGAGCCGGAGCGG
>CANJKV010000380.1 GCA_947474855.1 Aurantimonadaceae bacterium | reverse complement strand
GAATGGCGGGCGTTGGAGATCGGCTCGCCCATGGTCTCGTCGTGGCGCAGCACGGCGGCGAGGAGCCGCGGCTCGGCCGCGCCCGCGCCGTTGAACAGCGCCAGCGCCCCGTCGCCGTGGCGGAAGAAGCGCAGCGCCGGAAGCATCCGATCGACTGCGGAATAAAGCGCCCGAGGCACCGGCTGGCCGGCATCGAGCAGGATCTGACGCAGCGGCAAGAGGTCGGCGAGGATGTCCGGGATCGCCTCGGGATTGCGCGACACGTGGCCGCCGTCCGGGAAGATCTGCCGATCGAGTTCGACGGCGAGAGCGCGTGCCGCGGCGCGGGCCCGCGCCCGCCCGGCCGGCAGGCACAGAGCGGCATAGGCGAGGGCGATGCGGGCGCGCAGCCGCGGCAGGCCCGCCGGCGCCTCGCCGACGGACACGCGCTTCACGTGCCGCGCCTCGCGCCCGAGGCTCTTCAGGAAGAGCCGCGCGAAGGCGGGGTCGGCGCCCTCCATGAGGAAGCCGGCATGGGCGATCCAGGCGATCAGCCGACGCGAGGCGACGTCCGGCTCGTAGGGCACGCGGCCCGCGCCGAACCGGCGGGCGCCGATCCACTCCGAGACGAGAAGGCGGGCGTTGCGGGCGGCCAGCGCGTCGCCGGCGGCGGCGAGGTGGCGCAGCCAGTCGAAGGCGTGGAGCTCGCGCGCCCAGAGCGGCGAGGGCGGCACCAGCGCGAAGGGCGAGACGCCCTCGGCATGGGCGGCCGTGCCGGCAAGGGTGAAGGTACCGGAATAGATCTCCTGCGCTTGCGCCGAATCGCCGGCGCGCAGCGGCGTCGGCAAGGCGACGAGCGCGTCCGGCGCGGCCCCGGCGAGGCGCAGCCAAGTGAGGGGTCCGGCGCCGAGGGCGCAGCGCGCGCGGCGCCAGGCTTCCCGCACCATCAGTCCCGCAAGGCGCGGGTCGTCCACCAAGCTTTCCGCCACCGCTCACCCGCCTCCGGAGGCCACGCCTCCGACACTGCCCGGGTCACCGCTGCGACGCGGCGCCCTCATGGTAAACACGACGCTAAGGCCGGGTGGTTAAGCGCGGCTTAAGAGGTGCGGCGAAAATCATACGAGGGGCGGTGGTGCCGTTTCGCATCGCCGGCTTCAACGGTCCGACCCTACCGAACAGCGCCGCCAAATGCCCCATCACCACCTCTGCGTCGTCGTTCCGGCTCGAGGCCGGAATGACGAACTGAAAAGGTGGAAGGAGGAAGGAGAGCGGAGAGGAGAATGCCCGCGCAGCCCTCCGTCGTTCGCCTGTCGGTTCCACCTCAAGCGGCCGCGCGCTTCAGCCGGGCGGCGAAGAAGCCGTCGAGGCCGGAGGCATCCGGCGTGCCGCGATCGAGCATGTCGGGGAGGGTGCGGACCATGCCGTCGGCGGTGACGGCCTCGCTCAGGCCCGGCAGCTCGTCCGTCCGGATGCGATCCAACGCGAAGTCGCCGCGCTCGGCGAGAAAGCCCGCGACCACGCCCTCGCCCTCTTCGGCATCGAGCGAGCAGTTGGAGAAGACGAGGGTGCCGCCCGGCTTCACGAGGTCGGCGGCCTCGCGCAGGAGCCGCGCCTGGACGCCGGCGAGGCTCGTCACCTCCTCGGCGTTCTTCGTGTAGCCGACGTCGGGATGGCGGCGCAGCGTGCCGGTGGAGGAGCAGGGCGCGTCGAGAAGCACGGCGTCGAACGAGGGCAGATCGAGCGTGGCGAACTCGCCGACGCGCGTTTCGACCGGGAGGCCGAGGCGCCCGAAATTGTCCTCCAACCGCTTCATCCGGCTCGCCGAGCGGTCGACGGCGGTGACGCGGGCGCCGCGGGCGGCGAGCTGCGCCGTCTTGCCGCCCGGCGCGGCGCAGAGGTCGGCGACCGCCTGGCCCTCGATCGCGCCGAAGAGGCGGGCCGGCAGGCTCGCCGCCGCGTCCTGCACGATCCAGGCGCCCTCGGCGAAGCCGGGCAGCGCCGTCACCGGCCCGTCGAAGGCCGGGAGGCGCACGGAGCCCGTCGGAAGAAGGTCGCCGCCGAGCTGGCTCGCGAAGGCCGCGGCGTCGCCCTTGAGAACGGTGAGGTCGAGCGGGGCGGGACGGGCGAGAAGGGCGGCGATGCGCCGGGCCCGCTCGTCGCCGTGGCTCGCGGCGAGGCGCTCGAAGAGCCAGGGCGGGCAGTCGCGCGCGGGATCAGCCTCGGCCTGCGCGAGAACCACCTCCTTTTCGCGGGCGAGGCGGCGCAGGAGCGCGTTGACGAGGCCGGCGAAGCGCACGAGGCGCGGATCGGCCTTGGCGAGCGACACGGCGGTATCGACCGCGGCCGAATCCGGTACGTCGAGAAACAGCACCTGCGCGGCGCCGACGTGGAGGAGATGCTCCAGGGCGCGGGCATTGCCGGGAAGCGGCCGGTCGACGCGGGCCGCCAGGGCCGCCGCGATCGTGCCGCGCCGGCGCAGGGCCACGTGGAGGATGGCGCGAACGAGGCCCTGGTCGCGCGCGTCGAGGCGGCGCAGGCCCGGATGACCGCCGACGGGATCGAGCAGCCCGTCGAGCGAGGTCCGCGCGTCCACCACGGCGGCAAGGAGCTTGGCGGCGATCGCACGAACGGCGAGGCCGGGCGCGTCGGGGACGCGCTCGGCTTCCAAACGCTTGGGCGAGCGGCTCGTCGAGGCGGAGCGGGTCAACCCCAGGGTCCCCGCGGGCCGGAGCGCGGCTTGCCGATGCTGGGCGGGCGGGCGGAGGAGGCGCCGGAACCGCCGCGCGGCGCGCCGGTCCGGCCGCTGCCGTTCCAGGGACCGTGGGCGATGCCGCCGAAGCCCGCGCCGCGCACGGCGCCCGCGTCGGAGAAGGAGCCGGGACGCGGCCCCCCGACGAAGCCGCCCCCGCCGGCGCCGAAGCCCGGCTCGCCCGCCATGGCCTGCAGCGCGGCGATGCGGTTCTCGGTCGCCGGATGGGTGGAGAACAGGCCGTCCATGCGCTGGCCGTTCAGGGGATTGATGATGAACATGTGGGCGGTGGCCGGATTGCGCTCGGCGTCGACGTTGACGACCCTGTGCGCGCCGCCGGCGATCTTGGCGAGCGCCGAGGCGAGGGCGAGGGGTTGGCCGCAGATCTCGGCGCCGCGCCGGTCGGCGGAATACTCGCGGGTGCGCGAGATCGCCATCTGCACCAGCATGGCCGCGAAGGGCGCGACGATGATGGCGAGCAGCACCCCGACGAAGCCGAAGGGATTGTTGTTGTCGCGGTTGCCCCCGAAGAAGAAGGCGAAGTTGCCGAGCATCGAGATCGCGCCGGCCAGCGTCGCGGTGATCGTCATGATCAGCGTGTCGCGGTTCTGGACGTGGGCGAGCTCGTGCGCCATCACGCCCGCCACCTCGTCGGCGTCGAGCGTGGCGAGCAGCCCCGTCGTCGCGGCGACCGCCGCGTTCTGCGGGTTGCGCCCGGTGGCGAAGGCGTTGGGCTGGGGATTGTCGATGACGTAGACCTTGGGCATGGGCAGACCGGCATTTCTCGCCAGCCGCTCGACGATGCCGTAGTATTCGGGCGCCGAGCGCGCGTCCACCTCGTGGGCATGGTGCATGCGCAGCACCATCTTGTCGGCGTTCCAGTAGGCGAAGAGGTTCATCGCGGCGGCGACGGCGAAGGCGATCGCCATGCCTCCGGTGCCGCCGACGAGATAGCCGATTCCCATGAAGAGCGCGGTCAGCCCGCCGATCAGCATGGCCGTCTTGAGCATGTTCATGAGGGTGTCGGTCTCCTTGTCGCGGAACGT
>CANJKV010000379.1 GCA_947474855.1 Aurantimonadaceae bacterium | reverse complement strand
CTATGTTCCCCTGAACCGTCACCGCGACGGGGTGATGCTCGGGCGTTCCAATCTCGAGAACATCGCGCTGCCCTCGCTGGACCGCTTTTCCAGGGGCGGGATCGTCTCGGGTCGAGCGGTACGCCGGATGGCGGAGGCTCAGATCGAGCGATTGAACATCAGGCCGCGCGATCCGGACTATCGAACCGGAGCCCTCAGCGGCGGCAACCAGCAGAAGGTCGTCCTGGCCAAGTGGCTGGCTCGCGAGCCGAAGCTCCTCGTGGTCGACAACCCCACGCGCGGCGTGGATGCGGGAGCGAAGGAGGAGATCTACCGGCTCTTGCGCGAGCTGGCCGAGCGGGGCTGCGCGATCCTCGTCATCTCCGATGACCTCGTCGAGCTCATCGAGCTGTCGAACAGGCTGTTCTTCCTGTCGAGCGGGCGCTTGTCCGATCCCGTCCCAGCGCCCGCCGAGGCCAAGCCGCGGGAGCACGACATCGTCTCCCTGATGTTCTGACCCGTCCTTCCCTCACGCACCGGAATTTGCAATGAACCGCCTCGCCGTACTCGGGAAGCTGACGCCTCTATTGGCCGCCCTCGCGCTGTTCGTTTTCTTCTCCGTCATGCACGACGCATTCCTGACCTGGCCGAACATCTGGAACATCGTCCGCCAGTCCTCGGTGCTGCTGATCGCGGCGATGGGAACGACCTTCATCATCCTCATCGGTGCGATCGACCTGTCCGTCGGCGCGACCATGACGCTGGCCGCCATCTGCGCGATCACGCTCGTGCCGGTTGTCGGCGAGGCGGGCATCCTGGTCGGGCTCCTCGTCGGCGCCGCCTGCGGCCTCTTCAACGGGGTGCTCAATGCGGTCCTGAAGCTTCCGAGCTTCCTCGTGACCCTCGGGTCGCTCTTCATCTTCCAGAGCCTTGGCCTGATCGTCTCGGGCGGGCGTCCCATTCCCTGGACGACGCCGATCTCCTCGACGCTCGCCGGCGGGGTCGTCTTCGGATCCTTTCCCAAAATCGGCCTCTGGGCGATCGGTGTCCTGGTTCTCTGTGCGCTCTTCGCCAAATTCACCCGCTTCGGGCAGACGATCTACGCGATCGGCGACAACGAGCGCACCGCCCGGATGTCCGGCATCTTCACGACCCGGCTGAAGGTGCTGACCTTCGTCCTGGCCGGCGCCATCTCCGGCCTCGCGGGCATCCTCCTCGGCATCCGCACGTTCTCGGCCTCGCCCGGCATGGGGGACCCGTTCCTGCTCGACACGATTGCGGCCGTCGTCCTCGGCGGCACGCTTCTCACGGGCGGGGTGGGAGGACCGCTTCGCACCGTGCTCGGCGTCCTGGTCATCGTCATCCTGGCGAACGGGATGACGCTTCTCCAAGTCGATCCGTTCTTCCAGGTCGGCATCCGGGGCGCGGTCGTCATCCTGGCGGTCCTGATCACCGGCGGCCGTCGGAGGGTGGACGAGATCGTGAAATAGGAACGTCTTCGTCCGTCCCGAGCTCCCTGTCGAGGGCGGACAGCGGCCTCCTCCTGCCTCGGCTCGTGGCGCGGTGGAGGTCGGATGGCCGGGGAGGGGGCGCGGTGTTGCGCAAGCCCTCCCCGGCGTGCGTCGAGACTGGTTCGGGGCCGCGTTGCCGGAGGGCCCTGCTTGAGGCCCGAGGGGGCGCCTCCGTCAGTCCACCGCCTTCGGCGGGGATGAGGCGTTCTTGTCGCGGAGGAGGGCGATCACGGCGTCCTGCAGCAGGTGTCGATGACGCGTCCGAATGGCCACGTCGCCTAGCGCGCGGTCAAAGATGTGGCCGAAGGTGTGCTGGTTGGAGACGCGGAAGAAGCAGAAGGACGAGATCAGCATGTGAAGGTCGACGGGATCGATCTCGCGGCGGAAGACGCCGGCCTCCTGTCCGCGCTTCAGGATCGTCTCGATCGTCGAGATGATCGAGACGTTGAGGCTGCCGAGGTTCTGCGAGCGCCGCATGTGCTCGGCGCGGTGGATGTTCTCGATGGTGACGAGCCGGATGAAGTCCGGATTGGCCTCGTCGTAGTCGAAGGTGAAGCCCACGAGGCGGCGCATGGCCTCGACCGGGTCGAGGTCCGCGAGCTTCAACTCCGCCTCCACCTTGCGGATGCCGGCATAGGCGTGCTCGAGGACGGCGAGGTAGAGCCCCTCCTTCGAGCCGAAGTGATAGTAAATCATCCGCTTGGAGGTGCGGGTCTTCTCGGCGATGGCGTCGACGCGGGCGCCCGACAGCCCGTTCGCCGCGAACTCCTCCCGCGCGACGAGAAGGATGTCGTTGCGCGTCTTTTCCGTCCGGTCGCGGTGCGATCCGCCGCGACGCGGGCCATCGTCGGCCCGTTCGTCCTCGCCATCCTCTGCGGCCCGGTGATCGCCTTCGCCTCGTCTACCGCTCATCGTCTGCCTACCGGCGCTCCCTCGAATCGGCACCGCGCGGATCCTTACCCATAAACATCAGCGCAAATCCGGTCCGCAAGCACCCGGAAGACAATCCAGTTGACTATACGAACCGGTTAGTACACATTCAACGAGATCGGTGCTGCCGGGAAGGGGCAGTATCGACTGCGCGAGCCCGCTCGGAGAAGCGTGCTGCGTTCACGGGAGGCGTGCTGCGGATGCGCGGCCGACGATGCGTTGCGGCGCCGCTCGCCACGCAGCCTGGGAGGGCCATTCGACATGCGACGGATCGTCGATCTGTATTTCGCGCTGCTGCGCGTTTCCATCGCGCTGCTTCTGGCCGCGATGGTCATGCTCGTCTTCGGCAACGTCGTCCTGCGCTACGCGCTGAACAGCGGCATCACCGTGTCCGAGGAGCTGTCGCGCCTCGCCTTCGTCTGGCTGATCTTCCTCGGCGCCGCGGTCGCCTTGAGGGAGCATGCCCACATCGGCATCGACACGCTGATCCGCGCCGTTCCGGCCAAGGCCGCCAAACCGCTCGTGCTTCTCGGCTATCTTCTGATGATCCTCGCCTGCGTCCTTCTCCTGGAAGGCGCCTTCGCGCAGGCGACCCTGACCTGGAGCGCGGTGACGCCGGCTGCGGGCATCTCCATGGCCTGGTTCATGATCCCGCCCCTGATCTTCTCGGTCACGGCGCTCGTTCTCCTCGGCGCGGAGGCCGTCGCCATCCTCGCCGGCCGCATCGACGTCGCGAGCGCCGCCCTCGTCCGGGAGTCGGAAGACCTTCTGCCGCCGAGCCCTCCCGGCTTGCCCGCTCCGGCGGCGCCCTCGGGCGCTCCCGGCCTCGGCCGCTGAGGGGAGAGGCGACGATGGTCATCGCGGTCTTCCTCGGCTCGCTTCTCGGCACCATGGCGCTTGGCATGCCGATCGCCTTCGCGCTGATCCTCTCCGGCGTCGCGCTGATGGTCCACATGGACCTCTTCGACGGCCAGATCGTCGCCCAGACGCTGCTCCAGGGCGCCGACAGCTTCACCCTCATCGCCGTGCCCTTCTTCATGCTGGCGGGCGAGGTGATGAACCAGGGCGGCCTGTCCAAGCGCATCGTCGACCTCGCCGTCGCCCTTGTCGGCCACCGTCGTGGCGGTCTCGGCTTCGTCTGCATCCTGGCGGCCTGCGTCCTGTCCTCGCTGTCGGGCTCGGCGGTGGCGGACGCGGCGGCGCTCGCCGCGCTCCTCATGCCGATGATGGTGAAGTCAGGCCACGATCCGGCGCGCTCGGGCGGCCTCATCGCCTCCTCGGCGATCATCGGCCCCATCATCCCGCCCTCGATCGGCTTCATCCTCTACGGCGTCGTCGGCGGCGTCTCGATCACCAAGCTGTTTCTCGCCGGCATCGCGCCGGGCCTGATGATCGGCG
>CANJKV010000378.1 GCA_947474855.1 Aurantimonadaceae bacterium | reverse complement strand
GAGCGGCCGGCCTCGCTCAGCATCTCGCGCCCGTACTTGCCGGTCAGCATGCCGCCGCCGAGCGGGCTCCAGGGCATCAAGCCGAGGCCGAACTCGTGCCCGACGGGCAGGATGTCGAGCTCCACGCCGCGATCAAGCAGCGAGTACTGGTACTGAAGCCCGATCGGAACGGGCAGGCCATGGGCCTCGGCCAAGGTTGCGATCTTGGCGACGTACCAGCCCGGCGCGTTCGAGAAGCCGTAATACAGGATCTTGCCGGCCTTGACGGCACCGGCCAGCGTCTGGAGGACCTCCTCCGCTGGCGTGATGCGGTCCCATACATGAACCCAGTACATGTCGATGTAGTCGGTGCCGAGACGGCGCAGCGACCCGTCGAGGCCGGCGCGGATGGCTTTCGCGCCATTGCCGCCGCTATGCGGGTTGCCGTCCTGACTGCGGGCGAACCCGGCCTTGGTGGCGATCACCGTGCGGTCGCGCGCGCCCGTCTCGCGGACGAACGCACCGACCATCTCCTCGCTGCGTCCGCCCGCGTAGATGTCGGCCGTATCGATGAAGTTGCCGCCGGCCTCGACATAGGCGTCGAACACGGCGCGCGATCTTTCGCGTCCCGAACCCCAACGCTCGGCGCCGAACGTCATCGTTCCCAAGGCCAGCGGACTGACGAGAAGGCCTGAGCGGCCGAGCGTGCGGTAATGTGTCAGATCCATCGATCGGCTCCGTGCGAGTTGTGCTCGCTCGAAGAGATAGACGGCGCCGCCCGTCGTGATTAGCGGTTGCTGCCCGCATGATCTTATAACCACCATGCAGGAATGCAGCGAAACGAACTCAACGATCTCATGGCCTTCGAAGCCATCGCCCGCGAGCGCAGCTTCACCCGCGCGGCCGCTCGCCTCGGCATGTCGGCGTCGGCGCTCAGTCATGCCATGCGCGGGCTCGAAGCTCGCTTGGGCGTGCGCCTGCTCGCGCGCACCACGCGCAGCGTCTCGCCGACGGAGGCGGGCGAGCACCTGCTGCGCTCTCTGGCGCCGGCCCTTGCCGAGATCGAGAACGGTCTGACGAGCCTTGCCGACTGGCGCGAGATGCCGTCCGGCACGGTCAGGCTGACCACCTTCTCCTATGCCGCCGAGACCATCCTGCGCCCCAAGCTGCCGGCCTTCCTGCTCGCCAATCCGAACGTCAACGTCGAGATCGACGTCAACGACGCGCTGACCGATATCGTCGAGGCCGGCTTCGATGCGGGCATCCGCTTTAACGAAACGGTCCCGAAGGACATGATCGCCGTCAAGGTCGGCCCCGACCTTCGAACGGCCGTCGTCGGTACGCCGGACTATTTCGAGCGCCACCCGATCCCCGAAACCCCGGACGACCTGCGCCGGCACGTGTGCATCAATTATCGCCTGCGAACGAGCGGGGGACTGCTGCCATGGGAGTTCGAGTCCGGAGGGCGCGACATCAACGTTCGCCCCGGCGGCCAGCTGATCACCAATGACGGACCTCTCGTGGCGGCGGCCGTGCGCGCCGGCGCAGGCCTCGGCTACATGATGGAGCACGAGGTCGCCGATGATGTCGCCGCGGGCCGCCTCGTCCAGGCCTTGGCCGATTATTGTCCCGTTTTCCCGGGATGCCGGCTCTATCATTCGAGCCGCCGGCAGATGCCGCCGGCCTTGCGCGCCTTGGTCGACGCCCTGCGCCATATCGAAGCCTGAGCGTCCTTGAAGGGCCGCCATCGTCGGACATCCCAAGCCATCCCCATCGCCGAGCGGCGGAACCCGTCCCACGGCCAAGCGCGCGATCGTCGTGACCGGCGGCAAGACCGCTCCGGCCGCCGATGTGCATGCAGCCGACATGGCGGCGCTCGGCTGGACCTATGGCAGGGTCAGGTCGTTCGAGGTTCCTGGTGCGCCGAGGGGCAGGGTCGGGACGACGAACTCGGCACCACCGCCCGGGCTTGGTCGGCGTCAGGCTCCGGCCCTCGCCAAGCGCGTCGACGGCCTCGTGCGGCGCCCTCGGGGCCGCCGGTCGGACGCTCCTTCGCGCCATCTCAAGCGCCGCCCCTCCCCTTCCCCTCGATCAGGACCGCCTGTTGCCATCGGCTCGGCGCCTTGTCCGTGCGGTGGATGCAGCCCGCCCAGCAGCAAGGCCGCCGTTTTCCCTCCGACAGTTCTTCGAGGGTCCGCCGGATGCGGCGCTGGCGCGTCGCCGCCTGCTTCGCGTCCTCGACCCAGCAGATGAACTCGTTCCGGCCGAGCGGCGTCAGGCGCTGCCAGAGCGTGTAGACCACCGGATCCGATCGCAGCGCGCCCTGAAGATCGTCCTGCGCTTCGTGGACGGTTCCATGCGGAAATGCTGCCTCCAAAGAAGCCTCCGATCACCCCGGCTTGGGTGAAGCGCCCGTCGGGCGAGGCGCGCGTCTCGCCGGTGCCGACCGGCATGACCCGGAGGTAGCGCCACGCGCCGCCCGCCGCAAGGCAGGTGGCAAGAAGGCAGAGGATCACGACGCTTCGCCGGCTTGCCAAGACGCGCCCTCCGGATCCCTCTACGGTTGCCGACGCTCTATTTGTCCGCCGAGACGGCGCGCGTGTACAGCACCGGCCAGTCGCTCGCGGACACGCCGCGGCACTCGCCCATGCTGGACAGGCGGACGAGCTGGACCGTCTCGCCGTCGAAGCTCCAACGGCTCGTCGAGCCGCAGTCGCCGATCCCCCGGCCCTTGGAAAAGTCGATCAGGGTGAGGCCGTGCTCGTCGAGCCCCGCATTCACCAGCCCGGCAAAGGTGTCGGAGCCCGGTTGGCCGGCGATCCGGAAGTCGAGAAGCCGCACGCCCTTCGCGTCGGACAGCCAGTAGTCGACGCCGACATTATAGGCGCCGGAAAAGCTGCAGGAGCCGAAGATGCGCGTCCCGTTCGACGCCTCGTAGGCCTCGGGCTCGATGCCGTCCTCGATGCCGTCGGGACACTCGTCACTCGGCGCGGGAATGCCTCGCGGCAGCTCTGGAACGGGGCTGAGCGCCACCAGCTTGAGGGCGCGCGCCGGGCCGGGTGCCGCGGGCTGGGGAACCGCGTCGGCCGGCGCGTCGCCCTTGGCCACGATCGCCGTGACGCACCCGTCGCGGCCCTGCTCGGCATCCATGTAGCGCAGCGCGGCGCTCATGCCGCGCAACGAGACCGGCGCCGCCTCCCCCTTCCTCCCGTCGCCGACGCGAAGCGTCTCGCCCGTCAGGAGCGCGTCGAGGAGCGGCCCGACATCCGGCGCACCGACGGGCGCGGCGAGATAGCCGTCGGAGGCCCTCGCATCCAGGCGATCGACGGCAAGCGTCGCCTCCGTGCCGGCGAGTTCGAGATCGAGGACGGCCTCGCTCGCGTCCCCCTGGGGCAGGAAACCGACGGAGACGTCTGGGCGCGCCTCGGGGCCGACCCGGCGATGCACCTTGATGTAGGCGATCGCGGCGGTGCCGTCGGCGGTCATGCCGATGCCCGTGCAGGCTCGCAGGTTGTCGCAGCCCACGACCTAGTCGTTGAAGGTGCGGAACCGGCCGACCTCCGGGCGCGACGGGGCATCCTCGGCGAAGGCCGGCTGCAGCGCCGGCACGGCGAGGAGAAGCGCGGCGGGGATCATGCGCATGGGGAATGCCTCTCGGGCGCAGCATCGATGCGGGCGACTTTTGTTCCTATATGCAGTGTTCCGCACCATTGTCGCCATGAGGAGGCCAGATGCCAAAAAAGCCGAACTACAACTTCGAGCGTCAGGAACGCGACAAGGCCAAGGCCGCGAAGAAGGACGCCAAGGCCGAGGCCAAGGCCGCCAAGAAGGACAGGGACGCGCCTG
>CANJKV010000377.1 GCA_947474855.1 Aurantimonadaceae bacterium | reverse complement strand
GCCTCACTTCGATTTCAGGAAGATGTCGAGGCCGACGAGGCGGTCGAGCGCGAGGATCGCGAGCGCCGCGCAGGCGATGAAGACCACCGAGATCGCCGCGAGGTCCGGCGTGATGATCGAGCGGATGGAGTTGTAGATCTGGACGGGCAGCGTCACCGTGCGCGCGTCGACGAGGAGGAGGCTCACCAGGAACTCGTTGAGCGCCAGGATGAACATCAGGAGCGAGCCGGTGATGATGCCGGGCGCGACCGCCGGCACCGTGACGAGCAGGAAGGTCTGGAGCGGGGGCGCCCCGCAGCTTGCCGCGGCGAGTTCGAGGTCGGGGTCGAGCGCCCCGGCGCTCGCCGTCACCGCCCAGATCATGAAGGGCAGGTTGATCACGCAGGCGGCGAGGCCCACCGGCCAGAGCGAGCCGAGGACGCCCGCCTCGCCGAACAGGAGCATCAGCCCGATGCCCGAGCCGATCAGCGGGATGGTGAAGGGCAGGAGCAGGTAGACCTGCAGCGCGTTCGAGAAGCGCACGCGGTATTTGGCGAGGGCGAGCCCGGCGAGCGTGCCGACGGGAACCGCGACGATCGTGCAGATCAGCGCCACCTGGAGCGAGCGCCAGAAGGCCTGGCGCAGGTCGCTCGCGCCCGCGACCTTGGCGTACCACTTCAGCGACAGCCCGTCCGGCGGAAAGGCGATGATGTTGCCGGCCGTGAACGACGCGCCGAGGACGACGAGGGTCGGGGCCGAAAGGATCAGGAGCGCGAGGGCGACGAGCGCCCCGATCACCAGCCGCTTGGATCGCGCCTCGCTCACGGGGCCCGCCCGCGAAGCGAGAGCGTGCCGGCGCCGAAGAGCGCGAAGACGACGCCGACCAGCGTCGAGCCGACGAGGACGAGGAGCACGGTCAGCGTCGCGCCCATGCCCTGGTCGGAGGTGCGGAAGAACTGGTCGTAGATGGCGTTGGCGACGAAGTCCTGGCCGCCGCCGCCGAGGATGGCGGGAATGGCGAAGTCGGTCAGCGTCAGCGTCAGCACCACGAGCCCCGCGCCGACGAAGCCGGGCTTGGCCATGGGGAAGACGACGTGGAGGAGCGTGCGGCCCCAATCGGCGCCGAGCGACCCGGCGGCGGCCTCCACCTCTTCGGGAATGGCGGACAGGGCGGGCGCGAGCATCAGGACGGCGAAGGGCAGCATGTACTGCACGAGGCCGAACAGCACCGCCCAATAGTTGAAGAGGAGGCGATAGGGGCCGAGGCCCGCGAGGCCGAGGATCTCGTTGGCGAGACCCTGGTTGCCGAGAAGGATCAGCCAGCCATAGGCGCGCACGACCTGCCCGATGAAGAAGGGCAGGAAGAGCGCGATCAGGAGCGTCTTGCGCCAGGCGGCCGACGGCGTTCGCACCATGGCGTAGGCATAGGGAAAGGCGAGGACCAGCGTCGCGAGCGTCACGAGCAGCGCGCCGCCGAGGCTGCGCAGGCCCACCGCAAGGACGACCGGCTCGGAGAAGGCCCTGACGTAGTTGGCGAGCGTGCGCTCCTCGGAGGGCAGGAACGTCGCCGTGTCGAGCGTGCGCAGGCTCGCATCGGCGATCTCGAAGAGGCTGACGGCGAGGAGCCCGACGAGAAGGATCGCCGGCGCCAGCATGAGCCAGGGCACGCCCTTAGCGAAGCGCGCCGGCCAGACGCCGCGCGCCCCCGCCTCCAGCGCGTCGAGGACGCGCCAGGACAGGGGATAAGCGGAGCGGGAGGGGCGAAGCGGCATGGGAGATGCTTTTCAGGTCCGGAACGGTCCCGACGGCGCGGGGCGCCGCCGGGTCGGGTAACGGGGACGGGCGAAGCGGCCGCTGCGCCCGTCCGCTCCGCTCAGCCCTGCATGATCGCCTTGAACTTGCCGAACCAGTCGGCCTCGTTCTCGACCTGCACCTTGGACGAGATGCGGATGAGGTGCTCGAAGTCCTCGGGCTTGGTCGGATAGGACGGATCGCCGACGAGATCGGCGGGCGGCGTCAGGCCGGGCACGACGCCGGGAAGGCCGAGGCCGTCGAGCCAGACCTGCTGGGCTTCCTTGCCGATGGCCATGTCGATGTACTTCTTGGCCCAGTAGAGTTCGTTTTCCGGCAAGCCCTTCGGGATCCAGAGCCCGTCCGTGTCGAACTTCGCCCCTTCCTCCGGCACGACCCAGGCGACGTCGATGCCGTTCTTCTTGGCCTCGCGGGCATTGGTCGAGATGGTGCAGGCGAGGTCGATCTCGCCGTTCTGGAACCAGGTCGTGAAGTCCGGATCCTCGCCCAGCAGCGGCTGCTGCTCCTTGACCTTGGCGATGAAGTCCCAGGCCGGCTGCATGTTGGCCGGAATGTCCTCGAGCCTGCCGCCGCCGGCGACCTGCGCGGGGAAGTGGAAGCCGATGCCGTCGTTGTAGAGCGCGATGCGGCCCTTGAACTTCGGGTCCAGCATGGCCTTCCACGAGGTCGGCGGCCCGTCGGGGAAGGCCTCCGGCCGGTAGGCGAGCACGTAGACGTAGCCGTAGGTGTCGACGATCGGATAGCCGTCGAGGCCGACCGGCTTGGCGAGGTCGGTGACGTGGGCGAGGTTCGGCAGGTCCGACAGGTCCTCGGTGACGCCGCGCAGCGCCGACTTCGTCGCGTTGGTGGTGGTGTCCCAGTTGACGTGGATCGGGGGCACGCGCTTCTGCGCGACGGCGGCCCAGACCTTCGGCTGGATCTCGTTGTCCTCGGTGAGGTCGTGGCGGACCGCGATGCCGGTGGCCTTCGTGAACGGATCGGACACGCCCGCCTTCAGCGCCTCGACCCAGGATCCGCCCCAGGCGCGCACGATGATCTCGGCCGGCTTGTCCGGCTCCTGCGCGAAGGCCGCGCGCAAGCCCAGCGCGGAGGCCGCGCCGAGCGAGCCGGCAGCGGCGGCGCCTTGCAGGAAGCGGCGGCGCGAGAGTTCGAGGAAAAACGGCGTATCCGGCATGGGTGAGGCTCCTCCTTGGGGCGGTCAGTCGTTCGGAAAGACGATGAGGTCGCGGCGATTCCAGCCGAGGCGAACGGTGGCGCCGACGGGCTGCGCGGCATGGCCGAGCGGGTCGTGGTCGAAGACGCGCAGGGTCGCCTCCGCCCGCCCGGCGAGCCGCGCCTCGTAGACCACCCGCTCGCCCTCGAAGATGACGTCGACGATCTCGGCCGTCACGTTCGCGTCGAACCCGCCCCGGTCCTCGCCGCCCGGCGCCACGCGGATCTGCTCGGCGCGCAGCATGCCGGTCGCGGCCTCGCCGGTGCGCGGGGAACGGCCGGCGGGCGCGCCCCAGCGGCCCCGACAGGGCCCGAAGGCGGTGTCGAGCACCACGGCGTCGCCCTCGGCCTGCGACACGCGTCCCTCGATCCGGTTGGTGACGCCGATGAAGCCAGCGACGAAGGCGTTGGCCGGCTCGCGATAGGCCGAGATCGGATCGGCCATCTGCTGGATGCGCCCGCGATCCATCACGATCACCTCGTCCGACACGACGAGCGCCTCGCGCTGGTCGTGCGTGACGTTGATCGTGGTGATGCCGAGCTCCTTCTGGATGCGGCGGAATTCGAGCTGCATCTCCTCGCGCAGCTTGCGGTCGAGCGCGGCGAGCGGCTCGTCGAGAAGGAGGAGGTCGGGCTCGAAGACCAGCGCCCGCGCGATCGCCACGCGCTGCTGCTGGCCCCCTGACAGTTCGTGGATGCGCCGGTCGGCATAGGGGCCGAGATGGACGAGGTCGAGATAGCGCGCGACGCGGGCCGGGATCTCGCGCGCGTCGAAGCGGCGCATCTTCAGCGGAAAGGCGACGTTCTCCGCCGCCGTCATGTG
>CANJKV010000376.1 GCA_947474855.1 Aurantimonadaceae bacterium | reverse complement strand
CTGTGCCGAGCCGCCGGAGTGCGTCGCCGACCTTGCCGATAGCCTCGGCTCACGGCGGCCTTCGGCTCCTACCCGGCGGCTCGGCACAGCCAGCACAACACCTATCCATGGTCCATAACAGGCTCTAGAACCCTTGCGTCAGCGCGATGCCGACGACCGGGCCGCCGTAATCGGCATCCGCGCGGGTCGACCAGTTGCGCTCGTAGCCGGCAAAGGCGCCGATCGTGGTGTTTTCCCGGACGTCCCAGTCCGAGCCGAGCGTGACGCGCAGGCGATCATCCTCGCGCAGGCCTTTGTCGTAATCTCTGGCGAAGGTGTTGGCCCGCAGGACGAGGCTCAGCTTTTCATCGAGATTGTGCCGGCCGATGAACCGGATCCCGAACTCGTCGTAGCTGTACTTGCTGGCTTCGGCATCGCGGCGCTCGTAATAGGGGATCGCCGTGATGTGGTTGGCCGAGTCTTCGGAGCGCCAGTTGTAGGTTCCGTCCAGCAGAAGCTCGCTTTGGTCGTAGCCGCGGAACGTGTCCGCGTCGTTCTGCTCGCGGTAGCCGCCTCTGACGCGAAGCTGAAGCGTGGTGCGGGGGGCGAGCTGCAGGCGAAGCGCGGATCCCGCGCGCCCTCGGCTGAACACCCAACCGTGGTCGTCGAGCGCGTGGGTGGCTGCGCCGAAGAAGCGAAGTTCCCGCAGCATGCCCTGGTCGAGCTTGATCGCGAGGTATGGGTCGGCGTCGAACAGCAGCCGGTTGGATTCGGGCGCGTCGTAGAACCGTTCCGTGCTCGTCCCGAACGAGAGGCCGAGAACCCTGTCCTCGTCCAAGTCGAAGGTCCGGCTCGCGCTTATTCCGCCGCCGTAGCTCGGCTCGAGCCCGCGATTGGTGCCGTCCTCGTCGTCGGAGCCCGCGGACCGGATATCGGTATAGGCGGTGCCGACGAAATCCCATGGGTCCGCGCATGCCGCCTGCGGGGTTCCTGCCAAGAGTCCTGCAGTTGCAAGAAAAGGAGCGAAAAAATTTCTCATGATGCCTTCCGCTCCGCGAGGAAAAAGACGCTGCAGGCGGCTTTGACATGGGGAGCACTGCATGCTGCGTAGAAAGAGTCAATCCGATCGTTTCCGGGGCATGGCGCGATGTCTGTGGTCTTGACTCTTCGGCCGATGATTAACTTGAGGAGTAATTATGATGTTAGCCGATACATAGGTGGTTTGCTTCGGATATTGGGTTGCTTGCCGGATGGGCCCGACTTGCGATCGATCCGGCACCCGTGCCGACGGAACCCGC
This sequence comes from Aurantimonadaceae bacterium, assembly GCA_947474855.1. Classification (GTDB taxonomy): domain Bacteria; phylum Pseudomonadota; class Alphaproteobacteria; order Rhizobiales; family Rhizobiaceae; genus Antarcticirhabdus. Next base: position 2,552 of record CANJKV010000376.1, on the reverse strand, counting down.
GCTCCTGCGATGGGCCGCCGCCCCGGTCGCGGCATCGAAGCGGCGGAGCCTTGCCGGGACCGTCGCGGCCTCGAGGGTCGAACTGCGAGCCGCCTGATGGATCGCTGGCTGCGGCAAGGGGTGACGCTCTCAACACGCGATGGCGTTCTTGTCATGCGGACGTGATGGTTCGGACAGGCAACCTTTCAGGCCCGGACCACTTTGGGATGCACGAACGCAAACGAAAGTTGACCCCCATGAAGCTCTCCACCCTCCTCGCCGCCACCGTCATCGCCTCCGCCGGCTTCGGGGGCGCCGCCTTCGCTCAGCAGACCTCGGTCAGCCCGACCAACCAAGCCGTTCCGGGATCGGTGAGCCAGGAGAACAATGCCGAGGCCTTGGAGCGCGCCGCCGTGGCCGCATCGCCGGGCACGGCGGGCGACGCCACCGACCGTCGCCCCGGCTGCTCCAACCCGATCGGCTCGAACGACAGCGGCCTACAGGCCTGCGAGGAAGCCGAGCGCGCGGCCGTCGCCGCCGGCACGTCGGCTCAGCGCGGCGCGGCCGATCCCGGCGTCGACACGTCCACCACCAGCTCGGTCGGCGGCTACAACCAGAACCCGGTCTCGCTCGACGTGCCGGGATCCTCGACCCTCGAGAACCGGGCCGAGGAACTGGAGCGCCAGCAGGTCGCCGAGTGACGACGACGGTCGTCGCGCGATCCACCTGACGGAACGACAGCAGAAGAAGTCCCGGACGATGTCCGGGACTTTTGCATGTCCGGCCCCCGGCATCGTCCGGACATTGACGACCCGGTCGCCGCCCCCGACCGTCGCGCCCAGCCTCGCGCCCCGAACATGAAGCCGGAACGCGTGACGAGACGCAGCCGGGCCCCCCGGCGCAGTCCGCCCCTTGACCGCGCGCCCGCGGGTCCCCGCCGGCGAAAATTCGTATGGATCCTTTATGCCGGTCGGGTCCACTTGAACGGCGATCCCGAAAGGAGGGCTCGCATGTTCGATCTTCTTTACCTGGCCGCGGGGCTGGGCTTCTTCGCCTCTATGGGCGCCTATGCGCGCTGGGCGGGCCGAGCCTGACGATGTTCGATCTCGTCCTCGGCGGCGCCGTCGCGCTCGCTCTCGCCGCATACCTCGTCGTCGCGCTCGTTCGACCCGAGCGGTTCTGACCCATCCGACATTCTGGAAGGCTCGTGCCATGACCCTTGTCGGCTGGCTGCAAATCCTCGTCATCCTGGCGGCCGTGGTCGCCTTCGCCGTCCCGCTCGGCGCCTACATGGCCAAGGTCTTCGCGGGCGAGCGCACCATCCTCGCCCCCGTGCTCGGCCCCGTGGAGCGCGGTTTCCACCGCCTCGCCGGGATCGACCCGGCGCGGGAGCAGACCTGGCTCGGCTACACGCTGGGCATGCTGGCCTTCAACGCCGGCGGCTTCCTGCTTCTCTACCTGCTCCTGCGCCTGCAGGGCGTCCTGCCGCTGAACCCGCAGGGCTTCTCCGGCCTGTCGCCGCACCTCGCCTTCAACACCGCCGTGTCCTTCGTGACAAACACGAACTGGCAGTCCTACGGCGGCGAGACGACGATGAGCCATCTCAGCCAGATGGCCGGCCTGACGGTCCAGAACTTCCTGTCCGCGGCCACCGGCATGGCGCTCGCCGTCGCGCTGGTGCGGGCTTTCGCGCGATCGGCCGCGCCGACCGTCGGCAACTTCTTCGCCGACATGATCCGGGCGACGCTCTACGTCCTCCTGCCGCTCGCGATCGTGACGGGTCTCTGGCAGGTCGCCATGGGCACGCCGCAGACCCTCGAGGCCTCGGTGAGCGTAGAAACCCTCGAAGGAGGCCGGCAGACGCTGGCGCTGGGACCCGTCGCCTCGCAGCTCGCCATCAAGCAGCTCGGCACCAACGGCGGCGGCTTCTTCAACGCCAATTCCGCCCACCCCTTCGAGAATCCCTCGCCGCTCTCCAACGCTCTGACGATATGGCAGATGCTCGTCGTCTCGACGGCGCTCGTCTTCGCCTTCGGGCGCCTGATCGGCGACAAGCGGCAGGCGCGCGCGATCCTCGCCACCATGGGGCTCCTGCTCCTTGCCGGCATCGGCCTCTGCTACTGGGCGGAGAGCGCGGGCACGCCCGTTCTCGCGGCCGCCGGGCTCGATCCCGCCGGCGGCAACATGGAGGGCAAGGAGGTCCGCTTCGGCCTCGCCGCCTCGGCCCTCTTCGCGGCGGTCACCACGGGCCTGTCCGACGGCGCGGTGAACGCCATGCACGGCTCGTTCACCCCGATGGGCGGCATGGTGCCGATGGTGCTGATGATGCTCGGCGAGATCCTGCCCGGCGGCGTCGGGTCGGGCCTCTACGGCATCCTCGTGATCGCCGTCGTCGCGGTCTTCGTCGCGGGGCTGATGGTCGGACGCACCCCCGAATATCTCGGCAAGAAGATCGAGGCCAAGGAGATGAAGATGGCCGTTCTCGCCATCCTGATCCTGCCGACCGCGATCCTCGGCTTCTCGGCCCTGTCCGCCGTCCTGCCCGTCGCCCTGTCGGGCCTCGGCAATGCCGG
>CANJKV010000375.1 GCA_947474855.1 Aurantimonadaceae bacterium | reverse complement strand
TGCCCGTCGGGCACGAGTTCGGCCTCGGCTTGATGCCCTGGAGCCCGCTCGGCGGCGGCATGCTGACCGGCAAGTACGGGCGCGAGATGCTGAGCGAGGCCGGCCGCTCCTCAAGCCTCCCCGACAAGGGAGCGCCGAGCCAAGGCGAGGCGGAAGAAGGGAGCGATCGACTGAAGGGCGACAATCCGTTCGGGGGCATGCTGTTCACGGCGCGCAACTTCGACGTGGTGGACACGCTTCGAACCGTTGCCGGCGAGATCGGTCGCTCGATGGCTGAAGTCGCGCTGGCCTGGACCGTCACGCGTCGCGGGGTTTCCTCCGTGCTGATCGGCGCGAGCCGTGCCGAGCAGATCACCCAGAACATCGCCTCGCTCGACATCGCCTTGACGGACGACCAGGAGCGACGCCTCGACGAGATCAGCGCCGTGCCGATGCTCAACCCCTACTTCATCTTCAAGCTTCCGCCCGCGATGCGCTTCGGCGTTGCCTCGGCGAAGGGTTGGCGATAGGCGCGAAGCCCCTCCTGCAAGTCCAGGCCTCCGGCGGCTTTCCCCGACGGGGTTTTCCGTCCGCGTCGGGGCCTGCTCGCCTTGGCGGGCGGCACGCCGATTGCGTTCCGCATCGGCGTGCCGCCCGAGGAGCCGGATCGGCGGACCGGTGGTGCGGGTCGATCCGAGCCGGCCGGCGGGAGGCTCGCGGCGGTCAGGGCCGTCGGCGCAGCACCATGCCGCCGTGGTGGAGGGTGTTCGCGTCGACGAAGTCGCCGTCGGCGGTGAACCCGGTGTCGTCCCAGTATTCGATGTGGGTTCCGCTCACCTCATAGCGCCCGCGATAAGCGCTCTCGCGCGTGCCCCGCGCCTCGTCGTAGCGCCCGTTGGCCAGAAGTGCGTGGCGCACGTGGCCGTCGTCGGTCACCCACAGGCCGACATAGGGATGGTTTGTCGCGGACATGGTGGTCTCCTCCGCCGTCGAGGGGTCGATCGAGGCCGCCGCGAGAGCGAGGCCGATGAGGGCGGCGCGGCGCATCAATGGGCCGACCGCAGGGGACGCACGACGATCTCGCTGACGTCGACGTCCTCGGGCTGCTCCAGCGCGAACCGGACGGCCCGGCCGATCGCGTCCGGCTTGAGGGCGATCGAGCGATAGGCTTCCATCAGCTCGGCCGCCTGAGTATCCGTGATGGTGGAGGCCAATTCGCTCTCCACGACGCCGGGATGGATGCAGGTGACGCGGATGTCCTGCCGCTCCTGGCGCAACCCGTCCGAGATCGCCCGCACCGCGAACTTCGTCGCGCAGTAGACGGCGGCCGTCGGCGAGACGGCGAGCGCGCCGATCGAGGCGATGTTGACGACGTGGCCGTGCCCTCGCGCCGTCATCTCCGGCAGAACGGCGGCGATGCCGTAGAGAACGCCCTTCACGTTGACGTCGATCATCCGGTCCCACTCGTCCACCTTCAGCGAGGCCATGGGGGACAGGGGCATGACGCCGGCATTGTTGACGATCGCGTCGACGCGCCCGAAGGCCTCGCGCGCGGCGTTGGCGAAGGCGGACACGTCGGCGCGGTCGGTGACGTCGAGCCTGCGCGTGGCGACGGTGGCGCCGCCCCGGCGAAGGTCTTCGGCGAGGGCGTCGAGCCGGTCGGTGCGGCGCGCGCCGAGCATGAGGGTTGCGCCGGCGCTTGCCAGCTCGCGGGCGATGCCCACGCCGATGCCGGACGAAGCGCCGGTGATGAGGACGACCTTGTCGAGAGCCATGGAAAGTCTCCTTGCGGGTCTGCTTGTTCTCTGGCCCGCCGCGGGAGCGATCGAGGACGCCCCGCAGCGGTTGCCGTCGATGTAGACCTGCGCCATTGTCGCCGGAAGACGCCTCATGCTTGACAGGCTGGAAAGCAGAACTAACCGATGCGCGCCGACCTCAACGCCCTCGCCGTGTTCGCCGTCGTGGCCGAGGAAACGAGCTTTCGCGGCGCAGCCGACCGCCTGGGCGTGACGCGCTCGGCGGTCAGCCAGACCTTGCGGCGCCTGGAGGAGGAGCTCGGCGTGACGCTCGTGCGGCGCACGACCCGCAGCATGAGCCTCACCGAGGAGGGGGCGCGGCTGCGCGAGGAGATCGCGCCGGCCATCGCCGAGATGCGGGCGGCGCTGGAGGGCGCGCGCGCTCACCGCGCCGAGGTGCGGGGGCAGTTGCGGCTGGCCGTGTCGACCATCGCCGAGAGCGTCCTGTCCGGCACGCTTCTCGCCGAGTTCGGCCTGGCCTGCCCCGACGTGCAGCTCGACGTGCTCGTGACGGACGAGGAGTTCGACATCGTGGCCCACGGCTTCGATGCCGGCGTACGGCTCGGCGAGGTGATCGAGCAGGACATGATCGCCCTGCCCGTTTCGGCCGACCAGCGGCACGTCGCCGTCTGCGCGCCGGCCTACCTGGCGCGCGCGGGCGCGCCGTCCCACCCGCGCGATCTGGCGGCGCACCGCTGCATCGGCTGGCGGCCGGCGCCCCGCGCCGCGCCCTATCGATGGGAGTTCACGGAAGGCGGCCGCGATTTCGCGGTTTCGGTCGAGCCGGAGGTGACGACGAACGACATGCACCTGATGGTGAAGCTGGCGCGGGCCGGGGCGGGCATCACCTTCGGCATGGAGGACACCTTCCGGCCCGACCTCGAAAGCGGCGCTCTCGTCTCCGTGCTCGATGCCTTCTGCCCGCCCTTTCCCGGCTTCTTCCTCTACTATCCGAGCCGCCGGAACATGCCCTCGAGACTGCGCGCCTTCGTGGACCATGTCAGGAGATGCCGCCCGGAACGATCCTGAGGGGCGGGTCCGCCCGGGCGGACGCGACGCGCCCTCAGCCTCTAAGATGAGCGGGCACGAGGCTCCTCTAAAGCCCGGGATCGGCGATCAGGCCGCTCCGAGAGCGCAGCGACGCCGGGACGCCGCGCTTCGGCTTCACCCCCGCGACCGGCTGCGCGTGAGCGCGGTCGCGTCCAGTTCGCTGACGCGGTTGATGCCGAGGAGCGCCATGTTTCGGTGGATCTCCTCCTTGAGGATGGCGCCGGCGCGGTCCGCTCCGGCTCGGCCGAAGGCGGAGGCGGCGTAAAGGAAGGGGCGTCCGACGAAGACGAAGTCGGCGCCCAGCGCCAGGGCCTTCAGGACGTCGCTGCCGCGCCGGACACCACCGTCGATCATGACGGCCGCTTGTCCCGAGACGGCATCGGCGACGGCGGGAAGCGCGTCGAGAGGTGCCATCGTGCCGTCGAGCTGGCGCCCGCCATGGTTCGACACGACGATGCCGTCGACGCCGCGCTCGACGGCGGCGACCGCGTCCTCGGCACGGATGACGCCCTTCACGACCAGCTTGCCCCGCCAGCGCCGGCGGATTTGCTCGAGATGCGTCCAGTTCAGGTGGTCGCGCTTGCCGAAGTCGCGCATCACCGAGCGGGCGAGGATCGGCGCGCCGCGCGTGGCGTAGGAGTTCTCGAAGTGCGGCACGCCGTGGCGCGCGATCGTTCGCAGGAAGGTGAGGGCCGTCCAGCGAGGGTGCGAAACGCCCTGCCAGGCCAGCGCGAGGCTCGGGCGCAGCGGCGTCGAGAAGCCGGCCCGCACGTTGTTCTCGCGGTTGGCGAGCGTCGCCGTGTCGACGGTGAGGACGAGCGTGCCGAAGCCCGCGGCGGCCACCCGGTCGACGAGCGCGTCGATGCGATCGGGCTCGCCGGGAAGATAGGCCTGGAACCAGGCCGAGGGTGCGGCCGCCGCGACCTCCTCCAGGGGGATCAGGGAGGAGCCGCTCATGATCATCGGGATGCCCGCGGCCTCGGCCGCCTCGGCGAGAACGAGGTCGCCGCGATAGGC
>CANJKV010000374.1 GCA_947474855.1 Aurantimonadaceae bacterium | reverse complement strand
TGGCCGGTGTTGTTGGCGCGGTTGCCGTCGATCGTCAGGTTCGAGATCAGGACGTTGTCGACCGTTTCGAGGGCGGTGCGCACGATGCCGTTGATGCGCGCGTTGAAGTCGTCGGCGAGCTTGATCACCGTCTCGCCGATGCCGGCGCCCGTCAGGGTCATGTTGGAATAGAGCTCGATCGGCCCGCGCGAGGCGTTGGCGGGATCGCCGCGAACGATATAGGTGCCGGCCGACATCTCGATCGTGCCGCCGCCCGCCGCCTTGCAGGCGTCGATGGCGCGCTTGATCGCCGCCGTGTCGTCGGTCACGCCGTCGCCGACCGCGCCGAAGGCCCTCACATCAAACGTCGCCATTCGCAGCTCTCCGAAGTCGATCTCCGAGCCTGCGCAGTCGATCGCCAGGCTTCCCGTGCGTCACCTGTAGCGGCAACCGCTCGGCCGAACGTCAATCGGGATCAAGGAAAGGCGCCGGATCGTCGGTTGAACGACAGGGCCCGGCTCAACCGGAGAAGAACGGCGCGGCGCAAGGCCGCAACCTCGGCCCGGCACGGCCGCCGACCGCCTCTCCGCCTTCACGCGATGCTCAAGCCCTTGTGATCATTCGACTTTTGATGCAGCGCAGCAGGAGTGGCTCTTGAAGGAAAAACCTCGGCCGTTCAACGCCTTAGTTTAGACAATCTTCAGACAATCCTGGGTGTCGCGACGAAGAACTCAGATCCTCGGCGCAAGCAGGGAACAAGACACCTCGCCGGACGAATGAACATCGAGACGAACGACACGACCTGAAAGCCGATCTTCTTTCATCAGGCCATGTTCATTGGAGCGATGTCTTTCGACGGCATCTCGATCGAAAGGCGATCATTCGAGCCATCCGCGCAGCATCCGACCGATCCTTAGCCGGCAGAGCTCTCACGCTCCGTCAGGACGAGAGGATCGAGCGGCCGCAGGTCGCGCCGAACCCGCGACCGCGAGGTCCGGGCGCCGGTCGAAGAGGGTCTCGTCCCGGTCCGCTCCGGCGGACAGCAACAGCGTTCCCATGCGTTTCATCCGCACGGCCCGGCAGCGAGACACGCCGCCGCGGCCCGACACCACCATCAGGACGACCCGGACCGAGGGGCGGGACAACGATCCCGGATGCATCAAACCGCCGGTCCGGGCGAGCAACAGCTGGAGAGCAGATGCCGGTCAATTCCGATAATTTCGACCTGTCCAATTGGAAGCTGACGCTTCCCGTCGACGCGAAGAACAGCCTGTCGGGCACGGCGGTCGAGGTGAAGGACCTCGTCGGCTACGAGAACGACGGGTACTTCTTCGACCGGGCGGACGGGGCGATGGTGTTCCGCGCCATGACGGACGGGGCGACCACGAGCGGCTCGAAGTATGCGCGCTCGGAGCTTCGCGAGATGAACGGCTCCGATCGCGCCGCCTGGAGCCTGTCGGAAGGCGGCACCATGACCGCGACGCTTTCCGTGGACGCGGTGCCCACGCGCAGCGACGGTTCGGCGGGACGCGTGGTCGTGGGTCAGATCCACGGGCAGGACGACGAGCTCGTGCGCCTCTATTGGGAGAAGAACAGCACCCATTTCGTCAACGACCAGGCCGGCTCCGGCAACGCCGAGACGACGTTCCTCCTCAAGAACGCGGCGGGCCAGACGCCGAACATCAGCCTGGGCGAGGTCTTCTCCTACAAGATCGACGCGCAGGGCGACCAGCTGGAGGTGTCGGTCTTCGCCGATGGCGACGTCTACACCTCGGTCAGCCGGATCAACCCGGTCTGGCAATCCGACACGTTCTACTTCAAGGCCGGCGTCTACCTCGGCGTCAACGACACGCAAGGGGCGGGGTTCGGCCAGACCGCCTTCCGCGGCCTCGACTTCAGCCACCAGGACGGCAAGGGCCTCGGGGGTCTCGCCGGGCAGCCTTCGAAGGGCGGGGGATCGCCTCCGCCGACGGAGCAGCCTCCCGCGGAGCAGCCGCCGGTCGTGGTCGAGACGCCGGCGCCGGCCGAGCCCTCGGGCGAGAAGCAGAGCATCGTCGGCACCAAGAGGGACGACAGCCTGTCCGGAACCGGCAAGGATGATACGCTCTACGGCCGCGACGGCGACGATACCCTCGTCGGCGGGGCGGGCAAGGACGTGCTCTGGGGCAATGGCGGCGACGACCGCCTCGAAGGAGGCGCGGGCGACGACTGGATGAAGGGCGGTAGCGGGCGGGACGTCTACGTCTTCTCGGCCGGCCACGGCCAGGACACGGTGCACGAGTTCCGCAAGGGCGACGCGGTGATCATCTCGAACGATCTGTTCTCGTCCGTGGGCGAGGTGCGGGAAGCCTTGCGGCAGGTCGGCGACGGCGTCGTTCTCGAGACCGGCTCCGGCTCCGGCATCCTGTTCACCGACACGACCGTCGACACGGTGGGCCTCGCTGCCTGGACCTTCGTCGACGCGTAGGGGCGGGCGAAACGAAGGCCGCGCGGGCTCGGCTCGCGCGGCCATCGCCGCGCTCGCGGGGATCGGATCAGGATCGCAGCGCGCGCCGCTCGGCCGGGCGAACGGCGCCGTCCTTGGCGCGCCCCTCGATCGTGTCCTCGTCCTCCAGGCGGAGCCGGGCGTAGTCGTCGAGAAAGGCCAGGCAGAGCGGGATGAGCGGCTGCTCCATTCCGGCATGCTCCACGAAGGGCAGGCCGTCCTCGTACCAGATCGGGCGGATGCCGTCGCAAACGGCGTCGATCGTGCCCCAGGCGGGAAAGTCGTGCGCGAAGGCTTCGATCTCGGCAGGCCTCGGATCGCGACCGACTTCCCAGTTCAGGACGTGGCGCGTCGCGAAGAGAGCGGGCATGAGGCCGTCGGACATGTCGACGTCGCCGAGCCCGCGGAGCAGCGAGACGGCAAGACGATGCATGTAGCGATCGTCATCCTCCTCGGGCAGCTCCACCATGACCGCGCGGCCCTTCCCACGTTCCCGGCAAATGACGGAAACGGGCATAGCGCAAGACCGTTGGCCTGGCAAACGACCGGCGATTGCGTTTCGGTGCGACTCGTTGCCGTTCCGCACGCGCCAGGCGCTCCAGCCGGATGAGGACGCACTCATGGGTCTTCTCCCTTCGAGCCTGCTTGACCCGAGCGCGCGACCCGGCGGCTCAGCAGGCGATGGCGGGCTCGCGCTCGGCCTTGTGCTTCATCAGCGCATCAACCGTCATGAACCAGAGATGCCGTTCGTCCGGTTCGAGTCCCTCCCAATCGGGAGCGGTGCCGCGGCGGCGGCAGGCCGCCTCGTAGCCTTCGCGCGCAGCCTCGAGGCGGCGCCGCTGCAGGCCGATGTCCTCGATCTCGATTCCGTAAGCGTCAACCATGGTTCGATCCGTCGCGCGGGGTGAGACACGGCCGAGTTAAGATACGCAACCGCACAGCTCAAGACTTCGTTCCCAGCCGAGCGCATCATAAGGGCGGGAGCAAGGCGCTTCAGCGCGAAAGACGAGTTTCTCCCCATGGATCGGCGCGCCGGGCCGGCCGAGACCCGCGCGCGCCCAACAAGAAACGCCGGCGGGTGCAATCGGGAAGGCCGTGGGCTTCAGCTCTTCGGGATCGCCCCGTCCCGCCGCACCAGGGCGAGCGCCTCGGCCTCCGGCATCGTGCCGAGCGGCGCGACGGCGGATCTGGCGAGGGCGCTGCCCTTGGCGGCGGCGAGCGAAAGGTAAGCGCGGGCGAGCGCCGCGTTCTCGGGCTTGGTGGTGTCGATCAGGAACAGCATGCCGAGCCGGACCTGGGCGTCGACGTCGCCGTCGCGGGCGGCCTCCGCAAGGAAGTCGCCGCCGTTGCCGGCCTGGACGGGGCCGCCGCCGAGCGAGAAGGCGTCGGCCTCCGCAAGGCTCGCCCGCGCGGCCGGCGAGTTGGCGCGCGCCTGCTCCTCCAGGAGCGCGCGGATCTGCG
>CANJKV010000373.1 GCA_947474855.1 Aurantimonadaceae bacterium | reverse complement strand
CGCGCCGGCTTCGAGGTGCCGCCGCCCTCGTCCACCATGTTCGCCTGGGCGCAGATCCCCGAGCGCTACCGGCATCTCGGCAGCCTGGAATTCTCCAAGCTCCTGATCGAGAAGGCGGAAGTTGCGGTCGCACCGGGCATCGGCTTCGGCGAATACGGCGACGACTACGTGCGCATCGCCCTCGTCGAGAACGAGCACCGCATCCGGCAGGCCGCGCGCAACATCAAGCGCTTCCTTGCCAGCGAACGGGAAGACGGGCAGAAGGTCGTGGCTCTCGGCGGTCGCCGCTGAGGGCACGTCCCTCGACACGATCCTTTCGCGAGAAGACATGGCCACTCCCTTGCGGCTCGGCATCGCCGGCCTCGGAACCGTCGGCGGGGCGCTCGCGCGCCTCGTCGAAGCCAAGCGCGACGCGCTGGAGAAGCGCGCCCAGCGGCGCATCGAGATCGTCGCCGTCTCTGCGCGCGACAGGACGCGCGAGCGTGGTTTCTCGACCGAGGGCATGGTTTGGTACGACGACCCGGTCTCGCTGGCGAGCCACGCCGAGATCGATGCCTATGTCGAGCTCGTCGGCGGCTCGGAAGGGGCGGCTCTCGAATCGGTGAAGGCGGCGCTGAACCGCGGCATCCCGGTGATCACCGCCAACAAGGCGCTGCTCGCCCATCACGGCGTCCAGCTCGCCAAGCTCGCGGCCAAGAAGAACTCGACGATCCTCTTCGAGGCGGCGGTGGCGGGCGGCATCCCGGTCATCAAGACAATGCGGGAAGCGCTGGCCGGCAACGAGGTGGCGCGCGTCTACGGCATCCTCAACGGCACCTGCAACTACATCCTGACGCGGATGGAGAAGGAGGGCCTGACCTTCGCCGAGTGTCTCGCCGAGGCGCAGCGGCTCGGCTATGCCGAAGCGGACCCGACCTTCGACGTCGGCGGCTTCGACGCCGCGCACAAGCTGGCGATCCTGACCTCGCTCGCCTTCGGCTGCGAGATCGACCTCGACTCGATATTTATCGAGGGCATCTCCAACGTCGCCATCGAGGACATCGAGGCGGCGGCCGAGCTCGGCTACCGCATCAAGCTCCTGGCGGTGGCACAGCGCACCGATACGGGCATCGAGCAGCGCGTCCACCCGACCATGATCCCGACGAAGTCCGCACTCGCGCAAGTCGACGGCGTCATCAACGCGGTGGCCATCGACTCGGACCTTCTCGGCTCGATCCTGCTCGCCGGCCCCGGCGCGGGCGGCAACGCGACGGCCTCGGCGGTGCTCTCCGACGTCATGGACCTCGCGATCGGCTCCGTCACCCCGACGCTCGGCGTCGCGCCGGCGAACCTTGCGCCCTACAAGCGGGCGAGGATGCGCGCGCACGAGGGCGGCTACTACATCCGCCTGTCGGTGCTCGACCGCGTCGGCGCCTTCGCCTCGATCGCGCGGCGCATGGCGGAGAACCAGATTTCCCTCGAATCGATCGTCCAGCGCCGCCGCGATTCGGACGGGGCGGAGAGCGACGTGGCGCCGGTCGTCCTCATCACCCACGAGACCACGGAAGCCGCCGTGCGCAAGGCGCTCGACCTCGTTTCCAAGGACGGGCACCTCAAGGGCGAGCCGCACATGATCCGCATCGAGGATCTGTCTCGCGACTGATCGATACGAATGGATGGCGGCGTTGCCTTTTCGCCGCCGCCGGTCATAAGTCTCGCGACCCTTTCGCGAAAGGACAGGCTTTCATGAGCACCGCCGAGGCCAGCTTCGCCCAGCTCGACCGGCTGTTGACGCTGGAGATCGCGCGCGTGACGGAGCGCGCCGCCATCGCGGCGGCGATGCTGCGCGGGCGCGGCGACGAGAAGGCGGCCGATCAGGCCGCCGTCGACGCCATGCGATCCGAGCTGAACGCCCTGGCGATCGACGGGACCATCGTCATCGGCGAGGGCGAGCGCGACGAGGCGCCGATGCTGTTCATCGGCGAAACGGTCGGGACCGGCGGGCCGGCGGTCGACATCGCGCTCGATCCGCTCGAAGGCACCACGGTCTGCGCCAAGAACCTGCCGAACTCGCTGGCCGTGATCGCCGTCGCCCAGCGCGGCAGCTTGCTCAACGCCCCCGACGTCTACATGGAGAAGATCGCGGTCGGCCCCGGCTACCCCGCCGGCATCGTGTCGCTGGAGCGCACGCCGGACGCCAACCTCCACGCGCTCGCCGAGGCCAAGGGCGTCGCGGTCAGCCAGATCACCGCCTGCATCCTCGACCGGCCGCGCCATGCCCAGCTCATCGAGGCCGTGCGCGCGACCGGCGCCGCCATTCGGCTGATCGGCGACGGCGACGTCGCCGGCGTCATCCACACGACCGATCCCGCCGAGACCGGCATCGACATCTACATGGGCATCGGCGGCGCGCCGGAAGGCGTCCTCGCGGCCGCGGCGCTGCGCTGCACCGGCGGCCAGATGCAGGGGCGCCTCCAGCTCAACACGCCGGAGAAGCGTGCCCGCGCCACCAAGATGGGCATCACCGATCCCGCGCGCATCTACGCGGCGGAGGAGATGGCCTCCGGTGACGTGATCTTCGCCGCGACCGGCGTGACCGACGGCAACCTCCTCGACGGCGTGCGCTTCCACGCGACACACATCGAGACGCACACGCTCCTCATGCGCTCGCGCTCCAAGACCGTGCGCGAGGTGCGCGCCCGCTTCCGCGACGCGTCGCGGTTCGGCCTCTGACACCGACGGGTGCGAATCGGCGGCCCGCGGCGCTGCAGCGCCCGTTCCTAGGCGTCGAGCGCTCGCTCAGCGGCCGCCGATGGGTGTCGTCGCTCGATCTCCGCGCCGAGGGCGAGGCGACGCGCATCGCGCAGGCGCTCGGCCTGCCGAGCGTCGTCGCGCAGCTTCTGGCCGCGCGCGGCGTCGACGCGCCGGGCGCGGCGGGCTTCCTGAAGCCGACGATCCGCGACCTCCTGCCCGATCCCTCGCGCCTCACCGACATGGACGCCGCGGCCTCCCGGCTGGCCGACGCCATCGAGCGCCGCGAGCGCGTCGCGGTCTTCGGCGACTACGACGTCGACGGCGCGGCATCCTCCGCCATGCTGAAGCGTTACCTCCGCCACTTCGGGCTCGAGGCCGCAGTGCGGATTCCCGACCGGATCTCGGAGGGCTACGGACCCAACGTGCCGGCGATGATCGAGCTCGTGGAGGACGGCGCGACGCTGATCGTCACGGTGGACTGCGGCACGACCAGCTTCGAGTCGGTTGCCGCGGCGCGCGGCCGACGCGCCGACATCCTGGTTCTCGACCACCACCAGACGGTGGACGCGCTCCCCGAGGCGAACGCCATCGTCAACCCGAACCGGCGCGACGACGCTTCCGGTCTCGGCCATCTCTGCGCGGCGGGGATCGTCTTCATGACGATCGTGGCCACCCAGCGCGAGCTGCGCCGGCGCGGGCGCGACGCCGATTCGCTGCCCGACCTGATGCGGCTCCTCGACCTCGTGGCACTGGCGACCATCTGCGACGTCGTCCCGCTCGTCGGCCTCAACCGCGCCTTCGTCGTGCGCGGCCTTCAAACGATGGGAGAGGCGGGCAATGCCGGCATCGCCGCGCTCGCGCGCGCCGCGCGCCTCCACGGAACCTTCGATGCTTATCACCTCGGCTTCATTCTCGGCCCGCGCATCAATGCGGGCGGACGAATCGGCGAGGCCGATCTCGGATCGCGGCTGCTGGCGCTCGACGATCCGATCGAAGCCTTCTCCATCGCCGAGCGGCTCGATGGCCTGAACGCCGAACGACAGGCGATGGAGCGCGCCATGCTGGCCCGCGCCGAGGCGGAGGTCGAGGCGGACCTCGCCAGCAAGGCGCCGCCCGCCGTGATCCTGACCGCGAGCGAGCACTACCATCCCGGCATCGTCGGCCTGATCGCGGCGCGGCTGAAGGAGCGGCATCG
>CANJKV010000372.1 GCA_947474855.1 Aurantimonadaceae bacterium | reverse complement strand
GGCGATCCGCTCCGGCTCGTCGGAGACGATCCGCACCTCCTTGAGGTCGATGCCGGCGGCCGTGAGGATGTCGGCGAGGTGGCCGATGTTCTTGTCCTTGGTCCGGCCGGACAGGATTTCGTCGCCGATGGCGAGCATGGCGGCGGTCGGGGGCGGCGGATCGAGGTCGGGCATGGCGGTACTTTCGAGAAGGGATGCTCTACTTGTCTCCGGGCGAAGCGGCTTGCAAGCCCGGCTCGGGTCATGGTGCGCCCCGGTGAAACAGTGCGTCGCACCGATCGTGTCTCTCGCGTTCGGCCGCATCCCTCTATGTTCGCTTTCGATAGGCGGCGCGACGTCGCCTCACGGTTGTCAACGCAGAGGAGATCGACCCGCATGGCGAAGGTTCTCGTTCTTTACTATTCGAGCTACGGCCATATCGAAGCGATGGCCGGCGCCGTCGCCGAGGGCGCGAGGGAGGCGGGTGCAACCGTCGACGTCAAGCGCATGCCCGAGACGGCGCCTGCCGAGGTCGTCGCGGCCGCGCACTTCCGCGAGAACAAGGACCATCCCGAGGCGCAGCCCGAGGATCTCGCCGGCTACGACGCGATCATCGTCGGCGCGCCGACGCGCTACGGCAACGTGTCGTCGCAGGTCCAGTCCTTCTTCGATCGCACCGGTGGCCTGTGGGCCCGCGGCGCGCTGGTCGGCAAGGTGGGCGGCGGCTTCGCGTCCTCGGCCACCCAGCACGGCGGCAACGAGGCGACGTTGTTCTCGATCCACAAGATCCTGCTCCATCACGGCCTCACGATCGTCGGTCTGCCCTATGCCTTCCAGGGCCAGATGGGCATCTCCGAGATCGTCGGCGGTTCGCCTTACGGCGCGACCACGATCGCGGGCGGCGACGGCTCGCGCATGCCGTCCGAGACCGACCTCGCCGGCGCGCGCTTTCAGGGCAAGCACATCGCGGAGATCGCGGCCAAGCTGTTCGGCTGACGCCGAAGCGCGGCGCCTCGAAGGGGCGCTGTCCGCACCCAAGCAGAAGCCCGGTGCAGCATCCTGCGCCGGGCTTTTTGCCGGATCGACGAAGTCGGTGATCAGAAGATGAGGCCGGCCTCGGCCTGCTCGCGCGCCATCAAGGACGTCTCGTCGATCTCGTCCTCGCTGTCGAGCGCGCGACGAAGATGGTCGAGGGCGAGGTTCTGCTTCTTGAGGCTTCGCAGCATCTCGGATTCTCGCAGCCGCTCGGCGGCTTCCGAGCCCGCGACCTCGAAAGACAGGATCTTCATGATGTCGTGCGTGCCGTGGCGTTCCATCGTTCAGCTCCCTCGAAGAGAAACGATCCTCATGCCTGCGCGAAGCGTCTAGGATGAGACTATCGGGTTCGCCGGGCCGTGTCATGAGGTAAAGTCTTCGCCAGCCTTTTTATTGTTGCCGGATTATTTCGTGGCGGCCGCTTTCTAGAAGAATGATAAGCCGGCACAGTCTTAGCGCCTTCAGATGTCTGCGAAGCGGGGCGCCGGATCCCGCGAAACCCCTTGACAGTGCGGCGTCGCACCGCGATCAGGCGGCACGTGCGGACGTGGCGGAACTGGTATACGCAGCAGACTTAAAATCTGCCGCCCGTGAGGGATTACGGGTTCGACCCCCGTCGTCCGCACCACCGGTCCGCGGCCTGCGCCGAAACGACGCGGCTTGCCCGCCCGCCCGCCGGCTCTGTAGGTTGCAGCGCAACGAAGCCAATCCCGAGACGCCCGATCATGCAGCCGATCCAGCCCTTCCACGCCGTGGCTCCGCGCCTCGTCGACGTCGCGACGGGGCGGGCGCCCGCCGACCTCGTGGTGCGCGGCGCGCGGTGGGTGAACGTCCATTCGGGCGAGATCATCCCCGACACCGACTTCGCGATCGTTGAGGGACGCTTCGCTTACTGCGGGCCGGACGCATCCCACGCGATCGGGCCGGACACGACCGTCGTCGAGGCGGCGGGGCGCTACCTCGTGCCGGGGCTCTGCGACGCGCACATGCACGTCGAGAGCGGCATGGTGACGGTGACGGAGTTCTGCCGCGCCGTGATCCCGCACGGCACGACGTCGATGTTCGTCGACCCGCACGAGATCGCCAACGTTCTGGGTCTTCCCGGCGTGCGGCTGATGCACGACGAGGCGATGGCGCAGCCGGTCAACGTCTGGGTCCAG
Organism: Aurantimonadaceae bacterium; assembly: GCA_947474855.1. Classification (GTDB taxonomy): domain Bacteria; phylum Pseudomonadota; class Alphaproteobacteria; order Rhizobiales; family Rhizobiaceae; genus Antarcticirhabdus. The sequence continues at coordinate 1,762 of CANJKV010000372.1, read as the reverse complement.
ATGCCGTCCTGCGTGCCCTCCGCCCCGGGGCTGGAGGAAGCGGGGGCGAGCGTTTCGCCGGCCGACGTCGCCGAGGCCATGACCTGGCCGGGCATCGTCGGGCTCGGCGAGGTGATGAACTTTCCCGGCGTCGCGGCCAACGACCCCGTGATGGTCGGCGGCATCGCCGAAACTCTGAAGGCCGGCAAGGTGGTCGGCGGGCACTATGCCTCGCCGGACCTCGGCCTGCCGTTCCACGGCTACGTCGCGGGCGGACCGCAGGACGACCACGAGGGCACGCGCGCCGAGGATGCCGCGGCCCGCGTGCGCCAGGGCATGACGGCGATGCTGCGGCTGGGCTCGGCCTGGTACGACGTGGCGGAGCCGGTGAGGGCGGTGACCGAGATGGGGCTCGATTCTCGCTCCTTCGTTCTGTGCACCGACGATTGCCATTCCGGCACCCTGGTTCGGGACGGCCACATGGATCGCGTGGTGCGGCACGCCATCGCGCAGGGGCTGAAGCCCGTGACGGCGATCCAGATGGCGACGCTGAACACCGCCCGGCATTTCGGCCTGGAGCGCGAGGTGGGCTCGGCGACGCCGGGGCGGCGGGCGGACTTCCTGCTCGTCTCCAACCTCGCGGAACTCACGATCGACGCGGTCTATGCGCGGGGCGTGAAGGCGGCGGAGGCGGGGCGGCTCGTGCTCGACATGCCGCCCTACAGCTATCCGCCGGAGGCCAAGGGCACGGTGCGGCTCGGCAAGGTCCTGGCCGCAGACGACTTCGCCGTCGCCGCGCCCGCCGGCGCCAACAGCGCCGAGGTGCGCGTCATCGGCGTCGTCGAGAACCAGGCGCCGACGAAGGCGCTGACGGCGCGCCTGCCGGTGGTCGACAGCCACGTCGAGGCCGACGACGCGCAGGGCGTCTGCCGGATCGCGCTGGTCGAGCGCCACCGCGCGACCGGCAACGTCGTCAACGCCTTCGTGAAGGGCTTCAACTATCGCGGCCGCATGGCGATGGCCTCGACGGTCGCCCACGACAGTCACCACATGATCGTCGTCGGCACCGACCGCGAGGAGATGGCGCGCGCCGCCAACCGCCTCGGCGAGGTCGGCGGCGGCGTCGTGTTCTTCCGCGACGGCGAGGAGCGGGCGCTGGTCGAGATGCCCATCGCCGGCCTTATGTCCGACGAGCGGGCGGAGATCGTCGCGCAGAAGGCCGAGCGCCTGCTCGCCGCCATGCGCGAGGCCGGCTGCACCCTCAACAACGCCTACATGCAGCACTCGCTGCTGGCGCTGGTGGTGATCCCCTCGCTGCGCATCTCCGACAAGGGGCTGGTGGACGTCGACCGGTTCGAGGTGGTGGATCTGTTCGTGTGAGGTGGGGGTCAGCGGGCGGTCTCCTGTTGTCGCGAGATGTTCCGTCCGTACCGGAAAGGGCGCTTCCCCTCGCCCGCTTGCGGGAGAGGGTGCCCCGAAGGGGCGGGTGAGGGTGTCGGCCGCGCCAGCGGCCCAGCAAAGAACCGGCGCTGCGGATGTGATGAACCACCCTCATCCCCGTGCCGGGACCTTCTCCCGCCAGCGGGAGAAGGGAGCAGCGTCGGCGCGCGGGGCTGCGATCCCGCGCCGCGCGGGACGCGGCCGGGGCGTTGAAGCATGCGGTGCCTCCTGGATGGAGGGCCTGGGGGCGCCGCAGGCCGAACCTGCGACGTATGCGATGCGTCAGAAAGGGTCCGCCTGCGGCGCCCACCGCGAGGGACTGCGTCGCTTTTCCAGTACGGGG
>CANJKV010000371.1 GCA_947474855.1 Aurantimonadaceae bacterium | reverse complement strand
GCGCCGGTCGAGAAGCTCGCGAGCTTCCTCGTGCTCCTGTCCGACCGGGCCGTCGAGCATCGCCTGCCGGCCAGTCCCGTGAGCCTGCCGATGCCGCGCGCCGACATCGCCGACTATCTCGGCCTCACCGTCGAGACGGTCAGCCGCTCCTTCACCAAGCTCCGCAATCAGGGCCTCGTCGCCATGCCCGATCCCCATTCGATCGAGATCTGCGACCGCCGGGCGCTCGCGGCCGTAGCCGGCCTTCCGCCTCACTGATCGGGCAGGAGCCGGCCGTCGACCAATCGGTACTCCCGGTCGAAGAAACCGGGCTCGGTCTCGGCATGGGTAACGAGGAGAACGGTGCGCCCGGCGCAGGCCGAGCGAAGGTCGCGCAGGAAGCCGAGTTCCGCCTCGCGGTCGAGGCCGCTCGTCGGCTCGTCCAACGCCAGCACGGCGGCGCGCGACAGGAGGACGCGCGCGAGGCCGAGCCGGCGCGCCTGGCCGGCCGAGAGCGTGCGACCGCTCTCGCCGAGCTCTGTGTCGAGGCCGCGCGGCATGGCGCGCACCGCATCGCCGAGCCGCGCGCGGTCGAGCGCGTCCCACAGCTCCGCTTCGCCGGCATCGGCCCGCCCGACGAGGAGATTTCCGCGCACCGTGTCGAGAAAGACCGGCGCGTTCTGCTCGAGAAGCGCGACGCGCGCGTGAAGGTCGGCGAGTTTCACGGCGGCGATGTCGGCGCCGGCGAGGCGGATGCGGCCGGCCTGCGGCTCGGCAAGGCGCAGAAGGAGATGGAGAAGCGTCGATTTTCCCGCGCCGCTCGCCCCCCGGACCGCGATCTGCGCGCCGGCCGGGACGCAGAGGTCGAGGTTTCGCAGGACGGGGCGATCCGCCCGGTGGCCGAAGCGAACGCCCTCGAAGGCGACGGCGCCGCCCGGCGGGAGCGGCACGGGATCGGCGGGCTCGACCATCGCCTCCGGACTCGTCGCCGCCTCGCGCAGGCGCTTCGCGGCGGCCTCCGCTTCGGCGAGGCGCGCGACGCTGCGCATGACGGCCGCGCTCGCCTCGAAGCTCGCGAGGATCGCGAGAAGCAGACCGACCATCAGCGCCCCCCCGATCTCGCCGGCGCCGTGGGCGCGAAGACCGAGAACGAGAGTGCCGAGAAGCGTCGCACCGGCAAGCGCCTGGATCGCAGCGCCGGCCCGGGCGGCGCGTCGGCCCTGGCTCTTGCGCAGCGCGGCGAGACGACGGGCTCGTTCGGCGAAGCGCGCCTCGGCCCGCGGGCGCGCACCGAAGGCGACGATGTCGGCATGACCGTCGATCGCATCGAGGCAGGCGACGCGCAGCATGGCGGCGGCTTCGACGCTCGCCGCCGCGGCGCCGCCGCGATGCGAGGCGCGCACGAAAAGGGCAGGAACGAGGAGCGTCGCCGCCGTCCAGCCCGCGGCGTAGACCAGCGCGGCATCCGGCAGGAGGATCGCGAGCGCCAGAACCATCGCCGCTCCCACGAGAAGGCTGCCGAGAAGCGGGCCGACCGCGAGAAGGAAGGCGGTATCGAGGGCGTCGACGTCGGCCGTCAGGCGCGACACGAGGTCGCCGCGCCGCAGCCCCGGCCGTAACGCGCCGACGCGCGGCATCAGGCGGCGGAACAGCCAGGCGCGGATGGTGCCGAGGACGCGCAGGGTCGCGTCGTGGCCGACGAGCTTCTCGCCGTAGCGCGCCCCGATGCGCAGGAAGGACAGGCCGCGCACGGCCGCGGAGGGCGCGAAGAGGTTGAAGGACAACGCCGCCGTCGCGAGTGACGCGCCGGTCAGAAACCAGCCGGACAGGCCGAGAAGCGCGACGCCGGCCCCGAGCGCGACGAGCGCGAGAAGAAGCGTCGCCGCGAAGCGGCCGCGCTCGGCGAGAAAGAGCGGGCGAAAGAACAGGATCGCGCTCACGCGGCATCCTCCCTGCTGGCGTCGGTCGGGCGGCTCGCGGGCACCGGCACGAGGCGGCCGTCGGCGAAGCGCAGCGTCCGGTCCATGCGGGCGGCGAGAGCCGCGGAATGGGTGGCGACGAGGAGCGTGCGCCCGCGCGCGAAGTCGAGGAGGCCCTGCGTCACGCGCCGTGCCGTGTCGGCGTCGAGATGGGCGGTCGGCTCATCGAGAAGGATCACGGCGGGATCGCGCAGGTAGAGGCGGGCGAGCGCGACGCGCTGCGCCTCGCCGCCCGACAGGCCGAGCCCGTTCTCGCCGACCGGCGTGTCGAAGCCGCCGGGCAGGGCGTCGGCGAAGTCCGTCACGCAGGCCCGCGCCGCCGCGGCCCGGATGGCGGCGGGATCCGCGCCCGGCCGGCCGAAGCCGATGTTTTCCGCGATCGTGCCGCACATGAGGTGCGGGCGCTGCGGCACGTAGGCCAGCTCCTCGCGCAGCGTCGCCTCGTCGATCGCGTCGAGGGGACGGCCGCCGAGGCGGATGGTTCCCTCGGCCGCGCGCAGTCCCGCGAGCGCCTCGATCAGCGTCGACTTGCCGATGCCGCTCGGACCGACCAGGGCGACGCGGCCGCCCGCCGGAACCGACAGGTCGGCCCGGTCGATGATCGTCCGCGAACCGTCTGACAGCGCCGCGCTCAGCCCGCTCGCCTCGATGCCAGCCACGCCGAGCGGCGCTGCGGCGTTCGCGGCGGGAGGAACGGCGTCGAGATCCGGCAAGCCGTCGAACAACCGGGCGATCTCGGCCACCGCGGCCTTGGCGCTCGCGCGGTCGTGGTAGTGCGCGGCCATGTTGCGCAGGGGCTGGTAGACCTCAGGCGCCATCAGGAGGCAGAACAGGCCGGCTTCGAGCGACAAGGGCGCGGTGCGCAGGTCGACGAAGCCGAGATAGGTCAGCCCGACATAGAGCGCGACGCCCGCGACGCCGAGGGCCGCGAAGAACTCCAGCACCGCCGAGGACAGGAAGGCGATGCGGAGGACCCGCAGCGTGCGCCGGCGCAGCTCGTCGGTCGCGCGCTCGCAGGCCTCCGCTTCCGCTTCGCCGCGCCCGAAAAGCGTCAGCGTCACAAGGCCGCGCAGCCGGTCGGCGAAGTGGCCGGACAAGCGCGAGAAGGCGGTGGCCTGCGCGTCGCTCGCCGCCTGCGCGCCCCAGCCGACGAGCGCCATGAACACGGGGATGAGCGGCGCGGTCACGAGGAAGAGGAGGCCCGCCACCCAGTCAACGGACAAAACGAAGCCGGCAAAGGCGACCGGCAGGATCGCCGCCGCGATGCTCGCCGGCAGGAAGCGGGCGTAGAAGCCGTCGAGGGCCTCGACCCGGTCGATCGCACCCGCGGCCAGCGCGCCGGAGGAGCGCTGGCCGCTCCAGTTCGGCCGCGCCGCGAGGAGGCGCGCCAGAAGGGCGCCGCGCAGCGCCAGCTTGATCCGCTCGGCCGCGTCGACCGCCGCGCTCTCGCCGAGGAGGCCGAGAAGGACGCGCAGGGCAAGAAGGCCGCCGAAAAGGGCCAGCGCCGGTGCGAGCGCGTCGAGCGGCGCCGCCTCGCCCACCGCCCGGCCGAGGATGTCGGCGAGAACCATCGCCTGCGCGACAAGGAGCAGGCCGGACAGGAGCGGCGCCGCCAGGGCGACGAGCAGCGGCTTGCCACCCGTCCTGCGAAGGCTCCGCATCCAGCGGGCCGCTTCGCGCTCGTTCTCGCGCCGCATGGTCGCCTCGGTCATGGCCCCGTCCGTTCTTCTCGCATCGAGGCGGCGATAGGGCAGAGGAGGCGGAGGAGCATTGATCCTGATCAAGGCGCTCAGACCAGCCCCGGTCTAGGGCTCGTTCGGCGCCGGCGAACGGCCGGTCGCGCTCCCCCGGCGAGGTGATTTCCGATGATCGACATGACGGTCGTCGACCTGTCGCGACTGCAGTTCGCGGCGACGGCGATGTACCATTTCCTTTTCGTGCCGCTGACGCTCGGCCTGTCCTTCCTGATGGCCATCATGGAG
>CANJKV010000370.1 GCA_947474855.1 Aurantimonadaceae bacterium | reverse complement strand
CTCGTCCATCATCGAGCCGGGCGCCGAGATCAGCGAGTCCTGCGAGATCGGGCCGTTCTGCCACATCGGGCCGCAGGTGAAGCTCGGACCGGGCAGCCGGGTCCGCTCCCACGTCGTGCTCTGGGGCAATACGGTGATCGGCGAGGGGGCGCAGATCTTTTCCTTCGCTTCGCTCGGCAACGCGCCGCAGCATCTCAAGTACCGCGGTGAGGACACGCGCCTCGTCATCGGCCGCAACTGCCTCGTGCGCGAATACGTCACCATGAACGCCGGTACGGCACAGGGACGCTTCGAGACCACGATCGGCGACAACTGCTCCTTCTTCACCGGCGCGCACGTTGCCCATGACTGCTTGGTCGGCAACAACGTCACGCTGATCAACAACGTCATGCTGGCCGGCCACTGCGTCGTCGGTGACTTCGCGACGGTCGCCGGCGGCTCCGGCATCCATCAGTTCACCCGCATTGGCCACCACGCCTATGTCGGGGGGCTAGCGGCCGTGGAAGGCGACGTCATCCCCTTCGGCATGGTGCTGGGAAACCGCGCCTATCTTTCGGGCCTCAACGTCATCGGCATGAAGCGCGCCGGGTTCAGCCGCGACGCCATCCGCAACATGCGCAAGGCCTACCGGATGCTGTTCTCGGACGATTTGACGTTCAAGGAGAACATCGACGAGGTCCAGGCCGAGTTCCCGGAGGAACCGCTCGTGCAGGACGTGCTGGCCTTCATCCGCTCCGGAGGCGACCGCGCGATGTGCTTCCCGCGCCATGCACCCCCGGCGAGCTGAGGAAGCCGCGGCGCCGATCGGTCCGGCCTACGAGAACGAGCCGCTCGGCATCATCGCAGCCGGCGGCGATCTCCCGCGCATTCTCGCGGAAGGTGCCGTCATGGCCGGCTTCCGCCCGATCGTGGCTCGCTTCGCGGACGGCATCGGGGCCGGCTGGGCCGATGATTTCGGCGCACGCGACTTTCGCTGGGGCGAGGCCGGCGACGCCATCGCCTGGTTCCAGTCCGAGAAGGTGCGACGCGTGGTTTCGGGTGGGACGGTATCCGTGCGTCCGGACTTCCGCGCCGTCCGCCCGACGTGGCGCACCCTGCAGCTGCTCCACCACGCGATCCGCATCATGCGCGGCGGCGACGATTCCGTTCTGAAGCGGACCGCGCGGTTCCTCGAAGGCCGCGGCTTCGAGCTGATGGCGGTGCAGGATCTCGCCCCGCAACTCTTGATGCCTTCGGGCTATCTCGGCCGCCGCGTCGCGTCGCCCGACGAGCGAGCTGCTCTCGCACTGGCCGCACGCGCGGCACGCACGATCGGGATCCTCGACGCGGGGCAGGCGGCGGTCGCGTCCCAGCAGCGCGTCATCGCCATGGAAGGCATTGAGGGAACCCGCGAGATGCTGCAGCGCGTCGGCGACCTGGCGAAGCGCGGTCGCATCGGCGCGCGAGAGGTCTGCGTCCTCGTCAAGGCGGTGAAGCCCGGACAGGACCGGCGCTTCGACCTTCCGAGCATCGGCGCAGCCACGGTCCGGGAAGCCGCAGAGGCCGGCATTCGCGGCATCGGCCTCACGGCCGGCTACGGGCTGGTGATAGGTTTCGAGGATCTGGTCGCCGCCGCCGACGCGGCGGACGTTTTCGTCGTCGGCGTCGAGCCGGACGATGAGCAGCTCGCGGGAGACGCGCCATGAAGATCGCCTTCGTCGTCGGCGAGCCCTCCGGCGACAGGATCGGGGCCGATCTCGTTCGCGCTCTCCGTCAACGGATCGGCCCTGAGTTCCGCGCGGTCGGCCTCGGCGGCGAGGAGATGACGGCGGAAGGTCTCGAATCGCTCTTCGATATCGAGGAGCTCTCGATCATCGGCGTCGGCGCGATCCTGGCGCGGCTGCCGCAGTTGTTGGGACGCCTGCGTCAGACCACGCGTTTCGTCCTGGAGGAGCGGCCGGACGCGCTCGTCATCATCGACAGCCCGACCTTTTCGCATCGCGTCGCGCGACGCGTGCGGCAGGCCGATCCTTCGATCCCGATCATCAACTACGTACCGCCGACGGTCTGGGCATGGCGGGAGCATCGCGCCGCCGCGATGCGCGCCTACGTCGACCACGCCATCTGCACGCTGCCCTTCGAACCCGAGACGCTGGCGCGGCTCGGCGGACCGCCCGCGACCTATGTCGGCCACCCGCTGATGACGGATCCGGGTCTCACGCCGCTTCTCGCCCGTGACCTCGACATGGCGCCGCGCAATCCGGCGGGGCCGACGCTCTTGATCCTGCCCGGCTCGCGCCGCGGCGAGGTCGCGCGGCTCCTGCCCGATTTCGGGCGCACCTTGCAGTTGCTTGCAGCCGCGATGCCGAACCTTCGCGCCCTTCTGCCGTCGGTGGAGCGCCTACGGCCCGCGATCGAGGCGGAAGTCGCGACGTGGCCCGTCAAGCCCCATGTGGTCTCCGGCTCGGCGGCCAAGTGGCGGGCCTTCGGGGAGGCAGATGCCGCGGTGGCCGCATCCGGGACCGTCAGCCTGGAGCTGGCGCTCGCAGGCGTGCCGATGGCGCTCGCTTATCGGCTCGATCCGATCGGCTACCGCTTCCGCTTCCTGATCACGGGCTGGACGGCGGCCTTGCCCAACTACATCGTCGGCCACCCTCTGGTCGCGGAACACTTCCACGAGACTGTGCGACCCAACCATCTCGCTCGGCGCCTCGAGCGGCTGATGTCCGCCAGCCCCGAGCGTGCTGCCCAGATCGAGGGTTTCCGAGCCATTCGCGACCGTATGTCCGTGGAGCGCCCGCCGGGCGAAGCGGCTGCCGACATCGTCCTCGGCCTCGCCGGGCGTCGAGGCTGATCCGAAACGGAGACGGGCGCCCGTGGGCGCCCGTCCTGGTCTGGCTCGACGATGTGCCGAGTGTCAGCCGCGCTCGCCGATCGCGACGTAGTCGCGGTGCGGCGCGCCCGTGTAGAGCTGGCGCGGGCGGCCGATACGCTGATGCGGATCCTCGATCATCTCCTTCCACTGCGCGATCCAGCCGACCGTGCGAGCCACGGCGAACAGCACCGTGAACATGGTGGTGGGGAAGCCCAGCGCCTTCAGCGTGATACCGGAGTAGAAGTCGACGTTCGGATAGAGCTTCTTCTCGATGAAGTACTCGTCGTGAAGCGCGATGTGCTCCAGCTCCATGGCGACTTCGAGCAGCGGATCGTCCTTGATGCCGAGCTCGTCAAGGACCTCGTGGCAGGTCTGCTGCATGATCTTCGCGCGCGGGTCGTAGTTTTTGTAGACCCGGTGGCCGAAGCCCATGAGGCGGAAGGGATCGTTCTTGTCCTTGGCACGGCCGATGAATTCCGGGATCCGGTCCTTGGTGCCGATCTCCGACAGCATGTTGAGCGCCGCTTCGTTGGCGCCGCCATGGGCCGGGCCCCAGAGGCAAGCGATGCCGGCCGCGATGCAGGCGAAGGGGTTGGCGCCCGACGAGCCGGCCAGCCGGACCGTCGAGGTCGAGGCGTTCTGCTCGTGATCGGCGTGCAGGATGAAGATCCGGTCCATGGCCCGAGCGAGCACAGGATTGATCTGATATGGCTCGCAGGGAACCGCGAAGCACATGTGCAGGAAGTTTTCCGCGTAGGACAGGTCGTTGCGCGGGTAAACGAAGGGTTGGCCGATGTGGTACTTGTAGGCCATCGCCGCGATGGTCGGCATCTTCGCGATCATCCGGAGGCTCGCGACCATCCGCTGGTGCGGATCGGCGATGTCCGTCGAGTCGTGGTAGAAGGCCGATAGCGCGCCGACCACGCCGACCATGACCGCCATGGGATGCGCGTCGCGGCGGAAGCCGGTGAAGAAGCGGCTCATCTGCTCGTGCACCATCGTGTGGCGCGTCACGCGATAAACGAAGTCGTCCTTCTCGCGCTGAGTCGGCAGGTCTCCGTAGAGAAGCAGATAGCAGGTCTCGAG
>CANJKV010000369.1 GCA_947474855.1 Aurantimonadaceae bacterium | reverse complement strand
TCGGCTCGCTTCTCGGCACCATGGCGCTTGGCATGCCGATCGCCTTCGCGCTGATCCTCTCCGGCGTCGCGCTGATGGTCCACATGGACCTCTTCGACGGCCAGATCGTTGCCCAGACGCTGCTCCAGGGCGCCGACAGCTTCACCCTCATCGCCGTGCCGTTCTTCATGCTGGCGGGCGAGGTGATGAACCAAGGCGGCCTGTCCAAGCGCATCGTCGACCTCGCCGTCGCCCTCGTCGGCCACCGTCGTGGCGGTCTCGGCTTCGTCTGCATCCTGGCGGCCTGCGTCCTGTCCTCGCTGTCGGGCTCGGCGGTGGCGGACGCGGCGGCGCTCGCCGCGCTGCTCATGCCGATGATGGTGAAGTCGGGCCACGACCCGGCGCGCTCGGGCGGCCTCATCGCGTCGTCCGCGATCATCGGCCCGATCATCCCTCCCTCAATCGGCTTCATCCTCTACGGCGTCGTCGGCGGCGTCTCGATCACCAAGCTGTTTCTCGCCGGCATCGCGCCGGGCCTGATGATCGGCGCAGCGCTCTGCGTCGCCTGGCTCGTCGTCATCCGGAAGGAGCGCTTCGCCCTGCCGCCGAAGGTCTCGTGGGCGGTGCGCCGGCAGGCGCTGGTGTCGAGCCTCTGGGCGCTGATGCTGCCGGTGATCATCATCTTCGGGCTGAAGTTCGGCGTCTTCACGCCGACCGAGGCCGGCGTGGTCGCGGCCGTCTACTCCCTCTTCGTGGCCATGGTGGTCTATCGCGAGCTGACGCCGGCGATGCTGCTGCCGGTCTTCGTCGCCGCCGCCAAGACCACGGCCGTCGTGATGTTCCTCGTCGCCGCCGCTTCGGTCTCGGCCTGGCTCATCACCATCGCGGATCTTCCCGGCGCAATGGTCGCGCTGCTCGAACCGCTGATGGACAACCAGACGCTGCTTCTCGTCGCGATCATGGTGCTGATCGTCGCCGTGGGCACGGCGATGGACATGACGCCGACAATCCTGATCCTGACGCCGGTTCTCCTGCCGGTGATCAAGCAGGCGGGCATCGATCCGGTCTATTTCGGCGTCCTCTTCATCATCAACAACTCGATCGGCCTCATCACGCCGCCCGTCGGCACCGTGCTCAACGTCGTCTGCGGCGTCGGCCGGATCCCGATGGAGAAGCTGATCAGGGGCGTCTGGCCCTTCATGGTCGCGCAACTCGTCGTTCTGGTCCTGCTCGTCCTGTTTCCCGCGCTCGTCACCGTGCCCGCCGCCTTCTTCGCCGGTCGCTAACTATCGAGTTCCGCCCCGGCCGGCTCTCGGGAGGGGGCCGGCTCCGTCCCTCCAACCAGACAGATCCGGCGCCAGACGCGCCACATCCTGGGAGAAAGCCCTCATGCGCCTGACCCACGCCCTCGCCACCCTTCTCACGGCCGGCACGCTCCTCGGCTCGGCCACCCTTGGTCACGCCGATATTTCCGAGCGCACGATCAAGTTTGCCGCTCAGAACTCCAAGGGCCACCCGCAGGTGACCGGCATGGAGCGCTTCGCCGAGATCGTGAAAGAGAAGAGCGGCGGCAAGATCGAGATCAAGCTGTTCCCCGGCGGCACGCTCGGCGGCGACGTCCAGACGCTTGCCTCGGTGCAGGGCGGTATCGTCGAGATGACCGTCATGAACGCCGGCATCCTGTCGGGGACGGTGAAGGAATTCGGCGTCGTCGACCTGCCCTTCCTCTTCGCGACCCCGGAAGAGGCCGACGCCGTCATGGACGGCCCCGTGGGTACCGGTCTCATGGAGAAGCTGCCCGACCAGCGGCTCGTGGGCCTCGGCTTCTGGGAGCTCGGCTTCCGCCACCTCACCAACAACAGCCGCGCCGTCAATGGCGTCGAGGACGTGAAGGGGCTCAAGATCCGAACCGTCCAGTCGGCGGTGCCGATCGCGACCTTCAACGCGCTGGGCGCCAACGCCGTGCCGCTGCCCTATCCCGAGCTCTACAGCGCGCTGGAGACCGGCACGGTGGACGGGCAGGAGAACCCGCTCGCCAACATCGTCAACGCCAAGTTCACCGAGGTGCAGAAGTACCTGACGCTGACGGGCCACCAGTACAACCCGCAGATCGTCATCGCCTCCAAGACCTTCTGGGATGGCCTCGACCCGGAGGAGCAGAAGCTCCTGCAGGATGCGGCGATCGAGGCACGCGACTACCAACGCCAAGTCTCGCGCGAGGCGAATGCCGGCTTCCTCGAGCAGATCAAGGAAAGCGGCATGGAGGTGGTCGAGCTCTCGCCCGAGAAGCTCGATGCGTTCCGCACGGCGGTCGAGCCGGTGATCGCGCAGAACCGCGATGCGATCGGCGGAGAAACCGTCGATGCCGTCATGACGCAGCTCAAGACGCTGCGCGGCCAGTAACGCCTTGTCGCGCGGACGGCCGTCCTGTCCGGCCGTCCGCATCTCATCGAACTTCCAGGAAGTGTCCTGCCATGCTCGACATCCCAACGCGCGCGATCCAGGTCGGCCTCATCGGCAGCGGCATTCAGCTCTCTCGCTCTCCGGCGCTCCACGAGGCCGAGGGCGCGGCCAACGGCCTCTCCCTGTCCTACGAGCTGATCGATCTCGACCGGCGCGGCGTCGGCGTCGAGGCCCTGCCGGAGCTGCTCGCCGAGGCCGAGGCGCGCGGCTTCGCGGGCGTCAACGTCACCCATCCGGCCAAGCAGGCCGTGATCCCGCACCTCCACGACCTGTCCGACGAGGCCCGCGCGCTCGGCGCCGTCAACACCGTGGTTCTGGCGGGCGGACGGCGCACCGGCCACAACACCGACTGCTCGGGCTTCGCCCGCGCCTTTCGGCGCAGCCTGCCGGACGCCGCCCTCGGCCAGGTCGTCCAGCTCGGCGCCGGCGGAGCCGGGGCGGCGGTCGCCCATGCCCTACTGCAGCTCGGAACGCGGCACCTCGTCCTCTTCGACACGGAGGGGGCGCGGGCGGCGGCGCTCGCGACGCGGCTCGCCGGGTTCTTCCCGCAGGCGCGCATCGAGGCGGGTGACGATCTGGCCGAGGAGCTCGCAGCCGCCGACGGTCTCGCCCACGCGACGCCCACCGGCATGGCGGCTCATCCCGGCCTGCCGCTGCCGGCCGAGCTGCTCCAGCCCCGGCACTTCGTCGCCGAGATCGTCTACTTCCCGCTCGAGACCGAGCTCCTGCGCCTCGCTCGCAGCCAGGGCTGCCGCACAGTCGACGGGGGCGGCATGGCCGTGTTCCAGGCGGCCGGCGCCTTCCGGCTCTTCACCGGCATCGAGCCCGATGCGGATCGCATGCTCGCCCACTTCGCCGCCATGGGGGCGAACTGAGAGACGATGCCGATGCCTCTGGTTGCCGTTCTCAACGGACCGAACCTCAACCTCCTCGGCAAGCGCCAGCCGGAGATTTACGGCCGCGAAACGCTGGCCGACGTCGAAACGGCTTGTCGGACTTTGGCGGCCGAACTGGGGCTGGACCTACGCTGTCACCAATCCAACCATGAGGGGCAGATCGTCGACTGGATCCACGATGCACGCGAGACGGCCGCCGGCATCGTGATCAACCCGGCCGCGCTCACCCACACCTCGGTCGCCATTCTCGACGCGTTGAACGCTTTCGAGGGACCGGTGGTCGAGGTCCACGTTTCCAACGTCCACAAGCGCGAGAGCTTCCGCCACCACTCCTTCGTCTCCCTGCGGGCGGATGGCGTGATCGCGGGCTGCGGAACGGAAGGATATCTCCTCGCGCTACGGCACGTTTCAAGCCGGCTCGGAGCGCGGAACCGAACCTGAGAAGTCGGGCGAGGACACTCGCCGGCCGCCCGCTGGAGGAAGCGGGCGCATCACACATGGAGGAACCGAAAATGTGCCCCCCGGGATGCCTGCATGCGGTCTGCGAGACCGCGACGCGCCGCGGCCTGTTGAAGGCCGGCTTCGCCTTCGCCGGCGCCGCGGCGGGACTGGGAGCGAT
>CANJKV010000368.1 GCA_947474855.1 Aurantimonadaceae bacterium | reverse complement strand
TGCGACGGCGTCCTCGTGGATTCGGAGATCATCGCGGCCGAGGTCGAGGCGGAGATGCTGACGGAGTTCGGCTTCGAGTTCACCGCCGGCGAACTCGGCGCGCGCTTCGCCGGCCTCACCTGGGGCGCGATCGTCAAGCGCTTGGAGGAGGAGACCGGCCGCGCCTTTCCGGACGATTTTCCGGCCAAGGTGGAGCAGGCGGTCAAGGAGCGCATCGGCCGCGAGGTCCAGGCGGTGCCCGGCGTCCACGCCATGCTCGACCTCGTCGACCTGCCGCGCTGCATCTGCTCGAACTCGGCGACCGCACTCCTTCAGCTGGAGCTGAAGCGGGTCGACCTCTGGGACCGCTTCCGCCCCTATGTCTTCTCGGCGATCGAGGTCGGCTCCAGGGCGCCGAAGCCCGCGCCCGACGTTTTCCTCCACGCCTGCCGCGAGTTCGCCGTCGAGCCCGGCGCCGCGATCGTCATCGAGGACTCGGTGCACGGCGTCCACGCCGCGATCGCGGCCGGCTGCCGCGTCGTCGGCTTCACCGGCGGCAAGCATAGCTGGGCCGGCCACGCCGATGCCCTGACGGAAGCCGGCGCCGAGACCGTGATCGGCCGCCTCGCCGATTACCCCGCGACGGTGGAGGCCTTGTCGCTCTGGCGGGGCGACTGATGGCCAAGGGCGCCGGGAGGGCACGGGCCGTCCCGCCCGCGAGGAGGACGCGCCTGCGCTTTCTCGCCGGCATGGCGCCCTGGATCCTCTGGATCCTGTGCATCCTCCTGGTGACCCCGGTTCTTCTCAACGTTCCGGGCGATCCCGAGCCGTGGGAAAGATGGCTCTATTCCGCCGTGCTCGCGGCGGTGACGTTCTATCCGATCCTCCTGCCGGTCTTCGCCGGCTTCGAGACGTGGGCGCGGCGTCGGAACGAGATCAGCGGGGCGCGAACCTTTCGCCGCGCGATCTGGGTGATCTTCGGCCTCGCAGCCGGCGTGCTCGCCGCGCTCGCCGCCGTGATGTACGCCAACCAGCCGCCGCCCATGAGTGCGAAGCAGCGCATCGGGGAGGAGCTGTCGACGGCGATCGCCGCCCACGACCTCGACGCGCTTCGGGGGCTCGTGGAGAGCGGCGTCGACGTCGAGTTCCCCTTGTTCGGCAACGGCACGCCCGCCACGCTCGCGGGCCTCCACCAAGCTTGGCCGCTTCTTCTCTACCTCGTCGAGAAGGGCGCAGATCCCGACAAGGCCACGATGAGCGGGTGGACGGCACGCAGCCTCCTCCACGAGGCGCCGCCGCCGCCAGACGGCGACGACGCCCGCGCTTACGAAAGGCTGCGCGAGATGCTGGGTCCGCCCGGGCAGGACAACGCCCCGCCCGCCGGCTGAGACGAGCGTGCCTCGGCCTGCGCCCTTACTGCGCCGCGGCGGTCCGGCCGCCGCCGGCCGGCGGCCCCTCGTCGAAGCCGACGAACACCGTCAGCGAGCGGTCGGAAGGACCGGTGAGCGCGACGCCCGTGTCGACGAAGGAGAAGATCTGCGCGCCCCCGCCGGGGTTAACCGTCACCGCCTGGCTGCCGAGCTTGGAATACAGGACGTCGCTGCCGCGCGTGACGGCGACGCGGATCGGCAGGCGCACCGTCGAGGAGCCCGTGCCGCCCTGCGGCATGACCCGGCCGGCGACGCCCACGTGCATGAACAGCTTGCCGTCCGCCACGCGGCAGTCGCGGCTCGTGCCCGTGATCGAGGCGACGAAGGTCGGACGCTCCAGGATCGAGGTTCCCTCGCGCAGCGTCACGTTCGGGCAGAACTCCGGCTGCGTGCCCGCCTCGAACCCCGCCACGGCCACCGGATCGGCGGCGGCCGGCCGCTGGGGCGACAAGGAGGCGGCGATATCCGTGCGGTCGCCTGACGACGCGCAGGCCGCCAGCCCCGCCGGCAGCAACAGCGCGAGCGCGAGCCGTTTCGTGAAACCCATAGGCATCCGTCGGTTCTTTCCTTATGATTGCCCCGGCGGCTTCTTAGCAAAGCGCGCCGGGCCAAGCGACAGGCGGACAATGGCCCGATCGGTTTTTCCCCGCCGCGGCCGGCCTGCGGCAGGTGGGCGGGAGTGGAGTTGCACGTGAAATATGTGAGTACGCGCGGAGAGGCGCCCGTTCTCGGCTTCGCCGACGTCCTCCTGGCGGGCCTGGCCGCCGATGGGGGGCTCTACGTCCCCGAGACCTGGCCGACGCTTTCGCCCGAGACGATCCGCGGCTTTGCCGGGGCTTCCTATCCCGAGGTCGCCTTCGCCGTCATGCAGCCCTTCGTCGGCGGCGAGATCAAGGACGCCGACCTCAAGCGCATGATCGCGGAAAGCTACGCCACCTTCCCTCACCCGGCCGTCGCCCCGCTCGTGCAGATCGGCCCGCGGCACTTCTGCCTCGAACTCTTCCACGGCCCGACGCTCGCCTTCAAGGACGTGGCGATGCAGCTTATCGCCCGGCTGATGGACCATGTCCTCGCCGAGCGCGGCCGCCGGGCGACCATCGTCGGCGCGACCTCGGGCGATACCGGCGGCGCGGCGATCGCCGCCTTCGCGGGCCGCGCGCGCACCGACCTCTTCATCCTCTTCCCGAACGGGCGCGTGTCGCCGGTGCAGCAGCGCCAGATGACGACGTCGGGCGCCGACAACGTTTATGCCGTCGCGATCGACGGGACCTTCGACGACGCGCAAGGCATCGTGAAGGGCATGTTCAACGATCCGCGCTTCCGCGACCGCGTCGCGCTGTCGGGCGTCAACTCCATCAACTGGGCCCGTATCATGGCTCAGATCGTCTACTACTTCACCAGCGCAGCGAGCCTCGGCGCCCCCGAGCGCGAGGTCTCCTTCACGGTGCCGACCGGCAATTTCGGCGACATCTTCGCCGGCTACGCCGCGACCCGCATGGGGCTGCCGGTGAAGCGGCTGGTGGTCGCCACCAATGCCAACGACATCCTCGCCCGCTGCCTCGACACGGGTCGCTACGAGACGAACGGCGTGGAAGCCACCATGTCCCCCTCCATGGACATCCAGGTCTCCTCCAACTTCGAGCGCCTCCTGTTCGAGGCGGGGGGGCGCGACGCCGCCGGCGTGCGCCGCATGATGGCGGGCCTTTCGCAATCGGGCGGCTTCACCGTGCCGGAGGCGACCCTGGCCTCCATCCGCACCCTCTTCGCGGCCGGCCGCTCCGGCGAGGAGGACACGGCCAGGACCATCCGCCGCACCCTCGACGAAACCTCCTACCTCCTCGATCCCCACACGGCGGTCGGCGTCGGCGTCGCCGAGCGGCATCTCGGGGACGAGCCGATGATCACGCTCTCCACCGCCCATCCCGCGAAGTTCCCGGAGGCCGTGAAGCGGGCGTGCGGCCGGGACGCCACCCTTCCCGTCAGCCACGAGGGCCTGATGGAGCGGGCCGAACAGTTCGACCGGCTTCCCGCCGAACTCTCCGCCGTCCAGACCTACGTCCTCGCCCGCAGCCAGGCCGCGGCCAAGGGAGCCGCCGCTTGAGCGCCCGGATCACCGAGCTGGCGAACGGCATGACCGTCGCCACCGAAGACATGCCCCTTCTGGAAAGCGCGGCCCTCGGCATCTGGGTCAAGAGCGGGGCGCGCGAAGAGCTCGCCGACGAGCACGGCCTCGCCCATCTTCTGGAGCACATGGCCTTCAAGGGCACGTCGCGCCGCACCGCGCGCGCCATCGCCGAGGAGATCGAGGACGTCGGCGGCGAGCTGAACGCCGCCACCACGGTCGAGACGACCTCCTACTACGCCCGCGTCCTTCGCGACGACGTGCCGCTCGCCTTCGACATCCTCGCCGACATCATCACGGACTCGCGCTTCGACCCGGCCGAGCTCGAGCGCGAGCAGTCGGTGATCCTCCAGGAGCTCGGCGCCGCCGAGGACACGCCCGACGACATCGTCTTCGACCGCTTCCAGGCGACCGCCTTCGCCGACCAGGTC
>CANJKV010000367.1 GCA_947474855.1 Aurantimonadaceae bacterium | reverse complement strand
CTCGCGGGCTTCGCCGTCGGCGCGGCCGAGCGCGGGCGCCTCCTGCCCTCCGCCGACATCCAGCCGGGCGACGTCCTTCTCGGCCTCGCCTCCTCGGGTCCGCATTCAAACGGCTACTCGCTGATCCGCCGGATTGTCGAGGTCTCGGGCCTGTCCTACGATGCGCCCGCGCCCTTCGATGCGGACCGAACGCTGGGCGAAGCGCTGATCGAGCCGACGCGCATCTACGTGAAGTCCATCCTCGAAGCGATCCGCGAAACGGCCGGCATCAAGGCCCTCGCCCACATCACCGGCGGCGGCTTCACGGAGAACATCCCGCGCGTCCTGCCCGATCGCCTGCGCGCCGACATCGACCTCTTCGCCGTGCCCGTGCCGCCCGTCTTCCGCTGGCTGGCGCAGACGGGCGGCGTCGCGCAGAACGAGATGCTGCGCACCTTCAACTGCGGGATCGGCATGGTCGTGGTCGCGAGCGCAGCCGACGCCGCGACGGTCGGCGCAGTGCTCCAGTCGGCCGGCGAGACCGTCGTTCCGCTCGGCCGCGTCCTCGACCGCGGCGAGAACCCCGCGGTCACCTTCAACGGCGACCTCTTCGCCAAATGAGCGCGGCTCCGCGAAAGCGCGTCGCCGTTCTCCTGTCGGGCCGCGGCTCCAACATGGCCGCGCTCCTCAAGGCGGCGAAGGATCCGACCTACCCGGCCGAGATCGCCGCGGTCCTGTCCAATCGCCCCGACGCCGGCGGCCTCGACACGGCGCGCGCCGCCGGCATCGAGGCGGTCGCGATCGACCACAAGCTCTTCGCCTCCCGTTCCGCGCACGAGGCGGCGGTCGCGGCCGAGCTGACCCGCATCGCGCCCGACATCATCTGCCTCGCCGGCTACATGCGGCTGCTGAGCAAGGACTTCACGGATCGCTTCCGTGGCCGGATGATCAACATCCACCCCTCCCTGCTGCCGCTGTTTCCCGGCCTCCACACCCACGAGCGGGTGCTCGCCGCCGGCATGCGCGTCCACGGCTGCACCGTCCACTTCGTCACCGAGGTCATGGATGAAGGGCCGATCATCGCCCAGGCTGCCATCGCCGTTCTGCCCGGCGACACGCCGGACGCGCTGGCCGCCCGCCTCATCCGAGCCGAGCATCGACTCTATGTCGAGGCGCTGCGCCTCGTCGCGTCGGGGCGCGCCCGCATGAGCGGGGATCGCGCGGTCCTCTCCGCTCTCGAGACGCAGAGCGGACCGGGCGACATTCTGCTTGCCTCCGACGCGGGTCGCATCGTCGCCCTTTGACTTACCGTCAGCCCGCCTCAACTTGGCCGAGGGGGCCGGCCACAACGGGTCGGCGTGATTCGCAGCGAACAGCAAGGGAAAGCTCCAGCATGCGCCTGACGACGCTCCGCCGATCGACCGCCCTCGCCTTGACCTTGGCCTTCGCCCTGCCCGGCGCATCCCCGGTCTTCGCCCAGTCGCTGGACAAGAAGCCGGGCATCGCCGACCCGCTGGACCAGGACGAGGTGCCCGCCGTCGCGCCGCCCGTGCCGCCTGCGTCCCCCGCCCCGGCGGCTCCTCCTGCGCCCGCCGCGGCCGCAGCGCCATCCGCGCCCGTGCCGCCGCCGACGGACCCGGACGCCCTCGCGCTCTACGAAGCCCTCGCGCCCTATGTCAGCCAGCCGCTCCTCGACAAGGGCGTCATCACCGTCGCCAAGGAGGGCTCCGGCTTCCGCATCGGCATCGACGCGGGGCGGCTCCTGGCGGATGTCGATCCGACCTTCGGGCAGTTCACGATCTCGCCCTACACCATCCTGGTTGCCGAGCGGGCGGACGGCGATTGGGACGTTTCGGCCAACGATCCGCTACGCATCGATGCCGCGGCCGTGGTCGAAGGCCAGCGCAACAGCCTCTTCTACGACATTCCCGAGAGCACCTTCACCGGCGTCTGGTCGCCCGCTCTCGGCACCTTCACCAGCGGCCAGGGCCGCGCCGGCGGCGGCACCGTGCGCCAGGACGACCCGACGGGAAAGAGCGACGCGACCTTCGGCGCGATCACCTACACGACCGAGGCCAGGCCGACCGGCGTCGGCGAAGCGGACCTGCGCACCGACCAGACGATCGCGTCGATGAAGCAGACGATCGAGACCCAGCCCGACCCCGCGACCGGCATGCCCGCCATGACGATCGGCATGGACATGGGCGAGGTCAAGCTCACCGCGGATGCCAAGGCGACGCGCACCCGCGCCATCCTCGACCTCTGGGCCTTCGCGGTCAGCCGGATCGATTCCACCGGCGACAAGTTCAAGGCTGACCAGGAGGATCTGCGCCGCCATCTCCAGGCCGTGCTGCCGCTCTGGCGCAACCTGTCGGGCGACTACCTCGTGCGCGACCTCAAGGTCACGACGCCCTTCGGCGCGGGCGATATGCGCTCGGCCGGCCAGACCTTCTCCTTCGACGGCATTTCCGGCGGCGGCAGCTACACCTGGCGCTTCGACGTCGAGGGCCTGAACGTGTCCTCGCCCATGGCGCCGGACTGGGCCATCGCGCTCCTTCCGCAGGACATGCGCATGTCCTTCACCGTGCGCGACGTCGACCTGAAGACGCCGGTGGACATCGCCATCCGCGAGTTCGACCTGAACAATCCCGACATCTTCCCGGCCTCCGCCACGGAAGCCATGTCGGCGAGCTTCGCGAACAACCTGCCGACCATCCTCGTCGATCCCGGGCACGTGCGCGGCAAGGACTACGAGATCACCTACGAGAGCACGATCGAGATCACCGGCCCCGAAGAGGCCGAGACGCGCTCGATCGTGACGGCCCGCGGCATCGACGTGATCATCGCCAATCTCCAGAAGGTCGGCACTAACGAGGCCTACAGCGCCGTCGGCGGACTGAACTTCGCCAAGGGCTTCGCGGAGACCCTGCCGGACGGTCGCCTGCGCTGGAACGTCGAGACCAAGGCCGACGGCGCCGTTCTGGTCAACGGCAACCAGGTCGTTCCGCCGGATACGGCTGCGACGGACGACGGCGCGGCCGATCCTTACGCCGACGACGGCATGACGCTCGATCCGCAACAGGATGGCGGCGCGACGCAACAGGACGACGGCGCGCCCCAGCAGCCCTGAGCCCGATCGGCGGGAGGGCCGAGGGACATGCCCCCTCACCCCTCCCGTCGCATCCAGACCTTGTTGTCGTGGAACGCCGCGCCCCCAAAGGGCGCGACCGGGTCAGCGCCCGTCAGAACGTTGATGCCTTCCCCGTCGAGGAAGTCGCCGTTCGCCCAAAGCCCCTCGTGGATCACGACGCCGGGCTTGGCGACGTCCGTCACCTTCGCGTGCAGGCGCACGCTGCCGCGCGCGTTGCCGAGCGCCACCACGTCGCCCTCGGCGATCCCCAGCCGCTCCGCGTCCTCGACGTGGATCATCGCCTCCGGACGGCCCTCCCGCGTCCTCGACCCCTTGGTTTCCGCGAAGGTCGAGTTCAGGAACTGGCGCGCTGGCGAGGTCGCGAGGCGGAACGGATGCTCGGCATCCGTTTCCTCGATGACGGCCAGGTGGTCGGGAAAGCCGCCGAGCCGGTCGTGCGGTCCCTGGAGGCCCATCGAGGGCGGCGGCCGGTTCGGCGCGGCCATGCCGGCCCAGTCCGGCTTGAAGCGGAACTTCCCGTCCGTCCAGGCGAAGCCGTTCAGGAAGTGCGCGTCGGCGAAGTCCGGCTGGCAGTCGATCCAGCGCCCCGCTTCCAGCTCCGCCAGCGTCCCGCGCCCGCTCGTCAGCAGCATCGCGTCGATCAGCTCGCGCTCCGTCCTGCCGAAGCCCGGCCGGTCCGCGACGCCGAGGCGCTTGGCCAGTTCCTCCACCACGAAGTGGTTGGTGCGAACCGTTTCCGGCGGCTCGACCACCTTGGGGCCGAGGAGGATGTGGTTCTGCCCGCCGCCGCGATAGATGTCGTCGTGCTCGGGGAACATGGTGGCGGGCAGGACGAGGTCGGCGAG
>CANJKV010000366.1 GCA_947474855.1 Aurantimonadaceae bacterium | reverse complement strand
GGAAGTTCTGGTTCATCACTCGTCCTGGGAAGGCACGCGGGCTCTTCGCCAGCGGCACGGATCGAAGATAGGTGGGCGGTTCAGCCTTGCCAACAGGCTCACCGGCTTTTGCGGCGAAATGGCGTCGTCATCTTTAACCGGAAGGAAGCGGGGATGCGCCGCCGGACGGTGGCGCGAGGTCGGCGCGGAGCCGCCAGCCGACGCGGCAGGTCGCGTCGAGAAGCCCCGGAACGGAGCCGGCCTTCGCGGCGGCGCCGGGATGAACGAGGCGGGCCCCGCCGCTCGGGTCGAGCAGCACGGGCAGCGTGCGCTCCGCCTCGCCGCCGCGCCCGAGCCGACCGAAAGGCACCACCAGCGCCCCGGCGCGCGCCTCGTCGTCGGTCAGTCGAACATCGAAGCGGTTGTCGAAGAGCAGCCGGACCTCGCCGGGCTCGCTGCGAAGCTCGGCCGGTCCGGAACGCCCCCATTCGCGGCAGGCGATCCAGACTTCGCCGCGGCGTCGCAACTGCGCCCCGTTCAGCGTCGCGGCCTCCGATCGGCCGCCGCGCAACGCGGATGCGAGGCGCGCGGACGCGGCGCGCTCGGGCGCATGGCGCGCGCCCCCGGCGGCGGTCGCGACGCGGGCGAGGAGGCGAGCCGCGAGTTCGGGTGGCTGAGCTGCCAGACCGTCGGCGGACAGTTGCACCCGTCCGCGATCGTCGGTGCACGCCTCGACGGCGTCGAGCGCGGCGCGCAGAGCCGCATCCTCCTGCGCCCGCTCCGCGGCGTGACGCGCGATCGCGGCGGCGATGCTCGCCCGCTCGGCGGGGTCCGAGGGATCGGCGCGCAGCCGGGCGCGGGCGAAGCGCGGGTCGTGATTCGACGGGTCGACAACCGGACGCCATCCGGAGCCGTCCAACGAGCGGCGCAGGGCTTCGCCTGAAAGATGAAGGAAGGGCCGAAGAAGACGAAGGCCCGGCGCGAGGTCGCGACAAGCGCGCATGCCGGCAAGGCCGGAGCCCCCCTCCCCGCGCGCCCGCGCGATGAGATGCGTCTCGATCTGGTCGTCGGCGTGGTGGGCGGTGAGGACGGCGCTCGCGCCGATCGCGGCGGCGTGGGCCGCGAGGAGCCGGTAGCGCGCTTCTCGTGCTTCGGCCTGAAGATTGCCACGCCCCTGCCAGCCCCGCCAGCGCAGCGTGTGGTGCGGCAGGCCGCAGTCGGCAGCACGCTCGGAGACGAAGCGGGCCTCCGCTTGCGCCTCCGGCCGCAGGCCGTGATCGACGGTCGCGGCGTGAAACTGAACGGTGCCGGGCGCCGCCTCGCGCAGGCCGGCCGCAACGCGCAGCATGGCGAGCGAATCAGGACCGCCGGACACGGCGAGGAGAATGCGAAACGGGTCGCTGTGCGGCAGCCGCGACAGGGCCGCGCGAAGGTGCTCGGCCGGACCGGCCTCGAAGACCTGCGTCAGCCGCAGCGGGAATTCTTCTTTTCGGCCGCGAGCTTGCGGGACACGCTGGCGCTGATGTCGGGATAGCGCTTCGACACTTCGGCGAACGTGACGCAGGCCGTTTCCCGGTTGTCGAGCTTGGCCAATGCCATGCCGAGCTTCAACATCATCTCCGGTGCCTTGGCGCTTTTCGGATGGTTCTTCTGGGCGTTCAGGAAGGTCTCGGCCGCGTCGGCGAACTCGCCCTGCGCGAACTGGCTCTCGCCGAGCCAGTACTGCGCATCGGGCGCGTCCTTGGCGTTCGGATAGGCCTGGGAATATTGGCGGAAGGAATCCTCGGCGAGCTGGTAGTCGCCGGCGAGGAGGTAGTTGTAGGCGAGGTCGTAGAGCTCGCCCGCGCCCGCCGGTGTGATCGCGGCGACGGTCTGGGAAGGCTGCGCCGACGCGGCCGCGCGGCCGCCGGTCGGCGGGGTCGAGCCGACGGAGCCGACGTCGAGCCCGCCTTCCAGGACGTCGCGGATCGGGTCGGCGCTGTCGGCCGACTCGGCCGAGGCCGTGGCGCGCGCACCGCCCGTCGGCGCGGGCGTCGCCTCGCTGCGGCGGCCGCCGGACGAAGCCGGAGCGGCATCGCCGCCCCCGCCGCCGCTCGAGCCGCCTTCCAGCTCCTGCAGGCGGAACTCGTTGTCCTCCTGCTGCTTGCGCATGTTTTCCTGCATCTGGAGGATCTGGAAGGTCAGATCCTCGATGCGCCCGTTCAACGAGCGGATCTCTTCCTGCAGCTGGTCGATGCGCACGAAGGGATCGCCGCCGGCCTGCGCCATGCGCACGGGCGGCGCCGTCTGCGCGGCGGCGGCCGGAGTGTCGGCACCGAAGCCGAAAGGCGAGGCGACATCGAGGCTGAAGGCGCTCGAAGGCGTCGCGGCGAAGAGCGCGCCGGCCAAGGCGGTGACGGCGAGGAGCGGCATCGGTCTAGTCATCGAATGATCCCTATCGGCCCGCGCGGCGCGAACCGGACATGAGGCCGGCTCGACGAACAGGAGGGTGTGAGCGGGATCAGTGTGGTGGGAGCGAGTTCGGCGGAAGTAGGGCCTTGCCCGAAGCTTGCGTCATCTTGGCTGCGCGACGAGCAACACTGTTGCCCGCTTGCAACGCCGGGACGATGCACCGGAACGAAAAACGGGTGCGGCGGAGAACCTCCGCCGCGCCCGCGAGATGAACGAAGTCTCGCGGCCTCGGGATCAGGACCCGGCGCCGCCGAGGACGGTGACGGCGCGACGGTTCTGGCTCCAGCAGGAGATGTCGTCGCAGACCGCGACCGGGCGCTCCTTGCCGAAGGAGATCGTGCGCATGCGGCTGGAGTCGACGCCGCGGCGGGCGAGATAGTCGCGGGCGGCAGCGGCGCGGCGGGCGCCGAGCGCGAGGTTGTACTCGCGGGTGCCGCGCTCGTCGGCGTGGCCTTCCACGGTGATGGCGTAGTTCGGGTATTGGTTCAGCCACTGCGCCTGACGGTCGAGCGTCTGCTGCGCGTCGGCGCGGACGACGGAGGAATCCGTGTCGAAGAAGATGCGGTCGCCGACATTGACGGTGAAGTCCTGCGACGAACCGGGGGTCGCGCTGCCCGCGACGCCGCCGGGCCCGCCCGCGCCGTAGCCGCCGGCACCGCCGGCGCCGCCGTAGCCACCCTGCCCGCCGAGGCCGAGGTCGCCGGCATTGTTCGGCAGGGCCTGGTTCTTCGAGGCGCAGCCCGCGACCAGAAGCGAAGCGGCCAGAGCCGCGGCGAAGCGCAAGCCCGTACCCAGGGCGATCTGGCTCATGGACCAGCTCCTTCGATTGTTATGGTGTTTTCTAACCAGCCATTTACCACGCGGCCGATTAACACGGGGTAAAGCGCGGGCGGCCGAGAAGCCGTTCGAACGCGCCCATGTCCTTGACGTTGCGAGTGAATAGGGCCGCTTCGCGGCAGCGCAAAAAGAAGCGCGCCGGTGATGCCGGCGCGCCACGTTCAAGACGTTCGATCGGAAGGCGGCCGATCCTACTCCAGCGAGGGCGACCAGGCCGGGTCGGAGGCGAAGCCCGGCGTCGCGACCTGCTGCTCGTTCCGGCCGGTGAGGTCGATCGAGTAGAGCTTCGGCCCGCCGCCGCCCTGGGCTTCGCGGAAGAACATCACGACGCGCCCGTTCGGCGACCAGGTCGGTCCCTCGTTGTGGAAGCCGGAGGTCAGGATGCGCTCCCCCGAGCCGTCGGGCCGCATCACGCCGATCTGGAACTGGCCGCCGGTCTGCTTGGTGAAGGCGATGAGGTCGCCGCGCGGGCTCCAGACGGGCGTCGAGTAGGCGCCGTCGCCGAACGAGATGCGCGTCTGGCCCGACCCGTCGGCGTTCATCACGTAGAGCTGCTGACGCCCGCCGCGATCGCTCTCGAAGACGATGCGCGCGCCGTCCGGCGAATAGGAGGGCGAGGTGTCGATCGCCTGCGTCGAGGTCAGGCGTGTGGTCGCCCGCGAGCGCAGGTCCATGGCGTAGATGTTGGCGTTGCCGTCCTGCTGGAGGCTCATCACCACCTTCTGCCCGTCCGG
>CANJKV010000365.1 GCA_947474855.1 Aurantimonadaceae bacterium | reverse complement strand
GATAGGTGTTGTGCTGGCTGTGCCGAGCCGCCGGGTAGGAGCCGAAGGCCGCCGTGAGCCGAGGCTATCGGCAAGGTCGGCGACGCACTCCGGCGGCTCGGCACGGCCAGCCCGAAGGGTCGGGTGAGCGAGGTCATCCGGGGCGTCGGCTAGTCGGGCCAAGACGGATAGTCTTGGCTCGACGAACCTCCTACCGGGCTGAACCTCGCTGACCCGACACAACACCTATCCATGGTCCATAACAGGCTCTAGCCGGTGCGACTGTCGGTCATGTTGTCCGCGGACCAGCGGTTGCGTCCGCGCTGCTTGGCGACATAGAGCGCGGAATCCGCGCTCGCCAGAAGGCGGCCGGATGCCCCGGCGTCCGTCCGGGAAGCGCAAGCCAAGCCGACGCTCACCGTCACGACGTCCGTCCCGTCGAAGCGCGCGGCATGGGGCAGGCCGAGGCCGCGCACGGCTTCGACCGCGGCGCTCGCCAGACGCGCCGCTTCGAACGGGGAGGCGTCGGCGAGCAGCAGGCAGAACTCCTCGCCACCGAACCTCGCCGCCCATGCCCCCGCATCCGCAGCCGTTCTCGACAGGCAGGCGCCGACCACACGCAGGCAGTCGTCGCCTGCGGGGTGACCGAAGCGATCGTTGAAGAGCTTGAAGTGGTCGATGTCGAGCATCAGCACCGCGAGCGCTCCGCCGGCCGCTGCCAGTCGCTCCATTTCGGCGTCGAGCGCACGGCGGTTCGGCAGGCCGGTCAGGGCATCGGTCATGGACAGGTCGCGGAACGCCCGGCTCGATCGGTCGGCGTCGTCCGCGCGGCGCGTGGCATCGACCTCGGCGATGAACGCCACGCAGCGATGCCTCTCGACCAGCCAGTTTCCATACAATGCGACCAAGCAGGCAGTGGCGAGCTGCAGCGAGAAGGCCGGCACCAGAAGGGGATCGAGGTCGCTCTTCGCCGCGATGCCCAAGACGGCGATCAGGAAGCAGGTCGCCGTGCTGGCGAGCGCGTATCGAAACCGCAGGATCGCGACGATGTTGGCGAAGACGAGCAGCAGTGACATCTCGCCGACGGTGAAGGGCGCGCGAGGGTCGGAGGATAGCCAGAACAGAAAGACCGGACCGGCCATCGCGTTGACGGTGGCGATCGCCAGTATCCGCTCCCGCCATGCGCCCGACACGTGACCGATCATCCACACGATGGCGAGAGTCGCGGGCGTGATCAGAAGCGTCCGCAACGCGACCGACAGCCAGAGAATGTCGGACAAAAGGTAGATGCTGGTGAAGTTGTACATGTTGTACAGTACGGTGCCGACGAGGATAGAGCGCTGCAAGGCAGCCACGCGGGCGGCGCCGGTCGCGGCCTCATGGCGCGCCTCCAAAGCTGGCGGAAGCCGCAGAAGCCAGTCGATGCGATGGGGCGTGTCGTGTGGAGGGCTCATGTCGAACGGCTCTGGATCTCGCCGGAGACGATAGCCGGCCAACGGTTATCGCGAAGTATTCAACGCGGCCTCTTCGCAAACAGGCTGCATCGCATGGCACGCTGCACTTCAGGCCGAGACGCGGCCGTGGCGGGCGAGGCTCAGGCGTGTGGAAAACGACGCGGCGGCGGCAGTCCGCCATGCTCGCGCCACGGACGCGTCCCCAACCCTCGCACCAGCCTCCGGTGGTTCGGTGCCGCCGGGACGTGATCAGTGCTTGGCCGGGGATCTCGGCCGGGCCGGGAACGAGCGAATCGAACCATGACAAAGACGACCACCGGCCTTCTCTCGGCGACCCTGGCCCTGAGCCTCCTCGCCGGCTGCACGACGGACCCCTACACGGGCGAGAGCCGCATCTCGAACACGGCCGGCGGCGTCGGCCTCGGCGCCGGCGTCGGGGCGCTCGGCGGCTATCTCGTCGGCCGGGCGGCCGGCGTCGACGAAGGCAACGCGGCGCTGATCGGCGCGGGCATCGGCGCGCTCGGCGGCGGCGCCATCGGAACCTACATGGACCGGCAGGAGGACGCGCTGCGCCGCACGCTGCAGGGCTCGGGCGTGTCCGTGACGCGCGTCGGCGACCGCATCATCCTCAACATGCCCTCCAACATCACCTTTCCGACGGACGGCGACCGGATCCTGCCGGGCTTCGAGCAGACGCTGCAGGCCGTGGCGCTGGTGTTCCTGGAATACCGCGACAGCATCATCGACATCGACGGCCACACTGACTCCCAAGGATCGGACAGCTACAACCTCGCACTGTCGCAGCGCCGAGCCGGAGCGGTGGCGCAGTACCTGGCGAGCCGCGGAATCTCGGGCTCGCGCCTCAACGACCGCGGCTTCGGCGAGAGCCGACCGATCGCCTCCAACGCGACGGAAGCGGGGCGCGCCCAGAACCGCCGCGTCGAGATCGCCATTTCGCCGCTGCGCGGCGGCTGAGCGCCGCGCCTCCACCCGGGCTCCGAAACAAAGAACGGCCCCTTTCGGGGCCGTTCGCATATTTGATCAACGGCGCTCGCTTCAGCGCGTGTTGCGGCCGACCACGGCGCCGGCGGTGCCGCCGACGAGGGCCCCCGCCACCGCGCCGCCCGAGCCGCCGAGCGCGTCGCCCACCACCGCCCCGCCGGTGCCGCCGATCAGCGCGCCGCCCACCGTGCGCTCCGTCGTGGAGCAGCCGGCAAAGGCCATGCAGGACAGGGCGATGGCCGCCGCGGTCGTCTTCGTTCTCGACATCGATCAGTCTCCTCTCGGCCGGCCCGGCAGGGCCTGGCCTTTGTCCGCTTCATGAGCGAGGAACCTGGAGCAGCGATCGGGCGCGCCAAGCGCCCGGCTCAGGATTGATCAACCTCGCGGAGGATCAGGGAACCTGACGCACCGCGCCCTTGGCAGCGCTCGTGGTCATGGCGGCGTAGGCGCGCAGCGCCGTCGTCACCTTGCGCTTGCGCGGGGCCGCCGGCTTCCAGCCCTCGCCGCTTTCCGTCTTCGCGGCCCGACGCGCGGCGAGGACCGCGTCGTCGACCGCGAGGCGGATCGAGCGGTTGGGGATGTCGATCTCGATCGGATCGCCCTCTTCCGCCAGCGCGATGAGGCCGCCCTCCGCCGCTTCCGGCGAAACGTGGCCGATCGACAGGCCGGAGGAGCCGCCCGAGAAGCGCCCGTCGGTGACGAGGGCGCAGGCCTTGCCCAGGCCCTTCGACTTCAGGTAGCTCGTCGGGTAGAGCATCTCCTGCATGCCGGGCCCCCCGCGCGGGCCCTCGTAGCGGATCAGCACCACGTCGCCGGGCTCCACGGTGTTGCCGAGGATCCCTTTCACCGCGTCGTCCTGGCTCTCGAAGATCCGCGCCTTGCCGTGGAAGACGAGGATCGACTCGTCGACGCCCGCCGTCTTCACGATGCAGCCGTCCTCGGCGAGGTTGCCGTAGAGGACCGCGAGGCCGCCGTCGCGCGAGTAGGCGTGCTCCAGGTCGCGGATGACGCCCGCCTCGCGGTCGAGGTCGAGGGCGTCGAAGCGGCGCTCCTGGGAAAAGGCGACCTGCGTCGGGACGCCGCCGGGAGCCGCGCGGAAGAAGTCGTGGACGCGCCGGCTCTCGGTGCGCTTGACGTCCCAGCGATCGAGCGCGCTCGCCAGCGATTCCGAATGCACCGAGCCGACGCTCGTGTCGATGAGGCCGGCGCGGTCGAGCTCGCCGAGGATTCCGAAGATGCCGCCGGCCCGATGGACGTCCTCCATGTGGACGTTGGCCACCGCCGGCGCGACCTTGCAGAGCACCGGCACGCGCCGCGACAGGCGGTCGATGTCGGCCATGGTGAAGTCGATCTCCGCCTCATGGGCGGCGGCGAGGAGATGCAGCACCGTGTTGGTCGAACCGCCCATGGCGATGTCGAGCGTCATGGCGTTCTCGAAGGCGGCGAAGCTCGCGATCGAGCGCGGCAGGACGGAATAGTCGTCCTCCTCGTAGTGGCGACGGGCGAGGTCGACCACGAGGTGGCCGGCCTCGACGAACAGGCGCTCGCGGTCGGCGTGGGTCGCGAGCG
>CANJKV010000364.1 GCA_947474855.1 Aurantimonadaceae bacterium | reverse complement strand
GCGCTCACCGCCGTGGTCGAGGAGATCGAGCGCTTGTCCGCCGACCTTCGCGACAGCGCGATGGACATGCGGATGCTGCCCATCGACTCGCTGTTCAGCCGCTACCGCCGCGTCGTGCGCGACCTGTCGGGCGAGCTCGGCAAGGAGATCGACTTCATCCTGTCGGGCGAGGAGACCGAGCTCGACAAGACCGTGCTCGACCGCCTCGGCGACCCGCTCGTCCACATCATCCGCAACTCGATCGACCACGGCATCGAGGACGCCGCGCGCCGCGAGGCCGCCGGCAAGCCCAAGCGCGGCTCGCTGAGGCTCGGCGCCCGCCAGTCCGGCACCGAGGTGGTGATCACCATCGAGGACGACGGCGCCGGCCTCAACCGCACCCGCATCCTGGAGAAGGCGATCGCCGCCGGCCTCATCCCCGAGGGCACCGTGCCCCCGGAGAAGGAGATCGACGAGCTGATCTTCCATCCCGGCCTGTCGACGGCGGCCGCGATCTCGAACCTGTCGGGCCGCGGCGTGGGCATGGACGTCGTCAAGCGCACGATCAACGAGCTGCACGGCACGATCGAGATCGAGACAGAACCGGGCTACGGCACGAAGTTCCTCCTGCGCCTGCCGCTCACCCTCGCGATCATCGACGGCCTCCAGGTCCAGATCGGCTCGGCCCCCTGCATCCTGCCGCTTTCCAGCGTCGAGGAATGCGTCGAGCTGGCCGCGCTGAAGTCGAAGACCTCCAGCGGGCGCAACTTCGTCGACATTCGCGGCACCATCGTGCCGCTCCTCTGGATGAGCGAAGTGTTCGGCACGGAAAAGCCGGGCTCGGTGGTGGTCGTGGTGGACAGCGACTCCGGCCGGATCGGCGTCGTGGTCGACCAGGTCATCGGCCAGCACCAGACGGTGATCAAGCCTCTCTCGCCCATCCATCGCAACACGCCGGGCCTCGCCGGCGCGACCATCCTGGGCGACGGCTCCGTCGCCCTCATCCTCGACGTCAACCCGCTCGCGCGGCGCAGCACGCTGGCGCGGCCCGACAGCCAGCGCCAAGCCGCGTAAGGAGCCCGTTTCGTGACCGCAGACGCCGCCGAACCCACAACCGACGCAGCCGCCGGGGGCGCCGACTACCTCACCGTCGCACTCGTCGACGACATCTTCGCCCTGCGCGTCGACCGGGTGCACGAGGTGCTCGATCCCCCGCCGATGACGCTGGTGCCCAACGCGCCCGACCACGCGCCCGGCCTCATCAACGTGCGCGGCAACGTCGTGCCGCTCGTCGACCTGCGCACCCGCCTGCGCATGGCCCGGGCCGAGAACACCGAAACGACCCGCGTGATCGTGTCCGAGGTCGGCCAGGGCGAGGACGCCTTCGCCGTCGGCGTGCGCACCGACGCCGTGTTCGAGGTGATCCACGTTCGCGACGACGAGATCGAGCCGATCCCCGAGCACGGCACGCGCTGGCCCGAGCGCTTCCTGTCGGGCGTCGTCAAGCGCGACAACCGCTTCGTCGTGCTTCTCGACCTCGAGCGCATCGTCGAGATCGGG
Organism: Aurantimonadaceae bacterium; assembly: GCA_947474855.1. GTDB lineage: Bacteria > Pseudomonadota > Alphaproteobacteria > Rhizobiales > Rhizobiaceae > Antarcticirhabdus. Next base: position 2,574 of record CANJKV010000364.1, on the reverse strand, counting down.
CAGGCCTGATCTGCGAAGCGGGCCTCGGCCAGCGGCCCGCTCACCGCCCTATCCAAACCCAAGCAACCCTCGCCGACGGGCCATAAGCCGGCTTCATACAAGGGATGAGCGCATGAGCGCCGCGTTGAACTATGCCGGGCAGGACGGGGCGGCCGCGACCGAGATCCTGACCTTCCGCCTCGGCTCGAATGCCTTCGCCATGGAAGTCCGGCACGTTCGCGAGGTGCTCGACTACAAGCCGATCGCCCCGGTCGCCGGCGCGCCCTCGAACCTCATCGGCATGATCGACGTGCGCGGCACGGGCGTGCCCGTCGTCGACCTGAAGCGCAAGCTCGGCATGCACGGGCTCGACATGGGTCCGACGCCCGACACGCGCATCATCGTCCTCGAATTCCTCATCGCCATGCGCCCGCACACGGTCGCCATCGTCGCCGACGCGGTTCACGAGGTGTCCGACGTCGCCGACCAGAAGATCGAGCAGCCGCCCCAGTTCGGCGAGAGCTGGAAGGCCGACTACATGCAGGGCCTCGGCCGACGCGGCGAGGAATTCATGACGCTTCTCGACATCGGCGCGCTCTTCGCCGACCGCGACGGCGCCGTCTTCGAGTTCTGATCCTCACGCTTCCCGCGCGCCGCCCGCCGATCCGACGCTGACTTTCAAGGTTCCCCTCATGCCCGCCGCGTCCCTGCAGCGCGTTCCCGAGGTCGACGCCGTTCCTCATTGGACGCGCGTTTCGCTCGACGACCGCGTCTTCGCCGAACTCGTCCGCCTGGTGAAGGAAAACTGCGGCATCGCCTTGTCCGACATGAAGCGGACGATGCTGGAAACGCGGCTGCGCCGTCGGCTGATGGTGAACGACATCGCCGACTTCGGCGCCTACGCCGCCTTCCTGCGCAGCGACCGCGGCAAGCGCGAGGAGATGCAGTTCTTCGTCGACGCCGTGGTGACGAACCAGACCTCGTTCTTTCGCGAGCTGAACTACTTCGAGCACCTGACCCCGGCCGAGCTGAAGCGCCTGGCCAAGGAAGGGAACGACGGGAGCTTGAAGATCTGGTCGGCCGCCTGCTCCAGCGGCGAGGAGGCCTGGAGCCTCGCCATGATCGCCGACGAGGCCTCGCGCGGGGGCACCGAGTTTCCCTGGAAGATCCTCGCCACCGACATCTCGATCCGCATCCTCACCGCCGCGCGCGACGCGATCTACACGGCCGAGGACGTCGCGGCGGTGCCCGAGCGCCTGCGCCAGGCCTATCTCATGCGCTCGCGCGATCCGGACGACCGGCGCGTCAAGATCGCGCCGGAGCTCCGGCGCAACGTGCGCTTCGGCCAGATCAACCTCATGGACGCCGACTACCGGCCGGGGTCCAGCATGGACGTGATCTTCTGCCGCAACGTCCTCATCTACTTCGAGCCCGACGTCCAGCTGCAGGTCGTCGCCAAGCTGTGCCGGCACCTGCGCCCCGGCGGCCTCATGATCCTCGGCCATTCCGACACGGTCCGCTCCAAGGCGCTGCCGCTCCGCCTGATCCGGGGCAACATCTACGAACGCCTGAGGGAGGCCCCCCGATGAAGCCCATCCGCGTCCTCATCGTCGACGACTCGGCGAGCGTTCGCGCCGCCCTCACTGAAATCATCTCGGACGAGCCGGGCATGGAGGTGATGGGCACGGCCCAGAATCCCTACTTCGCCGCCGAGCGCATGCGCGATGAGGTGCCGGACGTCATCATCTGCGACATCGAGATGCCGCGCATGGACGGCATCACCTTCGTCCAGAAGCTGATGAGCCAGCGCCCGCTTCCCGTCATCATCTGCTCGTCGCTGGCGGAAGCCGGCTCGCGCACCGCCATGCAGGCCCTCGAGGCGGGCGCCGTCGAGGTCATCGCCAAGCCGAAGATGGGCACGCCGCAGTTCCTCCTGGAATCGCGCATGCGCATCGCCGACGCGATCCGCGCCGCCGCGCAGGCGCGCCCCCGCGCCCGCAGCCCGCAACGCGCCGACCTCGGCGTCCAGCCCAAGCTCACCGCCGACGCCGTTCTGCCCCCCTCCAACGGGCGGCCACTCACCGTCACCACCGACAAGATCGTCGTGATCGGCGCTTCGACGGGCGGCACGGAGGCGCTGCGCCAGGTGCTGGAGCCGCTGCCGGCCACCGTTCCCGGCATCGCCATCGTCCAGCACATGCCGGCCGGCTTCACTGCCGCCTTCGCGCGGCGCCTCGATTCGCTCTGCGCCATCGAGGTGCGCGAGGCCCAGACCGGCGACCGCCTGATGCCCGGCCTCGCCCTCATCGCGCCGGGCAACTCGCACCTCCTCCTCCAGCGCTCGGGCGCGCAGTACCACGTCGAGGTGCGCGACGGGCCGCTCGTCACCCGCCACCGCCCCTCCGTGGACGTCCTGTTCCGGTCGGCCGCCCGGTCGGCCGGCGCCAACGCGCTCGGCATCATCATGACCGGCATGGGCGACGACGGCGCCAAGGGCATGCTCGAGATGCGCCAGGCCAAGGCCCACACCATCGGCCAGGACGAGGCGAGCTGCATCGTCTACGGCATGCCGAAGGAAGCCATGAAGCTCGGCGC
>CANJKV010000363.1 GCA_947474855.1 Aurantimonadaceae bacterium | reverse complement strand
TCCAAGAAGGCGGGGCGGTTCGTGCGCTTCTGCGACGCCTTCGAGATCCCCATCGTCACCTTCGTCGACGTGCCCGGCTTCCTGCCGGGCGTCGGCCAGGAGCACAACGGCATCATCAAGCACGGGGCGAAGCTCCTCTTCGCCTATGGCGAGGCGACGGTCCCGAAGATCACGGTGATCACCCGCAAGGCCTATGGCGGGGCCTACGACGTGATGGCCTCCAAGCACCTGCGCGGCGACCTCAACTATGCCTGGCCGACCGCCGAGATCGCGGTGATGGGCGCCGAGGGCGCGGTCGAGATCATCTTCCGCGGCAGGAGCGCGGAGGAGATCGCGGCCCGCACCGCCGAATACGAGGCGCGCTTCGCCAACCCGTTCGTGGCGGCCTCCAAGGGCTTCGTCGACGAGGTGATCATGCCCCGCTCGACGCGTCGGCGCGTCGCGCTGGCGCTGCGCAAGCTCAGGAACAAGCAGCTCGCCAATCCGTGGAAGAAGCATGACAACATCCCGCTTTGAACCTTTCGGGGACCGCGCGGGCCTGCTCGGCCGGCTGAACCACGTCGGCGTCGCGGTGCCGAGCGTCGACGCGGCGCTCGGGCGCTACCGCACGCTGTTCGGAACGGACGCGGTGGGCGCGCCCTTCGACCTGGAGCCCCAGGGCGTTCGCGTCTGCTTCGTCTCGGCCGGCAACACCGAGATCGAGCTGATCGCCCCGCTCGGCGCGGACTCGCCGCTGCGCGGCTTCCTGGAGCGCAACCCGGCCGGCGGGCAGCACCACGTCGCCTACGAGGTGCCCGACGTCGAGGCGGCGCGCGAAGCCCTCGCCAGCCTCGGCGTCCGGGCGCTCGGCGAGCCGCGGCCGGGAGCGCATGGCAGCCTCGTCCTGTTCCTGCACCCCAAGGACATGGGCGGCGTCCTGGTGGAGCTGATGGAGCCGCCGGCGGCCGGCCATTGAAGGAGGATCGAGCGATGGGCGACAAGCCGACGCGCGCCGACTGGGAGGCCCTGGCGGCCAAGGAGACCAAGGGACGCGACCTGATCTGGGAAACGCCCGAGGGCATCGCGGTGAAGCCCCTCTACACCGCCGAAGACGTGTCGGGCTGGGATCCAGGCCTGCCGGGCTTCGCGCCCTTCACCCGCGGCGTGAAGGCATCGATGTATGCGGGCCGGCCCTGGACGATCCGGCAATATGCCGGCTTCTCGACGGCCGAGGAATCGAACGCCTTCTACCGGCGCAACCTCGCGGGCGGCCAGAAGGGACTGTCGGTCGCCTTCGACCTCGCCACCCATCGCGGCTACGATTCCGACCATCCCCGCGTGTCCGGCGACGTCGGCAAGGCGGGCGTCGCGATCGATACCGTCGAGGACATGAAGATCCTCTTTGACGGCATCCCGCTCGGGGAAATGAGCGTGTCGATGACCATGAACGGGGCGGTGATCCCGGTTCTTGCCTTCTTCGTCGTGGCGGCGGAGGAACAGGGCGTCGCCATGGAGCGGCTGGAGGGCACGATCCAGAACGACATCCTCAAGGAGTTCATGGTCCGCAACACCTACATCTACCCGCCCGGGCCCTCGATGCGGATCGTCGCGGACATCATCGCGTTCACGAGCGCGAGAATGCCGAAGTTCAACTCCATCTCGATTTCCGGCTACCACATGCAGGAGGCCGGGGCGACGCAGGTGCAGGAGCTCGCCTTCACCATCGCCGACGGCATGGAATACGTGCGGGCGGCGAAGAACAGGGGGCTCGACGTCGACGCCTTCGCCGGGCGCCTGTCCTTCTTCTTCGCCATCGGCATGAACGTCTTCATGGAGGTCGCCAAGCTGCGGGCCGCGCGCTTCCTGTGGCACCGGGCGATGACGCAGCTCGGCGCGCGGGAGGAGCGCTCCAAGGTGCTGCGCACGCATTGCCAGACGAGCGGCGTGTCGCTGCAGGAGCAGGACCCGCACACCAACGTCATCCGCACCACGATCGAGGCCATGGCGGCCGTGCTCGGCGGCACGCAGTCGCTGCACACGAATGCCCTGGACGAGGCGATCGCGCTGCCGACCGACTTCTCCGCCCGGATCGCGCGCAACACCCAGCTCGTCATCGCCGAGGAGAGCGGCATTCCGCACGTCGTCGATCCGCTCGGCGGCTCCTACTACGTCGAGAGTCTGACGCGCGAGATCGCGGATGCGGCCTGGGCGATCGTCGAGCGCGTGGAAGCCGAGGGCGGCATGGCCAAGGCGGTCGCGGGCGGCTGGCCGAAGGCGATGATCGAGGAGGCCGCCGCGGCCAAGGCCGCCCGGATCGACCGGGGCGAGGACGTGGTCGTCGGGGTCAACAAGTACCGGCTGCCGGACGGCGGAGCGGAAGCGATCGAGATCCTCGCCGTCGACAATCATCTGGTCCGCGAGGGCCAGGTGCGGCGGCTGGAAGCGAACCGGCGCGGGCGCGACGAGGCGGCGTGCAGGCAAGCCCTGGAGGCCCTGCGCGAGGGCGCGCGGGGGGAGGGCAACCTCCTGGAGCTGGCCATCGAAGCCGCGCGGGCTCGCGCGACTCTCGGCGAGATCTCGGCGGCGATGGAGGACGTCTTCGGGCGTTTCGAGACGAAGCCGACGCCGGTCGCCGGCGTCTACGGCGCGGCGCAAGGGGCGGACCCGAAGTGGCAGGCCTTGCGCGAGGGCGTCGAGGCGGTATCGCGGCGACTCGGGCGCGCGCCGCGCCTGTTCGTCGCCAAGATGGGCCAGGACGGGCACGACCGCGGCGCCAATCTCGTCGCCTCCGTCTTCGGCGATCTCGGCTTCGAGGTGGTGCCGGGCACGCTGTTCCAGACGCCGGAGGAGGCCGCGCGCCTCGCCATCGAGAGCGACGTCGACGTCGTCGGCGCATCCTCGCTGGCGGCGGGCCACCGGACGCTGATCCCCGAGATGATCGAGCACCTGCGGGATGCCGGGCGGGCCGACATCCGGGTGATCGCGGGCGGCGTCATCCCGGCGCAGGACTATGCCGAGCTGCGCGCGGCGGGGGTCGCGGAGATCTTCGGCCCCGGCACCAACCTCGTGGACGCCGCAGGGCGGGTGCTCCGCCTCCTCGGCCACAACATGCCGCCGGCTTGAGTTCAACGCGAAGGATCGAGTTCACCGTGTTCAAGAAGATCCTCATCGCCAACCGCGGCGAGATCGCCTGCCGGATCATGCGGACCGCCAAGCGGATGGGCATCGCGACGGTCGCGGTCTATTCGGACGCCGACGCGCGGGCGCCGCACGTTCAGATGGCCGACGAGGCGGTGCGGCTCGGGCCGGCGCCGGCCCCCGAGAGCTACCTGCGCGCCGATCTGATCCTGGAGGCCGCGAAGGCGGTCGGCGCCGACTGCATCCACCCCGGCTACGGCTTCCTGTCGGAGCGCGAGAGCTTCGCGAGGAGCTGCGCCGAGGCCGGCATTGCCTTCGTCGGCCCGCCGCCCGAAGCGATCGCGGCCATGGGCGACAAGATCCAGTCGAAGAAGCTCGCGGCCAGGGCCGGCGTCAACGTCGTGCCGGGCTTCCTCGGCGAGATCGCCTCCACCGAGGACGCCGTGTCGATCGCGAGCGAGATCGGCTTTCCCGTGATGATGAAGGCGTCCGCCGGGGGCGGCGGCAAGGGCATGCGCCTCGCCTGGAACGAAGGCGACGTGCGCGAGGGCTTCGAGGCGGTGAAGCGCGAAGGGCTGGCGAGCTTCGGCGACGACCGCGTCTTCATCGAGAAGTTCATTCAGGAGCCGCGCCACATCGAGATCCAGGTGCTCGGCGACAGCCACGGCACCGTCCTCTACCTCGGCGAGCGCGAGTGCTCGATCCAGCGCCGGCACCAGAAGGTCGTGGAGGAGGCGCCGTCGCCCTTCGTGACGCCGCGGATGCGGCGTGCCATGGGCGAGCAGGCCGTGGCCCTGGCGAAGGCCGTCGGCTACCACTCGGCCGGCACGGTGGAACTCATCGTCTCGGGCGCCGATCCGAGCGGAGAGAGCTTCTATTTCCTCGAGATGAACACCCGCCTCCAGGTCGAGCACCCCGTGACCGAGATGGTCACGGGGGTCGACCTCGTCCTCGCCCAGCTGCGCCTCGCGCAGGGCGCGAGCCTGGCCGACCTTGGCCTGCAGACCTCGCCCGTCGTGCGCGG
>CANJKV010000362.1 GCA_947474855.1 Aurantimonadaceae bacterium | reverse complement strand
GGCTTCGAGGGCGAAACCTCCTTCGTCGAGGCGCTGCTCGAACGGATGCGCATGGTCGAGGCCCGCTTTTCCGGCCTCTTCGCGGAGGACGAGGCGGCGGAGAGCGGCGATGCCGTGCTGGCGCGTCTTCTCGACGGCGGCGAGACCGAAGCCGGCCAGGCAGCACTCCGCGACCTCGGCTACAAGCGCGTCGAGGACGTGGCTCGCATCGTCGCCGGGTGGGGACTGGGCCGCCATCGCGCGACGCGCTCGGCTGCCGCGCGCGAGCATCTCGCCGGCCTCCTGCCGAGCCTCCTGCCGGCCTTCGCCAAGGCGCGCGACCCGGACGCGGCGATCGCGGCGTTCGACGGCTTCGTCGCGGGGCTGCCGTCCGGGCTGCAGTTCTTCTCGCTACTCGCCTCCAATCCGCGCCTTCTCGACCTGCTCGCGCGGATCATCACCGCCGCGCCGCTCCTTGCCGATACGATAGCGCGGCGACCGCACGTCTTCGATGCGCTGATCGACCCCGCCTTCTTCGACGAGATGCCGGACCGCGCGCTGATGGAAGCGCGGCTCACAGCCTTCCTGGCCGATGCCGGCGACTACGAGGAGGTGCTGGCGCGGCTGCGCTCCTTCGCCTCCGAGCAGCGCTTCCTCGTCGGAGCCCGGCTGCTGGTCGGGGCCCTGCCGGGCGAGGAGGCTGGACGCGCCTTCTCGCTTCTCGCCGACGTTGTGATCGACGCGGCTCTCGGAGCTGTAGTTCAGGCCTTCGAAGCCGCGCACGGCCGGGTGCCGGGCGGGCGGGTCTCCCTTCTCGGGATGGGGCGGCTCGGCAGTCGCGAGTTGACGGCGGGGTCCGACGTCGACCTCATGCTCATCTACGATCACGACCGGGAGGCCGAAGAGTCGGACGGCGGGCGGGCGTTGCCCGTCTCGACCTACTACGCCCGCCTGACGCAGCGCCTCATCGCTGCGCTGTCGGCCCCGATGCGCGATGGCATCCTCTACGAGGTCGATTTTCGCCTGCGCCCGTCCGGCAACAAGGGTCCGCTCGCCACCCACATCGACGCCTTCCGCAAGTACCAGGCGGAGGAAGCCTGGACGTGGGAGCGGATGGCCCTGACGCGATCGCGCCCGCTCGCGGGCGATGCGGGGCTCGTGGACGAACTCGTCGCCGCGGTGCGCGCGGCGATTGAGGCGCACCGGGACGATGCCGCGACGGGCGCTGACGTGTCCGCCATGCGCCACCGCATCGAGCGCGAGAAGAAGCCGCGAGGGCCACTCGATCTGAAGCTTCGGCCGGGCGGGCTGATCGACCTCGAATTCATCGCACAATGGGCGATCTTGACGGGGCGCGTCGCGCTCGATCGCATCGGCGTGCCGACGAGCGAGGTTCTGGACGCCTACGAAGCCGCGAACGGCGCGACCGGGCTGGCGGAGGCGATGCGCCTCTACACCCGCCTCGTTCAGCTCGTCCGGCTCGGCCCGGCCGGCGCGGCGGAATTTCCGGACCTTTCGCCCAGCCTTGCCGAGCAGGCGATGGGCTGCCTCGACGCCGACACGATCGAGGCGGCAACCGCCAGGCTCGACGCGGTCTCCAGCGCCGTTCGGGATCGCTTCGACGCGCTGCTGCCGGCTCCCTGAAACGCCGCTGTCAGGCCGCGAGAGCGCAGGCGGCGTTCTGAGCCGAGCGGGCGGGGGAGAGACTGCGCGCCTCGGCTTCGCGCGTCGCAGGCGAGGACGTGGGCTCCACCGGCAGCGAGAAAGCGACCACCGTTCCGCGGCCCACCTTGGACATGATGCGCATGCGCCCGCCATGCAGTTCCACGAGCGAGCGGGCGATGGCGAGGCCGAGACCCGTGCCCTTGTTGGTGCGGGTCAGCTCGTTCTCGACCTGCTCGAAGGGGCGGCCGAGGTTCTTCAGCGCCTCGGCGGGGATGCCGATGCCATCGTCGCCGACAGTGACGATGGCGCGAGAGCCGGCGCGATGGGCGCGCAGGCGCACACGGCCCTCGTCGCTCGCGAACTTCACCGCATTGGCGAGGATGTTGAGGAGCACCTGCTTGGTCGCGCGGCGGTCGCCGACGATATCGAGCACGTCCGGCGTTTCCACGGAGAGTTCGATGCCGCGCTGCTCGGCCGCGACGGCGACGATGCGCCCGCTCTCCGACAGGAGCTCGCAAAGATCCACGGGCTCAGGCGAGACGGCGCGGCGGCCCGCCTCGATCTTGGCCATGTCGAGGATGTCGTCGATGAGCCGCAGGAGGTAGTGGCCGCTCTTGTGGATGTCGGCGGCGTATTCCGTGTACTTGGCGTTGCCGATCGGGCCGAAGGAGCCGTCGCGCATGATCTCGGAGAAGCCGATGATCGCGTTGAGCGGGGTGCGCAGCTCGTGGCTCATATTGGCGAGGAAGGTGGTCTTGGCCCGCGAGGCGGTCTCGGCCTTGTCCTTCTCGGCGGCGAAGCGCAGGTTCAGCTCGGAAAGCTGACGGGCCTTGGCGATGGCGTCGCGCCGCGCCGAGGTCAGATCCTCGATGGTGGCGATCAGCCGCCGCTCGGAATCGGCCGAGCGCGCCTGGTGCACCTTCAGCTGCGTGACGTCGGTGCCGATCGAGACGTAGCCGCAATCGTCCGTGCGCCGCTCGGAGAACAGGAACCAGCGTCCGTCCGCCAGCATCGTCTCGCGGGCGCTCTCGCCTTCCACGAAGACGGTGGAGGTGATCGGGCGGTCCTGGATCGGCTTGCGGGCGCGGGCGCGGATCATCTCGTGCGGCGTGCCGGGAAGGACGTCGCCTTCCGAGAGGCCGAAGACCTGCTGGTACTTGCTGTTGCACAGCACCAGCCGGCCCTCGGCGTCCCAAAGCACGAAGGTCTCCGAGATGCTCTCGACCGCGTTTTTCAGCCGATTGTTGGCGACTTGCGTGCGCCTGGCGAGCACCTGCTGCTCCGACACGTCGACGGCGACGCCGATCAGGTGGACGTCGTCGCCGGGATTGGTGACGAGCTCGGCCTTGGCACGCAGCCAGACGTAGTCGCCGTCGGCCCGCCGCATGCGGAAGCAGTGGTCCAGCTGCTTCAGCCGGCCGCTGGCGGCGATACGCGCCACCTTGAACAGGTCGCCGTCCTCCGGGTGCAGCATCGGGGCGATGTCGCCGAAGGACAGGACCCCGTCGCGCGGGCGCATGCCGAGCATCTCGTACATGGAGCGCGACCAGTAGACCCGGCCGCTCGCGAGGTCCCAGTCCCAAAGCCCGCAGTGGCCGCGCGACAGCGCCGTGTCGACGCGTTGGTGCGCGCGCAGGTAGAGCGCATCCGCGTCCCGCGCGCGGGTCGACTGGCGGAAATAGGCGAGAAGCAGGACGAGCATGATGCCGCTCGTCAGGGTGAACATCGTGACGTTCAGCGAGACCTGCCCGCGCCACGCGGCGAAGAGGTCGCTCTCGCGCTGTACGAGCATCACCGCGCCGCGCCCGTCGCCGAGGATCGCGCTGGCGACCATTGCCGGCTCCTGCTCGAACTCGGTGCGCTGCACGCCGGCGCGCTCGCCGAAGAGAAGCAGGGGCTGCGCATCGAGGAGAAGGTCGCCGACGTTGCGGCCGATCAGGGCGTCCTGGCCGGGCAGGGTGCCGATCACGACGCCGGACGGAGTGGTGATGAAGGCGATGCGCCCTTCACCCAGAAACGAGGCGGGAACGGCGCTGGTCAGCAAGCCGACGAGATCGGCGGTGCCCGCCGTCTCCACGTCAGCGGCCTCGGCTTCGGCGCGCAGGAGGCTGGCCGTGATGCCGAGATCCGCCACGGCATCGAATTCGATCGCCTCGCGCTCCACCATCAGCGCGAACATGCGGGAAAAGGCGAGGATGCCGAGGAACAGGAGGATCAGGATTGGAATGGCCCGGCGCAGGGCGCCCTCCGCCATCAGGAGCTGCTCGTAAGGGGGGCGCGCGATGAAGCGGGCGTGGCCCAGGATGCGCGTCTGGTTGCAGACGAAGCCGGAGAAGCGGGACAGGAATAGCCCTGCCGGCACGCGTGTTGCGTCCGAATCCATGCTGCACCCCTCGTTCGCGCATGCCTGATCCGGTTCGCCGCAGAGCCGAATCACGGTCAATCAACCAGAGGCGAATCACCTTGTCCAGGACTTGACGGACGCACTTTTCCTCAATTT
>CANJKV010000361.1 GCA_947474855.1 Aurantimonadaceae bacterium | reverse complement strand
TACGACTTCGCCGCCACCTTCGTCGGCGACGCGTCGCTGTCGCGCCGTCCGATGGGGCGCGTCCTCGATCCCTTGCGCGAGATGGGCGTCCAGGTGCTCGCCCGCTCGGGCGACCGCCTGCCCCTCACGATCCACGGGCCGCGCGTCGCCGCGCCCATCACCTATCGCGTGCCCATGGCTTCCGCGCAGGTGAAGTCGGCCGTGCTCCTCGCCGGCCTCAACGCGCCGGGCATCACCACCGTGATCGAGCCGATCGCCACCCGCGACCACACCGAGCGCATGCTGTCCGGCTTCGGCGCGAACGTCGAGGTGGCGGTGGACGGGGCGAGCGGCGCGCGCACCATCCGCCTGGAAGGGCAGGGGGCGCTCAAGGGCGTGGCCGACTTCGTGGTTCCGGGCGATCCGTCTTCCGCCGCCTTTCCGATCGTCGCCGCGCTCGTCGTGCCGGGCTCGGACGTCGTGGTCGAGAACGTCCTGATGAACCCGACGCGCACCGGGCTCGTCGAGACGCTGATCGAGATGGGCGCCTCGATCGAGGTCCTCGACCAGCGGATCGCCGGCGGTGAGGAGGTCGCGGACCTGCGCGTGCGCCACTCCCGTCTCAAGGGCGTCGCTGTGCCGGCGGCGCGCGCGCCCTTCATGATCGACGAGTATCCCGTACTGGCCGCCGCCGCCGCCTTCGCCGAGGGCACGACGCGGATGGAGGGGCTCGAGGAACTGCGCGTCAAGGAAAGCGACCGCCTCGCAGCCGTCGCGGCAGGGCTCGCCCGCGCCAACGTCGCGCACGAGTCCGGGCCCGACTGGCTGACGGTGACGGGCGATCCGGACGGGCGCGGCTATGGCGGCGGCCCGGCCGTCGAGACCCATCTCGACCACCGCATCGCCATGAGCTTCCTCGTCCTCGGCCTCGCCTGCCGTGAGCCCGTTGCGATCGACGACGCGCGGATGATCGCGACGAGCTTCCCGGAGTTCGAGGCGCTGATGACGGGCCTCGGCGCTTCCTTCGAGGCCGACGACGCCGGAAGCGCCTCGGCGCTCGCCCTCGGCGGCGACTGAGCGGACGGGCCCGGGCGCGTGGAGGCCGGCCTTGTCCTCGTCCTTCTTCTGACGCCGCTCGGGCTGATCTACGCGCGCAGCGTCGCCCGCCGCTTCCGCTTGCGGCTCGTCGCGGGCGTGGCGAAGCCGCTGCCCGGCGCCCTCCGGCGGATCGTGCCCGCCGTCCTGGTCGCGCTCGCGCTCGCCGTCTATGCTGCCGGGGCCGACGCGGCGCTCCTGCCGCCCTGGGCGGCGAACAATGGCGGAGCGCTCCTCGTCCTCAGCGCGCTGCGCAGCCTCGGCGGCATCGCCGCCATCCTCTTTTTCCTGTCGATCCCCTTCGTGATCGGCCGCCTCGTCGGCACTCTCGCCGCGCTCGCCGGTTTTCCCAGGGCACCGGAGCCCGATCCGGAGCGCGAGCGCTTCACCCGATTCCGCCTGCCCTCCCGGAGTGAGTCCATGCCGGCACGCCAGCCCCTCGTGATCGCCATCGACGGACCGGCCGCGGCCGGAAAAGGCACGCTTGCGCAAAGACTTGCGCAAGCCTACGAGCTTCCTTACCTGGATACGGGGCTGCTTTATCGGGCCGTCGGGCGCCTCGCCCACGAGGCGGGCGTCGACCTCGACGATCCAGATGCCGCCGGAAGCGTCGCCAGACGCCTCCAGACGGAGCATCTCGACGATCCGAACCTTCGCGGGCGGGAGGCCGGCGAGCGGGCGAGCCGTGTGGCCGCGCATTACCCCGTGCGCACCGCCCTGCTCGCCTTCCAGCAGAACTTCGCGCAACGCCCCGAGGGCGCGGTGCTCGACGGGCGCGACATCGGGACGGTGATCTGCCCGGATGCCGACGTGAAGATCTTCGTGACGGCGAGCCCCGAGGTCCGGGCCCGTCGCCGCTCCGACGAACTGATCGCCAAGGGGCGCGACGCGCCCTACGAGCGTATCCTCGCCGAAACGCGCGAGCGGGATGCACGGGACGCCGGGCGCGCCATCGCGCCGCTGAAGCCCGCGGCGGACGCGCACTTGCTGGACACCAGCGATTTGGATATAGAGGCCGCGTTCCAGGCCGCCTGCCAGATCGTCGACGATGTCCTGGCGAGGCGCGCGGAACGGGATTGAGCGATGGGCCGGTTCTTCTCCGAAGGGGTAAGGACACGGCCCTTTGGCTCATGGAGCTTCGGTTGCTCGCACATGCGAGGGGCCGGCGCTCCAAGACGCAAGACCTGAAATCCGCATGCGGGTTTCGTCCAACGCGCCAGGCGCCGCATCGAGACCTCAGCCCGAGCCGGGCGCGGTCCTGCGGCGTGGCCCGACCGCTCGAAGCGGCCGCGGCCGGACGAAGCCCGATCCGTGCGAACCGCAACACCAGACCCGCCGGGGAGGCTTCCCCGTGGCGCATCCGCCCGCACCGGACCATCACGAACAAGCCGGCGCGGGCGCTCAAGGAGAACGAATGTCCAACGCTACCGCCTCGCGAGAGGATTTCGCCTCGCTTCTCGAAGCGTCCTTCCATGATCACGACGTCGCCGAAGGCGCGGTGGTCAAGGGAACGGTCGTCGCGATCGAGAAGGACATGGCCGTCATCGACGCCGGCCTGAAGGTCGAGGGCCGCGTCGCCATCAAGGAATTCGGCGGCCGTGGCTCCGACCTGAAGGTCGGCGACACCGTCGAGGTCTATGTCGAGCGCATCGAGAACGCCCTTGGCGAAGCCGTTCTGTCGCGCGACAAGGCGCGCCGCGAGGAGAGCTGGGTCAAGCTCGAAGAAAAGTTCAACCGCGGCGAAAAGGTCGAAGGCCAGATCTTCAACCAGGTCAAGGGCGGCTTCACGGTCGACCTCGACGGTGCCGTGGCCTTCCTGCCCCGCAGCCAGGTCGACATCCGTCCGATCCGCGACGTCGGTCCGCTGATGAACACGCCGCAGCCCTTCCAGATCCTCAAGATGGACAAGCGCCGCGGCAACATCGTCGTGTCGCGCCGCACGGTTCTGGAAGAAAGCCGCGCCGAGCAGCGCTCGGAGATCGTCCAGAACCTCGAAGAGGGTCAGGTCGTCGACGGCGTCGTCAAGAACATCACCGACTACGGCGCCTTCGTGGACCTGGGCGGCATCGACGGCCTGCTCCACGTCACCGACATGGCCTGGCGCCGCGTCAACCATCCCTCCGAGATCCTGCAGATCGGCCAGACCGTCAAGGTCCAGATCATCCGCATCAACCAGGAGACGCACCGCATCTCCCTGGGCATGAAGCAGCTGGAAGCCGATCCCTGGGACGGCATCGGCGTCAAGTACCCGATGGGCGTCAAGGTCACCGGCCGCGTCACGAACATCACCGACTACGGTGCGTTCGTCGAGCTCGAGCCGGGCATCGAGGGGCTCATCCACGTCTCCGAGATGTCCTGGACGAAGAAGAACGTCCATCCCGGCAAGATCCTCTCCACCTCGCAGGAGGTTGAGGTGGTCGTCCTGGAAGTCGACCCGAACAAGCGCCGCATCTCGCTCGGCCTGAAGCAGACGCTCCAGAACCCTTGGGAAGCGTTCCGCGACCAGTTCCCGATCGGCACGATCGTCGAGGGCGAGGTCAAGAACAAGACCGAGTTCGGCCTGTTCATCGGCCTCGAAGGCGACGTGGACGGCATGGTTCACCTCTCCGACCTCGACTGGAACCGTCCGGGCGAGCAGGTCATCGAGGAGTTCAACAAGGGCGACCTCGTCAAGGCCCAGGTTCTCGACGTCGACGTCGAGAAGGAGCGCATCTCGCTCGGCATGAAGCAGGTCGGCGGCGATCCCTTCGTCGAGGCCGCCGAGGCCGGCGAAATCCGCCGCGGCTCCGTCGTGACGTGCGAAGTGACGGCGGTCAACGAGGGCGGCATCGAGGTCAAGATCGTCGATACCGATCTCACCTCCTTCATCCGCCGCTCGGACCTCGCCCGCGACCGCGACGACCAGCGCCCCGAGCGCTTCTCGGTCGGGCAGAAGCTCGACGCGCGCGTCACGCAGTTCGACAAGAAGGCTCGCCGCGTCGGCGTGTCGATCAAGGCGCTGCAGATCGCCGAGGAGAAGGAAGCGGTGGCCCAGTACGGCTCGACCGACTCCGGCGCCTCGCTCGGCGACATCCTCGGCGCCGCCCTCAAGGGCCGCGACAGCGAGTAAGCTTCCGTCTCGGAAG
>CANJKV010000360.1 GCA_947474855.1 Aurantimonadaceae bacterium | reverse complement strand
GGGCTTTGGAAGGCGTCGCCGTCCGCTCGATGCGGCATGTCGGCAGCCTATGCGCTGCTCTGGTTTTTCGTCTTCTTCGGCATGTGGAATGCGGTCGGCTTCGCGTCGACCGGGACAGGCATCTACCTCGCGCTGATGGTCGGAGAACTCATCAACATGGCCCGCACCGCCTACGAGTGGGGCCTTCTCCGAAAGACCGCAGCCGAGGACACAAGGCATGAACCCCATACCGGGCACTGAAGGGCATCCGCCGTGGATGCAACTCGTCGGCGCCCTGGCCTTCGTCGTCACCATGGGCATCCTTGCAGGGTGGTCGGCTTGGAAGGGACAGCAGAAGGGCAAGCAGACCGCGTCCGACGCTCAAAGCTCTGCCGAGACGCTGGCCCAGCGCGCGACCGCCGTCGTGGCGATGTCGCCGACTTCCGACAGGCTGACGCAGGATGCCTTGGTTCAGACGTTGAGCGCGATCCGAGAAACCCTGGTCCACAACAACGCTATGCTCGAGCGCATCGGCGACCTGTTGGAAGAGGATGCCCAGCGCGAGAAGGCGGAGGCGCAGAAGGAGGAGTTCATGCGCATCGTCCGCGACGAGCTCAGGCGCAACGCCGAAGCGCAGGGCGTGACCTTGGTCGGAGGCGGGGAGGGCGGGCCGCGCGATCGCTGATCTGCTACACCCGCACCGTCTCACCGCGATCTTCGTCCGACGCCGAGATAGAGGCCCCGTCGCATCATCCCCGATGCGACGGGGCTTTTCGTCGTTCAGGTCCAGGCAAGTACGCCACGGCAGTCTATCGCTGCGGGTGCCCTTGAGGGAATTCGCCGCCCGCAAACACGCCCGCTCCTTTCGCACGAGGAGCGGGCTTTTTCGTTCGTGACACGCCCTGCCGCTGATCGTAAGCTGTCGATGTGGGACGGGTTGGCTCCGATCTTCGCGTCCCACCCGAAGCCCGCCCTATCGTTCCCCGATTGGCGGGCTTCGTCGTTTCAGGCGCCCCTCACTGCCGCTTGAACTGCAAGCGCCTCTGTCCGCGCACCTCCGGCGCCTCAGGCCGAGGCTTCTCGCCCATCAGCCACGCATCGACCATAAGCTCGATCGCTCTCGGCACCCGCCTGTTGCCGTAGATGATGCGCTCGATGAAGGCGGGCTCCACGTCGAAGAGGGCAGCGATCTGACGGTCGGTGAGCCAGAGCGTCTTGAGGAAGCGCTGGAGATCGCGTCCGGTCATCGGGCCGCTGATCGGGATGTCCTCGACCTTCATCGAAACATCCAGGGCAGGTTGGCGCGACACCACGCGAGATCGGCCCGCTCGCCCTCCTGGTCGCTGCGCTGGACGACATGCGCCCCGGTCCGAAGCTCGAACACGCCTTCCGGCCAACGGATTTTGGCGGCCTCGTAGGCCTCGCGCGCGTCTACTAGGCGCTCGTGCTCGCTCACGACCTCGTCGTTGAACCCGCTCCAGATGCGCCAGACCCGGCAGCCCTTCTTGTCCTGCCGGTTGATGTCTCGAAGTCCCATGCCCTGCCTCCGCTGGTTATCCGTAGCATGTGGTGGCTGGAGCCTTCGTAGGGATCAAGCGTCAAACGCAATGAATGGTGGCTGAGACGGGAGACCGGGCCGGGCGCGGAGACATCCAAATCGCAGCGTCCGGCCCGGTCGTTCTAGGAAGCTCAATCGCAGCTGTTGGAGCGGTGGCCGCGAGCGACCCACCGTCCGTCGCCGAGATCGGTCGGCGCGAGATATGAAATCGGCTTGCCCTGTGGCGTCAGCTTTCCTGGCGGCCAGTTGAACCACGTGCCGTAACCGGGCGTCGGGAACTGCCCGTTAATGCGAGCTATGGCTTGCGTGACGCCTTGCAGATCGCCTTCGACCTCGTAATTGGTTCCGCCGTAGCCGCCGGGCTCGTAGGTTTCTCGAACGACCGCTTCACGCTCGCTCTCAACCTCAAGCCGTTCAAGCGCTTGATCGCAGGCGGCATAAGCGCCGCACATGCACACAACGATCCCTCGAAGGCGATCGGACGGGCCAAGAGAAGCCACAGGACAGTCGACCTTATGATCGGCCTTCAGGTAAAGCTCTCGCCTGACACGATCCCGCTCGCTCTCGGCCTGCGCACCCCCGAAGTCCTCGCTAGGGCAGGCTATCGCCGAGCGCTTCGAAGCAAGCCGAGCCTCGCACCGCCTGCATCGATCGCTGATGAAGAGATCGACTCCCCAGCCGTAGGCGGGGAGCGTTCCGCAGAGAGACCGCCTACCGCGCACCGGGGCGCTATCGGAGTGCGCCACTCCTTCCACGAAGTGCAGCTTCCAGCTGCTTCGCCCACCATGGAAACCGGCGGAGCGGGCGCGCGGGTTCACCTCTGTCGTCATCCATACGCCAGCCACACTTGCCTCCAATCGTATGTATGATTGAAGCCATATCGTACGTATGATATGTCGTCAATACGTATATACGATTGAGGTGCGGTTTGACCGAGTTGCGTACGTATGCGAAGCCGAGACGTGTGGCTCGCGAGTTCCTCTATCCCGACCGAATCACGCTACCTCTCGCCGAGGGCGTAAAGGACCGCTTGGACGCCCTGACGGGCGAGGGCGAGACGCGCCTGGATGTCATCCGCTCTGCCATTGACCGGGAGATCAAACGACGTGAGCGACAGCTTCGACTTTCTGGGCCTGCCCGGCGTTCGGACGACGGCGAAGGTCGAGACTGACGACGCCATCACGGTTGAGGCCGAGACGACGGCGCCGCGCTTCCGGCAATGCTGCCTGCTGTGCAACCGCGTCTCTGATGGACAACGTGCGAAGCGCCGTCTCATCAACGACACCAACCACGGCGGCAAGGCGACCGTGATCCACATGCGGGTGCGCCGGGCGAAATGCCGGTCGTGCGGCAAGCGAGGGATGGACGAGATCATCCCACACCTCGCCGAGGGCCGGCACATGACCCAGCGGCTCTACGACTTCATCGCCAGCGAAGGTCCGCGCAACACGCACGCCAAGATCGGTCGCTCAGTCCACGTCTCCGAGGGCACAGCGCGCTCGATTGTCCGCGCCACGATGGCGGAGCATCTCGCCTATCGTGATGCCCAGACGCCCCGCGTCCTCGGCATCGACGAGAAGACGATCCTTCGGAAGTACCGTGCGGTGGTGGCCGACATCGCCGGACGGCAGGTGCTGGACATCCTCCACGATCGCGACTGGGCGCTCGACGCCTACCTTGATCGCCTGCCCGAGAAGAACCGCGTCCAGGTCGTCTGCATCGACATGTACTGGGGCTTCCGCAAGACGGTGAGCCGGTACCTGCCGCACACCGAGATCGTCACGGACAAGTTCCACGTCCTCCGCCGGGCCAACATGGCCTTCGACGCCATCCGGCGGAAGCTCGTCGCCGACCTTGACGGGCGCCAGCGATCGGAGCTTCGGCAGTCCAAGCGGCTCTTCGGCATGCGGGAGAAGAACCTCAAGCCCGACGCTCGCGAGCGCGTGCGGCGCTGGCATCAGCTCTTCCCGGTCCTCTCCGAAGCCTATTGGACCAAAGAGCGCTACTTCGAGATGTACGAGTTCTGCCACACGCCCGAGGAGGCAGAGCACTACTACCGGCACTGGATGAAGACCCTCCCGGCCTCGATACGCTCCGACTTCCAGAAGGCCTGCTCGATCAAGCCTGAGTGGCGCCGACCGGTGTTCGCCTACTTTGATCACCCGTACACGACCGGCTACGTCGAGAGCATCAATCGCACCATCGACGAGATCCAGCGCATCGGGCGCGGCTACTCCTTCGAGATGATGCGCGGGAAGATGCTGCTCGCCGGCAGGGTTGAGCCCCGAACCTTCCGGAACACTCAGCGGCTGCGTCAGGCCGCCTTCGAGGTTTGCCGTTGGATGACAAGCTGCTTGACGCTGAGTAGGCCAGCCACCGCCTAATGCGGATGCGGTGATCGCGGCGAGCGGCCCTCAGCCACCATCAATTTCGATTACCCCCTCCGCTGCCGTGAACGAAGGTAGAACAGATGGCATGAGTCGGGCTGGAGAGGCTAGCCTTTCCAGCTATGAGCAGAGGCGGGAAGGTCAGGCTGCCGCGATGCCCTTGGTCTCGGGCAGAGGGTCTTCGGCGAGGGCGGCGCGGCCGGCGTCGGTCAGCACGTAGCTTGTCGGCTTCGTGTGGCTGAATGGCCCTTTATCCACCTGCGCCAGCCATTTTCTCTGTCCTGCGGCGT
>CANJKV010000359.1 GCA_947474855.1 Aurantimonadaceae bacterium | reverse complement strand
AGGCAGCACATCAGCGTGATCGCCGCGTACTCGCCGAGCATGAACATCATGTACGGGGTGGAGCCGTACTCGACCATGAAGCCGGCGACGAGCTCGGATTCAGCCTCCGGCAGGTCGAAGGGCGGCCGGTTCGTCTCGGCGAGCGCCGAGATGAAGAAGATCACGAACATCGGGAAGAGCGGCAGCCAGTGCCAGTCGAGGAACGAGCCGGGCAGCCCGATCATGGTGCCGAGGCCGGTGCCCTGCGCAACGACGATGTCGGTGAGGTTCAGCGATCCGACGCAGAGCAGGACGGTGACGATCACGAAGCCGATCGAGACTTCGTAGGACACCATCTGCGCCGCCGAGCGCAGCGCGCCGAGGAAGGCGTATTTCGAGTTCGACGCCCAGCCGCCCATGATGACGCCGTAGACTTCGAGCGAGGAGATCGCGAAGACGTAGAGAATGCCGATGTTGATGTCGGCGATCACCCAGCCGTCCGCGACCGGCACCACCGCGAAGGTCGCGAGCGCCAGCGTCACGGCGACCAGGGGCGCCAGGAGGAAGACGATCTTGTCGGACGAGGCCGGGACCACCGGCTCCTTCAGAACGAACTTGAGCAAGTCCGCGAAGGACTGGAACAGGCCGAAGGGACCGACGACGTTCGGACCCCGCCGCATCTGCACCGCCGCCCAGATCTTGCGGTCGGCGAGCAGGATGTAGGCGATGAGGACGAGCAGGACGACGAGGAACAGCAGGCTCTGCCCGATGATCAGGAGCGCCGGCAGGACGTAGGTGTTGATGGTGTCGATCATGGGTCCAGCCGTTCCTATTCCGCGGCCTCGAGGTGAAGCTCCTGGGCGAGCTTCGAGCACTCGGCCATCACCTTCGAGGCGCGGGCGATCGGGTTCGTCAGGTAGAAGTCGTGGACGACCGCCGGAAAGGCGCCGCCCGAAAGCGTGCCGGCGCGATCGGCCAGCGTCGTGATCACGGAGGGATCGGCCGGCGTCAGGCCGTCACCGCCGAGGGCCGGGTTCGACGCGAAGAGGTCGCGCCGCAGCGCGCCGAGGGAGTCGAAGGGCAGCGTCTTGCCGAGCACGGCCGAGAGCGCCCGAAGCACCGCCCAGTCTTCGCGCGCTTCGCCCGGCGGAAAGGCCGCGCGTCCACCGGTCTGAACGCGCCCTTCCGTGTTGACCCAGGTGCCCGACTTCTCGGTGTAGGTCGCCGCCGGCAGGATGACGTCGGCGCGGTGGGCGCCCTTGTCGCCGTGCGTGCCGACGTAGACCACGAAGGCGCCCGGTGCGATCTCGATCTCGTCGGCGCCGAGGTTGAACAGGACGTCGACGCCGCCCGTCGCCATCTCCGCCGCCGTCTTGCCGCCCTCGCCCGGCACGAAGCCGATGTCGAGGCCGCCGACGCGACTCGCGGCGGTGTGGAGGACGTTGAAGCCGTTCCAACCCTCGGTGACCGCGCCGATCTCGCGAGCCAGCGCGGCGAGCGCGGCGAGCGTCTCCCCGCCCTTCTCTCCGACCAGGGCGCCGCCGCCGACGACGATCATCGGACGCGACGCATTCTTCAGCGCCTCGTAGAAGCCGCCATTGGCGCTCTCGATGTTCGAGAGCGTGTCCGAGCCGGCGCCGAGATAGGCGTATTCGTAGCGCAGATCCGCTCGCTGGCCGACGACGCCGATCGGGAAGCCGCCCTGGCGCCAGCGCTTGCGGATGCGCGCGTTGAGAACGGAAGCCTCGAAGCGCGGGTTCGAGCCGACGATCAACAGCGCGTCGGCCTGCTCGATGCCGGCGATGGTCGTGTTGAACAGGTAGCTCGCGCGCCCGATCGACGGATCGATCTTCGCGCCGTCCTGGCGGCAATCGAGATTGGCCGAGCCGAGCGACGTCATCAGGCGCTTCAGCGCCCACATTTCTTCCAGCGCCGCGAGATCGCCGGCGATGGCGCCCATGCGCTCGGGCGCCGTCGCGGAGACGCGCGCCTTCACCACGTCGAAGGCCTCGCCCCATGAGGCGGGTCGCAGGCGGCCGTTCTCGCGGATGTAGGGCCGGTCGAGGCGCTGGGTGCGCAGGCCGTCCCAAACGAAGCGGGTCTTGTCGGAGATCCACTCCTCGTTGATGTCCTCGTTGGTGCGCGGCAGGATGCGCATCACCTCGCGGCCGCGTGTGTCGACGCGGATCGAGGAGCCCACGGCATCCATGACGTCGACCGTCTCGGTCTTCGACAGCTCCCACGGCCGCGCCTGGAAGGCGTAGGGGCGCGAGGTCAGCGCGCCGACCGGGCAGAGGTCGATGACGTTGCCCTGGAGCTCCGAGGTCATCGCGTTTTCGAGGTAGGTCGTGATCTCGGCGTCCTCGCCGCGGCCGACGAGGCCGAGCTCCGAAATGCCGGCGACCTCGGTGGTGAAGCGGACGCAGCGCGTGCAGTGGATGCAGCGCGTCATGATCGTCTTCACCAGCGGGCCGATGTACTTGTCCTCGACGGCGCGCTTGTTCTCGCGGTAGCGCGAGGAGTCGACGCCGAAGGCCATCGCCTGGTCCTGCAGGTCGCACTCGCCGCCCTGATCGCAGATCGGGCAGTCGAGCGGATGGTTGATCAGCAGGAACTCCATCACGCCCTCGCGGGCCTTCTTCACCATCGGCGTGTTGGTGAAGATCTCCGGCGCCTCGCCGTTCGGGCCGGGCCGCAGGTCGCGCACGCCCATGGCGCAGGACGCCGCCGGCTTCGGCGGTCCACCCTTCACCTCGATCAGGCACATGCGGCAGTTGCCGGCGACCGACAGGCGCTCATGGAAGCAGAAGCGCGGGATCTCGGCACCCGCTTCCTCCGCCGCCTGGAGCAGCGTGTAGTGATCGGGAACCTCGATCTCGGTGCCGTCGACTTTGATCTTTGCCATGGTTCTATCTCAATGTCCGCGCGGGCCGAGGAAGACGGGAAGCAAGCCGGAGCTCGCCACGCGCCCTACTCCGCCGCCTGGAGGATCGGCTTGCGGTCCATGTCGGCGTTGCGGGAGAACTCGTCGATGCGGCGCTCGATCTCGGCGCGGAAGTGCCGGACGAGGCCCTGGATCGGCCATGCCGCCGCGTCGCCGAGCGCGCAGATGGTGTGGCCTTCGACCTGCTTCGTCACGTCGAGCAGCATGTCGATCTCGCGCTTCTGCGCGTTGCCAACCGTCATGCGCTCCATCACGCGCCACATCCAGCCCGTGCCCTCGCGGCAGGGCGTGCACTGGCCGCAGCTCTCGTGCTTGTAGAAGTAGGCGAGCCGGGCGATCGCGCGGACGATGTCGGTCGACTTGTCCATGACGATCACGGCGGCGGTGCCGAAGGAGGACTTCACCTCGCGCATCCCGTCGAAGTCCATCGGCGCGTCCAGGATCTGCTCGCCGGGCACCAGCGGGCAGGACGAGCCGCCGGGGATCACCGCGAGAAGGTTCTCGTAGCCGCCGCGCACGCCGCCGCAATGCTTGTCGATCAGCTCGCGGAACGGGATGCCCATGGCCTCCTCGACCGTGCAGGGCTGATTGACGTGCCCCGAGATCGAGAAGAGCTTGGTGCCCGTGTTGTTCGGACGGCCGATGCCGGCGAACCAGGCGCCGCCGCGGCGCAGGATCGTCGGCGCGACCGCGATCGACTCGACGTTGTTGACCGTCGTCGGGCAGCCGTAGAGGCCCATGTTCGCCGGGAACGGCGGCTTCAGGCGCGGCTGGCCCTTCTTGCCCTCGAGGCTCTCGAGAAGCGCGGTCTCCTCGCCGCAAATGTAAGCGCCGGCGCCGTGATGGACGATGACGTCGAAGTCCCAGCCGCACTTGTTGTCGCGACCGAGAAGCCCGGCTTCGTAGCACTCGTCGATCGCGCGCTGCAGCGCGTGG
Source organism: Aurantimonadaceae bacterium (assembly GCA_947474855.1). GTDB lineage: Bacteria > Pseudomonadota > Alphaproteobacteria > Rhizobiales > Rhizobiaceae > Antarcticirhabdus. The sequence goes on along the minus strand of CANJKV010000359.1, from coordinate 361 downwards.
CGCTCGCGGATGTATTCGCCGCGCACGTAGATGTAGGCGGTATGCGCGCCCATCGCGAAGCCCGCGATGACGCAGCCCTCGATCAGCGTGAACGGGTCGTTCCGCATGATCTCCCGGTCCTTGCAGGTCCCGGGCTCGGATTCGTCGGCGTTGACGACGAGGTAGTGCGGGCGCTCGCCCACCTCCTTGGGCATGAACGACCATTTCAGGCCCGTCGGGAAGCCGGCGCCGCCGCGACCGCGAAGGCCGGACGTCTTCATCTCGTTGATGATCCAGTCCCGGCCCTTGCCGATGATGTCCGCTGTGCCGTCGAAATGGCCGCGCTTCATCGCGCCCTTCAGGCTCTTGTCCCGAAGGCCGT
>CANJKV010000358.1 GCA_947474855.1 Aurantimonadaceae bacterium | reverse complement strand
TGTCCTGGGCGCCGCGGGCATCGCGGCCCTGTCGCTGAAGGGCTCGATCTGGCTGAACTACCTGTTCGTCGCGGTCGCCGGCTTCGGCAGCGTGTCGAGCTCGCTCATCCTGACCGGCTACCTCGCGGGATACCTCGACCCGCGGGTGCGGGCGGGCGGGACCGGCTGGGCCCTGTCCTTCGCGCGGATCGGCGCCTTTTGCGGCCCCCTGCTCGGGGGCACCGTCGCGGCCCTCGGCGTCCATCCGAACTGGAACTTCTACGCCTTCGCCCTCGTCGGCCTCCTCGCCGCGCTGGCAACGGCGGCGATCCCGACCAGACCCGGCGCGTCGCCTCGCAAGGCGGGCTAGCCGGACCGGCTCCCGAACAACGACGCGGCCGGTCGGCGGAACCGCGTCGCCCGTTCCCGGCCCTCAGACCAGACGGTAGCCGATGCCGGGCTCGGTGAGGATCACCCGCGGCGCCGCGGGATCGTCCTCGAGCTTCTGCCGGAGCTGGCCGACATAGACGCGCAGGTACTGCGTGTTGCCGTCGGTGGCCGATCCCCAGACCTCGCGCAGAAGCTGCGAATGGGTCACCACCTTGCCGACGTGGCGCATCAGGGCGACGAGCACGTCGAACTCGCGCCGCGTCAGGCGCACCTCGCGGCCGGCCTTCCGCACGACATGCGCGCCGAGATCGACCTCGACGCTTCCCGATCTCAGCATCCCGTCGTCCGGCGAGGACTTCGCGTGCCGCAGCGCGACGCGCAGCCGCGCCATCAGCTCGCCGACCCCGAAGGGCTTCTCGACGTAGTCGTCGGCGCCGAGGTCCAGCGCCCGGACCTTTTCGAACTCGCGCTCGCGCGCGGACAGGACGACGATCGGCACCTGCGATGTGCGGCGCAGGCGCTGGATGACCTCCTTGCCGTCGAGATCGGGCAGGCCGAGATCGAGGACGACGGCGTCCGGGCGCGCCTCCGCCGCGAGCCGCAGGGCCTCCGCCCCCGTCATCGCCTGGACGACGCGGTAGCCTTCCGCGGTCAGCGCCGGCTTGAGGAAGCGATGGATCGCGAGCTCGTCGTCGACGACGAGGACGGTCGGCTGGGTCATGCGCTTGTTCCGGGTTCGGACGGCAGGCGGATGCGGAAGGCGGCGCCGTGCGGACGCGACGCGTCGGGCGGCAGCAGTTCCACCGTGCCGCCATGCGCCTCCACGATGCCCTTGCTGATCGCGAGGCCGAGGCCGGCGCTGTCGCCGCCGTCGGCGCTCGATGTCCGAAGCCTTGCGAACTTCTCGAAGACCCGGGCGCGCAGCTCCTCCGGAACGCCCGGCCCGTCGTCGGCGATTTCGATCGTCACGGCGCCGGCCTGCGCGCGAGCCGCCAGCCTCACGCTCGCGCCTGCGCCCGTGTGCTTCACCGCATTGTTCACGAGGTTGCCGACCGCCTGGTCGAGAAGCGTGCCGTCCGCGAAGGCGAGCACGGGGATCGCGGGCAGATCGAGGACGAAACGCTGCGTGGCGCCGCGTCGGCGCGCCTGGTCGACGAGGCGGTCCAGCATCTCGCGGATGTCGACCCAGGTGCGGCTGATCTCGAGCGCGCCGGCTTCGAGGCGCGTCATCGACAGAAGGTTGCGGACCATCTGATCGAGATGACGGGCCTCGTCGCGAACCTGGGCGAGAAGGTCCTCGCGCGACTCCTCGTCCAGCCGGTCGCGGTACTCGATCAGCGCCGTTGCCGAACCGAGGATCGAGGCGAGCGGGGTGCGGAAGTCGTGGCTGATCGAGGCGAGGAGGATGTTGCGCACCCGCTCGGTCTCGGCCGCCGTGCGCGCGCTGCGCACCTCCGTCGACAGGAGCGCGCGGTGCAGGGCGACGGCGGTCTGCTCGGCCAGCGCGGCGGCGAGCGTGCGCACCTCGGCGTCGAGCGGGTCGGCGCCGGGCGCGCGCTCGATGCCGAGCACGCCGACCCGGCTGTCCTGCACGCGGAGCGGCAGAAAGGTCCAGCCGCTCGACGGCAGGGTCTGCGTGCCCGCGCCGGCCGCCTCGCCGTGCTCGTGCGCCCACCGCGCGGCGGTGCGCGCGGGAACGTCGAGGCGGTCGTCCGGGGGCCAGGCGGCCGCGATCGCGAGGTCGCCCGCGTCCGGCCGCAGGATCGTCACGGAGCGCCCGGTCGCGGCGTTGATCTCGCTCGCGGCGGCATCCGCCACGGCGCCCGCGTCCGGCAGGGCCGAGAGGGTGCGCGTGAACTCGTAGAGCCGCCGGGCGGCGCGGGTGCGCCGCGCCGAGGCGCGCATCTGCTCGCGGGCCTGCCCGGCCACGGCCGAGATGGTGACGGCGATGATCAGGAAGACGGCGAGCGCCAGGAGCTCGTGCGGCCGGGCGACGGTGAAGGTTTCGACCGGATCGATGAAGAAGAAGTTGTAGGCCGCGAACGACAGGAAGGATGCGAGGATCGCCGCCCAGACGCCGTAGAGAAGGGCGGGCGCGAGAACGGCGAGGAGGTAGAGCATCGACACGTTGGGCAGCGGCACGAAGCGCACGAGCTGGGTGCCCAGCGCCGTCGCGAGGGCGACGCTCGCCGCCGCCGCCGCATAGCCGACCCAGCCGCCGGGCTCGGGCAAGCGCCAGGCGGGAGCGGGCGCCGGCTCGGCTTGCGTGAGAACCAGAACCGAAACGCCCCTCGCCCGCCGCACCAGCGCGTCGGCGAGGTTCCCCTCGGCCCACGGGGCGCGCCAGCGACGCGACCGCGCCTTGCCGACCACGATCTGCGTCACGTTCTCGAAGCGCGAGAAGCGCAGGATCTCCGCGGGAATGTCGGCGGCGACCAGGTTGTGCGGTTCCGCGCCCAGGCTCCTGGCCAGTTGCAGGGATGCGTCGAGCCGGGAGGCGGCGGCCTGGTCGAGCGCAGCCCCCGGGCGCTCGATGGTGACCACGAACCAGGGCGCGTCCAGGAGGTCGGCGAGGCGCTTGCCCTCGCGCACCAGCCGCTCGGCCTGCGCGTCCGGGCCGACGCAGACGAGGAGCCGCTCGCCGGCCGCCCACGGACCCTCGATGGCGCCGCCCTGCATGCGCTCGACGAGGTCGGAATCGACCTGGGCGGCCACCTGGCGCAGGGCCAGCTCGCGCAGGGCCGTGAGGTTGGAGGGCTTGAAGAAGTTCTGCGTGGCGCGGGTCGCCATGTCCTCGACGTAGACCTTGCCCTCGGCGAGGCGGCGGATCAGCTCGTCGGAGGGCAGGTCCACCAGAACGATCTCGTCGGCCGCTTCCAGCGTCGTGTCGGGCACCGTTTCGCGCACCCGAACGCCCGTGATGCGCTGCACCACGTCGTTGAGGCTCTCGACGTGCTGCACGTTCATGGTCGTCCAGACGTCGATCCCGGCCTTCAGGCATTCGGCGACGTCCTGCCAGCGCTTGGGATGGCGCGATCCCTCGACGTTGGAATGGGCGTATTCGTCGACGAGAAGGAGCGAGGGCGCCCGGCTCAGCGCCGCGTCGAGATCGAACTCGGCGACGAGGCGGTTCTTGTAGGGAACGAGGCGGCGCGGCAGCACGTCGAGATCGGCCAGCATGGCCTGCGTGTCGGCACGCCCGTGCGTCTCGACGATGCCGACCAGGGTGTCGCGCCCGCCCGCCTCGGCGGCCCGGGCCGCCTGGAGCATCGCATAGGTCTTGCCGACCCCGGGAGCGGCGCCAAGGAACAGGCGCAGCCGGCCCCTGCCCTCGCGCTCGGCCTGGCCGAGAAGGGCATCCGGTGAAGCGCGGGGCGCATCGTCCTTGATCATGCAACGTCCTGCCTGGAGAGCCGAGCCATCATGTCCGGTTCGGCAACGGACATCGAGGCGCTCCGCTTGGAGCGCCTCGATGCCGCACAGTGTCGGAGCGGAACAGGGTCCGCGCGGGAGACCCCGGCCGGGGATCAGTTCGGCGGTGCCGCCAAGGCCGTCGGGGTGGAGACGTCCGGGGCGACGGCGGGCGGCGCGAGCGCGTCGAGGTCGAGATTGACGGCCAGAACGTCGACGCGCGGCTCGCCCAGGATGCCGAGCGTGCGCCCGGCCGTGTTCGCCTCGATCAAGCGCCGGACCTCCTCCGGGCCGAGGCCTCTCGCCCGCGCGATGCGTGGGACCTGAAGCTCGGCATAGGCGGGCGAGACGTGCGGGTCGAGGCCGCTTCCCGAGGTGGTGATCGCGTCGGCGGGCAGGACGGCCGCGCCCGTCGCCGCCTTCAGGGCGGCGCCGTCCGCGCTCAGG
>CANJKV010000357.1 GCA_947474855.1 Aurantimonadaceae bacterium | reverse complement strand
TATCACGCTGGCCAACACCGGGGTTACGGACGCCGTTGGCAACGCTGGCACAGGTACGACCACCTCCAACAACTACGCGATTGACGCCGCCCGCCCCACCGCGACAATCGTCGTCGCCGACACGTTCCTCACCGCCGGTGAGACCTCGCAGGTTACCATCACCTTCTCCGAGGCGGTGACCGGCTTCACCCTCGCCGACTTGACTGTCCAAAGTGGCACGCTCTCGGCTCTTACCACGGCCGACAACATCGTCTGGACGGCGACGCTCACTCCGGCCGTCAACCTCACTGATGCCACCAACGTCATCACGTTGGCTAACACCGGGATCGCGGATGCCGCCGGCAACGCCGGCGCGGGAGCGACGGTGTCCAGTAACTACGTGATCGACACCGCAGCTCCTGCCTTCGCATCAGCCACCGTCAACGGCACGGCGCTGGTGCTGACCTACGACGAAGCCCTGGACGCGGCCAACCCGCCTCCGGCAAGCGCCTTCGCGGTTCAGGCCGGGGGCGCGTCTGTCACGATCAATGCCGTCGCGGTTGACGCCTCGACCGGGACCGTGACGCTGACGCTCGCCTCGGGCGTGGCGAATGGCCAGGCCGTCACCGTCGCCTACACCGATCCCACCGCCGGCAACGACGCGTCCGCCATCCAAGACGCGGCCGGCAACGATGCCGCAAGCCTGCCCGCCACAAGCGTCACCAACAACACGCCTGACACCACGCCGCCCGTGATCACCGCGGTGTCGATCCCCAACTCGCCGCTAAAGATCGGCGACACGGTCACTGCCAACATAACGGTCGCGCCCGACGCCGACACCTACACCCTTCAGTCCGGCACGATCGGCGGCTACACGCTCGGCGGCCTGACCAAGGTCAACGCCACCACCTACACCGCCACCTTCACCATCACGCCCGGCTCGGACGTTGCCGCCGCCGCCGACCTGGCAGTCAACCTCATCCTGAGCGACACGGCTGGCAGCTCCAACGCGGCCTACACCACCCCGATCAGCCAGAACGCCGACGCCATCGACGCCACGCGCCCAGTGCTCGTTTCTTCAGCCATCAATGGCTCCACGCTGGTGCTGACCTATTCGGAAGCCCTCGACGCAGCTAACCCGCCCGCGGCGAACGCCTTTGTTGTTCAAGCAGGTGGCTCGGCGATCGCTGTGACCAGCGTCGCAGTTGACGCCTCGGCTAAGACCGTCACGCTGACGCTGGCCGCGGGCGTAGCGAACGCCCAGGCAGTGACCGTCGCCTACACCGATCCCACCGCCGGCAACGATGCGGCTGCTATCCAAGACACTCTCGGCAACGACGCCGCGAGCCTTCCCGCCACCAGTGTCACGAACAACACGCCCGCGCCTCCTGCTCCACCTACGCCTCCGACGATCGACCCGAACGGTCCGTTGACGCAGAGCCCGGGGGCCGGCCAGACGCAGACCCTCTCCAACAAGACCGGCGGCTCCCTGACCCTCGATGGTCCTGGGACGCTGATCCTGACCGGCACGAACACCTACACGGGGCCGACCACTGTCCAGGCCGGCACGCTTCTCGTGAACGGCTCGATCGTCTCGCCCACGACCGTCAAGGCCGGCGGCACGCTCGGCGGCTCCGGGCAGCTCGGCACCGTCACGATCGAGAGCGGCGGCACGCTGTCTCCCGGCAACTCGCCCGGCATCCTCTCCACCAAGGATCTGACGCTCGCCGCCGGCGCAATTCTCAAGGAGGAGATCGGCGGCACGGCCTCTGGCCAGTTCGACCAGCTCAAGGTCGACGGGTCAGTCGATGTCAGTGGCGCCAAGCTCGACGTCATCGCGTTCAACAACTTCGCCTCCGCGCGCTTCGACCGCTTCGTCATCATCGACAACGACGGCACCGATGCGATCCGCGGCTCCTTCGCGGGACTGGCTGAGGGCGGCACGCTGAGCTTTGGCGCGCGCTCCCTGCGCATCAGCTACCAGGGCGGCGACGGCAACGACGTCACCCTCACCGACACGACCGGCCTCCTGGTGCGGCCGGAAGCCTTCGGCACGGTGGTGACCAGTCCAGCAAGCACCGCGGGCTACGTCTACGGCCTCTACGAGGCGCTCCTGAACCGGGCGCCCGACCCTCTCGGGCTCGCGAGCTTCGCGGCGGCCGTCGAGAACGGCGCGAGCCTGACCCAGGTGGCGAGCGCGATCCTCGCCTCGGCCGAGCGCGGCCCAGCGCCGACGAGCCTCAACGCCTTTGTCGAGAGCCTGTACGTCAACCTCCTGGATCGCCCCGCCGATGCGGCTGGCCTGCAGTACTGGACAGCTCAGCTCTCGAGCGGAGCGAGCCAAGCCTCAGTGGCGGTGCAGATCGCGACCTCTGGCGAGGCGAGCACGGTTCTGAGCCCCGTCTTCTCGCGCGGCGTGTTCGTGGCGGACACCAGCGAGTCGAGCGTGGCGCGCCTCTACCACGTCCTTCTGGAGCGCGCGCCCGACGCGGGCGGACTGCAGGCGTTCTCGGCCATAGTCGAGACCGGCGGCGGGGGAGCGGCTGGCGAGGCAGCCCGCTTGATGCAGGTGGCGACCTCGATCCTCGCTTCGCCTGAATATACCGGCAAGCATGGCGGAACGAGCGACGCGGCGTTTATCGCGGAGCTCTACCAGGACGCGCTCGGCCGCGCGCCGGACACGGGTGGTCAGGCCTTCTACCTCGACGCCCTGTCCCGAGGCGCCTCGCGTACCGATGTGGCTCTCGCCGTCACGCAGAGCCCGGAGGCGCAGGTGCACCTCGTCGGCCAGATCGAGCTCGGACAGTACCTCGCCGCCTGATCCCACCTCCATCATCGCGGCCGCGCTCCACGAGCGCGGCCTTGTCCAAAGGCGTGCGGCGGCAGGCAAGCAGATGACGCGGAAGGTCAGCATTGGCGATCCTCATCCGGTCGGCTGTGATCGTCCGCGGGCCGACCTGATAAAGGACTCGCCTCAGTTCTTAGGCAGGTCGGCTACCATGCCGAGTGCCTGGAGGTAGAGGTCGAGGATCGCGTCCTGCTCGGCCCGTTCGTTGGCGTCCTGCTTGCGCAACTGAATTACCTTGCGCAGCACGGGCGTGTCGAAGCCGTTGCCTTTTGCCTCGGCGTAGACGTCCTTGATGTCGTCTGCGATCGTCTTCTTCTCGGCTTCGAGGTTCTCGATCCGCTCGACGAAGGACCGCAGCTGGTCCTGCGCGACGTCTTCAACTTGGCTCATGGGTATGCTCCTCGTAATGCGCCAGCGGCGCGGGGCTGGGCGCGCATCTGAGCGCGCCCATGAAAGGCAAGTGTTCCATGCGAGCTCTTCAGTGCTGTTGGCGCTTCCCTGCCGGCTGGGATCCGTCAGGTGCGGCCGGCGGTCACCTCGGTGGGGCGCTGACCGTGGGCGCGCTCGACCTCGACGGCCGCACGGATGAATGCGCCGAGGATGGTGCGGCACCGGGCGGTGGCCGCGGCGAGCCGCAGCATTCGGGCGGCGCCCGCGAGAAGCGCGCCCAGGCGATGCACCTCGGCCTCGAGGCGGCGGTTCTCGGCGATCAGCTCCTCGCGCTCGCGCATCGTCAGGCACGCCTCGCCATGGCTCGAACTCGATCAAGGGACGACTGCTGGCGCTCCCGGCGGGCGCATTCGTCGTCGAGACGCTCGAACAGAGGAAGAAGCCACTCCCCGAAAGTTACCACCCAGTCGGCCGCCTGCTGGCGCCGCATCTCCAGGTGCGACAGGGTGAAGTCGCGTTCGTTGGCGGCGACGCGCGGCATCAGAGCGCTGTGCCCAGCAGGATTGCCACGCTCCTTCGCTGCGCGTCGCCCCGCCGTCATCCCCGCACCTTTGCCTGTTGGATGACGGTCGTCTCGGTGTTCTCGTCGACGCTCGCCTCAACGGCGGACGCCAGCGCGTCGCAGTGTAGTCGCTCCAGCCATGCGCGGCGCCGCTCGCGGGCGGCGATCGGATCGGGCCGCTTGTCCACGACGGTGCCGCGATCGATCTGCCGGCGGCGCGAGAGTGGGGCGGCCTCGTCCAGCTCCTCAATGTCGAGGAGGGCGAGGTTGTGCTCGACGAGCGCGAGGAGATCGTCCTTGTCGGTCAACGGCCGCTGCGCCGCCGATGTCGTGCGACGGCCGAGTGGCCTGCCCCCGTTAGGTGGCCCGGTTCAAATCTAATGCATGGTTGGCTTATCGGCGACGTTTGAGGTGGCCGGCGAAGCGGGTTGGGGTGGCGCAGCCGGCCACGGCACGACGGCTGGTGCCGGC
>CANJKV010000356.1 GCA_947474855.1 Aurantimonadaceae bacterium | reverse complement strand
GGCCATCAGCGCCTCGACCGCCTTCGCGATCGCCGCGAGGTCGGCATCGTCCTCGATCCCCTCCGCCGGTACCCGCGCCGGCGGCGGATCGGCCGGGGAGGCGGCGCCCGGCGCCTGCGCGGCCGGCGCGACGACGGACTCGCCGGCCGTCCAGGCCGCCCAGCCGAGCGCCAGGATCGCCAGCATGTTGCCCCCGGAGACCAGCGCGGCGGCGTGGCGGCCGCCGCTCCAGGCCGTGTCCAGCCCGATCGCGAGGTCGACCGCCCCGGAGGAAACGAGCGCAACGCCCGTCGCCACGAGCGAGCGGTGTGAGCCGAGCGCCGCCTCGATGCGCGAGGCGCCGAGCCCGTCGGTGCCCTGCCGCGCCTGCCACAGGAGGGCCGCCCCGTAGCCGATGAAGAGGGCGATGATCAGGGCGTCGAGCGGATCCGGCCAGACAACGAGGAGGAGGACGGCGAGGAGCGGTCCCGCGGCGTGCGCGACGGGCGGCACGCCCCGCCCCGCCGCCGCGCTGCCCGCCAGCCCCTGGAAGGCGAGCCAGGACAGCGGCGGCAGCGCGACCGCCAGCATCGCCTGGATCGGCACGAGACCCCGCATGTCGTAGCCCCAGCGCAGGCCGACGAGCACGGACTGGATCGCATAGGCGGCGACGAGCAGGAGAAACAGGCCTTCCTCGCGCCAGGCCTCCTCGCGCGAGCGGATGGTGCGCAGGAGAAGAAGGCCGAGAAGGCCGGACACGATGAAGGGAAGGGGAACGAACAGCATCGCCTGGCGGACTGGTGGACGGATCGGCGACATGGGTTCTGACCGGGATCGCGGTCGCGGTCGACCTTCATCGCGATCGAGGACGCCTCGGGGCCACAAGACGGCGAGGGTTCGAGGGCCAAGGGCGCTTCCATGCCGCGCCCGCCCAATCGAAAGGCCCCTCCGATGCTCGCCGCCAGCCCGTTCCGTATCCTGCTCCTCGCCTCGGCCGCCGTCGCGGTTCTGGCGACGCTGCCCGCCGCTTCCGGCGGCGAGGCGCCGATCGATCTCGCCGGCGTCACCGCCGTGCGGATCACCGGCGAGTCCAGCGAGGTCCGCTTGTCCGCGGGAGCGGCGGCGCCGCCGCGCGCCACGTTTGGTTCGCGCCGCACCGGCTGGTTCGCCCGCTGGTCCTCGTCCTGGGTGGGCAGCGCGTGCCCCGACCGCGCCTCGGCCCGCATCGAGGGTGAAACGCTGATCGTCGACGTCGGGGCGGCCGGCTGGCTCGACCTGTCGGACTGCGTCGCCGAGATCGATGCGAGCCTGCCGGCCGGCGCGAGCGTCGTTCTCGACCAGCCGGCCGCGTCCCTCAACCTCGACGGCGACTTCGGCGACGTGACGGTGCGCGCCCGCGCCGCCGACCTGTCGCTCGACGGCCATGCCGCCACCATCGCGGTGGAGAGCGATGCGGCCCGCACGCGGATCGCCTTCGCGCGGGTGGAGGGCACCGAGGACGTCCGGTTGACGGGCAAGGCCATGGACGCGCAGCTGAGCTTTCCCGCCGGCGTGCCCGTCAGCTGGCGCGTGACCGCCGCGGCGTCCTTCGTCGACGGCCGCATCCCGAACACGCCGGGCGCCAGGCCGCAGGTCGCCATCGACGGCGAATTCGTCCGCGCGACGATCCGCTAAGGGCATCAGGGCGAGGCCCGAACGAAAAAGGGGCGGAGCACCCTTCGGCGCTCCGCCCCTTTCCGATCAGGCGATCGATCGCGTCCTCAGGCCGCCTTGCGGCTCTTCTCGAAGCGCTTGCGCTCGTGCGGGTCGAGGTAGAGCTTGCGCAGGCGGATCGACTTCGGCGTGACCTCGACGAGCTCGTCGTCCTGGATCCAGGAGAGGGCGCGGTCGAGCGTCATGCGGATCGGCGGGGTGAGCTTCACCGCCTCGTCCTTGCCGGCGGCACGGATGTTGGTGAGCTGCTTGCCCTTGAGGACGTTGACCTCGAGGTCGTTGTCCCGCTGGTGGATGCCGATGATCATGCCCTCGTAGACCTTGACGCCCGGGTCGATGACCATGGGGCCGCGGTCCTCGAGGTTGAACAGCGCATAGGCCACGGCCTCGCCCGCCGCGTTGGCGATGAGGACGCCGTTCACGCGGCCCGTCAGCTCGCCCTTGAAGGGGGCGTAGGCGTGGAACAGGCGGTTCATGATCGCCGTGCCGCGCGTGTCGGTCAGCAGTTCGGACTGATAACCGATGAGGCCGCGGGTCGGCGCGTGGAAGACGAGGCGCTGGCGACCGCCGCCCGAGGGGCGGAGCTCCTTCATCTCGGCTTTGCGCTCGCTCATCTTCTGGACGACGATGCCGGAATGCTCCTCGTCGACGTCGATCACGACCTCTTCGATCGGCTCCAGCGTGTCGCCGGTCGCCTCGTCCTTCTTCATGACGACGCGCGGGCGCGACACGCCGATCTCGAAGCCTTCGCGGCGCATGGTCTCGATGAGGACGGCGAGCTGCAGTTCGCCGCGGCCGGAGACGAAGAAGGAGTCCTTGTCCTCGGCTTCCTCGATCTTCAGCGCGACGTTGCCCTCGGCCTCCTTCAGGAGGCGATCGCGGATGACGCGGCTCGTCACCTTGTCGCCCTCGGTGCCGGCGAGCGGGCTGTCGTTGACGATGAAGCTCATCGTCACCGTCGGCGGGTCGATCGGCTGGGCAGCGAGCGGCTGCGTCACGGAGGGGTCGCAGAAGGTGTCGGCGACGGTGCCCTTGGACAGGCCGGCGATCGCGACGATGTCACCGGCTTCCGCGTAGTCGATCGGCGTGCGCTCCAGACCCCGGAAGGCGAGGATCTTGGAGATGCGGCCGGTCTCGATCTGGGTGCCGTCGCCCGACAGCACCTTGACCGCCTGGTTCGGCTTGATCGAGCCGGACTGGACGCGGCCGGTGATGATGCGGCCGAGGAAGGGGTTGGCCTCGAGGATCGTGCCGATCATGCGGAACGGCTCGTCGGCGCTGCCGGTCGCCGGCTCCGGCACGTGGTCGAGAATGAGGTCGAAGAGCGGCGTGAGACCGTCGGTCTGCGGGCCCTCAGGCGCCTTGGCCATCCAGCCGCCGCGGCCCGAGCCGTAGAGAACCGGGAAGTCGAGCTGCTCCTCGGTCGCGTCGAGATTGACGAAGAGGTCGAAGATCTCGTTCAGCACTTCCTGGTGCCGCTCGTCCGGACGGTCGATCTTGTTGATCGCGACGATCGGCTTCAGGCCGACCTTCAGGGCCTTGGACAGCACGAACTTCGTCTGCGGCATCGGCCCTTCGGAGGCGTCGACGAGGATCACCGCGCCGTCCACCATGTTGAGGATGCGCTCCACCTCGCCGCCGAAATCGGCGTGTCCCGGGGTGTCGACGATGTTGATGCGGGTGTCCTTCCACTCGACCGAGGTGGCTTTCGCCAGGATCGTGATGCCGCGCTCTTTTTCCAGGTCGTTGGAGTCCATGGCGCGCTCCTCGACGCGCTGGTTCTCGCGAACCGAGCCCGACTGCGCGAGCAGCTTGTCGACGAGGGTCGTCTTGCCATGGTCGACATGCGCGATGATCGCGATGTTGCGAAGCTTCATGAATCACCGATCTTGGAGCACGAAAACGCCGGCCAGGACATGAACTGTCATCTGCCGGCGGAAGTGGCCGCGTCTTAACACGATCTTCGCATATGCGAAAGGGGCGCGATGTCGAAGGCATCGCGTCCATCCGGCGGCTGTACCCTATCTGATGTCGCGGGTGCGCCGCGTCAAGCGGCCGGGCGGGCGATTTCGCGCCGCGCCCGGCCCGTTTCTCAGGTCGCGAAGCCCCGCTTGCGCAGCAGCGCCGCCGTCGAGGGCATGCGGCCGCGGAAGGCGGTGTAGAGCTCGGCTGCGTCGCGGCTGTTGCCGGCGGCGTAGACGTTGGCGAGGAGCTTGTCCGCGGTCGCCCGGTCGAACGGGTCGCCGGCCTCGCGGAAGGCCTCGAAGGCGTCGGCGTCGAGCACCTCCGACCAGAGGTAGGAGTAGTAGCCGGCCGAATAGCCTTCCCCGGAAAAGACGTGCGCGAAGTGCGGCGAGCGGTGGCGCATGACGATCTCGCGCGGCATGCCGATGCGCGCGAGTTCCTCCGCTTCGGCGCGGGCCACGTCCGCGGCCGGCTCGGCGCCTTCGTGCAGCGCGAGGTCGACGAGGGCGGACGCCGTGTATTCCACCGTGTCGAAGCCGGCGTCGAAGGTGCGGGTGAGGTTGAGCTTCTCCGTCAGCTCGGCCGGCAGCGGCTCGCCCGTT
>CANJKV010000355.1 GCA_947474855.1 Aurantimonadaceae bacterium | reverse complement strand
CCTCCTGCGTGGCGAAGGCGCCGTGGCAGTGCTTGAACTTCTTGCCCGAGCCGCAGGGGCAGGGCTCGTTGCGGCCGATCTGGCCCCAGGTCTCCGGGTTCTCCGGATCCACGAGGAAGCGCTCCTCCTCGATCGGGTTGAAGTCCGCGGTCAGGCGCTCGGCGCCGTGGCCGAACTCGTCCTCGCCCGTCGTGGGGTCGACGTGGTGCGCCTCCATCACGGGGAGAGGCGGTTGGGCGGGGGCCGGGCGCTGGATCTCGACGCGCGAGAGCTGGCTCGTCACCCGCTCGCGCAGCTGCGTGATCATCGACTGGAAGAGCTCGAAGGCTTCCGACTTGTACTCGTTCAGGGGGTCGCGCTGGGCGTAGCCGCGGAAGCCGACGACCGAGCGCAGGTGGTCGAGGTTGACGAGGTGGTCGCGCCAGAGCGCGTCCAGCGTCTGGAGCACGACGGAGCGCTGGATATAGGTCGCGACCTGCGGGCCGAAGCGCTCGGTCTTCTCCTTGGCAGCCGCGTCCGCGGCCGCGCGGATGCGCTCGCGGATGTCGGCGTCGTCGATGCCTTCCTCCGCCGCCCACTCGACGATCGGGAGATCGAGGTTGAGGAGCTCGATCGCCTCGTCGTGCAGCTCCTGCGTCGCCCACTGCTCGGGGTATGCGCGCTCGGGGATATGGCGGGCGACCATCGCGTCCACCGTCTCGTTGCGCATGTCCTCGATGGTCTCCTCGAGGCCTTCGGCGTCCATGATCTCGATGCGCTGGTCGAAGATGACCCGGCGCTGGTCGTTCATGACGTCGTCGTACTTCAGGAGGTTCTTGCGGATGTCGAAGTTGCGCGCCTCGACCTTCTTCTGCGCCTTTTCCAGGGCCTTGTTGATCCAGGGGTGGACGATCGCCTCGTCCTCCTTGAGGCCCAGGCGCGTCAGCATGGTGTCCATGCGCTCCGAGCCGAAGATGCGCATGAGGTCGTCCTGCAGCGACAGGAAGAACTTCGAGCGCCCGGGATCGCCCTGGCGGCCGGAGCGGCCGCGCAGCTGGTTGTCGATGCGCCGCGATTCGTGGCGCTCGGTGGCGAGCACGTAGAGGCCGCCGGCGGCGAGCGCCTGTTCCTTGAGGCGCGCGATGTCGGCCTCGATCTCGGCGATGCGGCGGGTCCGCTCCTCGCCCTCCGGCACGTCCGCGAGCTCGCGCTCGACGCGCATCTCGAGATTGCCGCCGAGCTTGATGTCGGTGCCGCGGCCGGCCATGTTGGTGGCGATCGTGACCGCCCCCGGCACGCCGGCCTGCGCGACGATATAGGCTTCCTGCTCGTGATATCGGGCGTTCAGCACCTGGAAGTCCTTGAGGCCCTCCTTCCGCAGGCGCTCCGCCAGCATTTCCGACTTCTCGATCGAGGTCGTGCCGACGAGAACGGGCTGGCCGCGGGACGCGGCTTCCTTCACCTCGCGGGCGATGGCGCGGAACTTCTCCTCGAAGGTGCGGTAGACCTCGTCGTCCTCGTCGATGCGCTGGACGGGGACGTTGGTCGGGATCTCGACGACGTCGAGGCCGTAGATGTCGGCGAACTCGGCGGCTTCCGTGTTGGCCGTGCCGGTCATGCCGGACAGCTTCTTGTACATTCGGAAGTAGTTCTGGAACGTGATCGAGGCCAGCGTCTGGTTCTCGGGCTGGATCGTCACGTGCTCCTTGGCCTCGAGCGCCTGATGCAGGCCTTCGGAATAGCGTCGGCCCGGCATCATGCGGCCAGTGAACTCGTCGATGATGACGATCTCGTCGCCGCGGACGATGTAGTCCTTGTCCTTGGCGAACAGCTTGTGCGCCTTGAGCGCGTTGTTCACGTGGTGGACGACCGCGACGTTCTCGATGTCGTAGAGCGACGAGCCGTTGAGGTGGCCGGCCGCCTCCAGGAGGCGCTCCAGCTTCTCCGTGCCGTCCTCGGTGAAGGACACCTGGCGCTGCTTCTCGTCGACCTCGTAGTCCTCGGCGGAGAGCTGCGGGATGAAGGCGTCGATGGTCTGGTAGAACTCGGAGCGGTCGTCGAGCGGGCCCGAGATGATGAGGGGCGTTCTCGCCTCGTCGACGAGGATCGAGTCCACCTCGTCGACGATGGCGTAGTGGTGCCCGCGCTGCACCATCTGCGCCCGCTCGTACTTCATGTTGTCGCGGAGATAATCGAAGCCGAGCTCGTTGTTCGTCGCGTAGGTGATGTCGCAGTTGTAGGCGTCCCGGCGTTGGCTGTCGGACAGGCCGTGGACGATGATGCCGACGGAAAGGCCGAGGAAGCGGTAAAGCCGGCCCATCCACTCCGCGTCGCGCGAGGCGAGGTAGTCGTTGACGGTGACGACGTGGACGCCCTTGCCTTCGAGCGCGTTGAGGTAGGTGGCGAGCGTGGCCACGAGGGTCTTGCCCTCGCCGGTCTTCATCTCGGCGATGGAGCCGGCGTTCAGCACCATGCCGCCGATGAGCTGGACGTCGAAGTGCCGCATGCCGAGCGCGCGCTTGGCACCCTCGCGGACGGTGGCGAAGGCCTCGACGAGGATGTCGTCGACGGTCTTGCCGTCCTTCAGCTCCTGCTTGAAGCGCTCCGTGCGGGCGCGCAGCTCGTCGTCGGTCAGGCGCGACAGCTGCTCTTCCAGCGCGCCGATCGCCCGGACCGTGGGGTCGAAGCGCCGCACGCGGCGCTCGTTGGACGACCCGAACAGAGCGCGGGCGATGCCGCCGAAATTGACCATGAAACGGTCCTCTTGATTGATATCAGCCGGCCGGCGGCGGGCCGCTTCGCCCGGCTTCCGCTTGACGCTTCAGCCCTTTTGCACGACCGGTCCGGGCGCGTCCAATCGCGCTTCACACTTGCGGGATGCGGCTGGACTTTCGGATCGCGCGAGAGATAAGAGGGGCCCCAAGCGATGTCAACGCTCGGGCCCGCCCCTGTCCGGCCGGCTCAAGAGACTGTGGAGCAAGGGCTTTCCCGGGAGTCGGGCGCCCCGCCACCGATGGTTCTCATTCTCGAGGATATCCCGCATTGACCAACGTCCTGCGTTCCCTCCGGCTCGCCGCGAGCCTGTCCGTCGCCCTCGCCTGTCTGCCGGCGCTCGCCCAGGACGGCGGCGCGCCCGCCAGCGGCGCCGCGCCGGCCGCGCCCGCGCCGGCCGCCCCGGTCGATCCCGAGGCCGTGGTGGCCAAGGTCGGCGACAAGGCGATCACCGAGCGCGACCTCGCCGTCGCGGCGCAGGACCTCGGTCCCCAGTTCGCGCAGGTGCCGCCCGAGCAGCGCCGCATCGCGGTGCTTTCCGCCCTGATCGACATCGACGTCCTCGCCGCCAAGGCCGAGGCCGAGAAGCTGACCGAGGACAAGGACGTCGCGGCCGAGGTCGCCTTCGCCAGGGCCCAGGCGCTGCACAGCGCCTATTTCGCCAAGACCGGCGTGCCCTCCGTCACCGACGAGGAGCTGAAAAGCCGCTACGACGACGAGATCGCCAAGATGCCGCCGGTCGACGAGGTGAAGGCCAGCCACATCCTCGTGAAGACCAAGGAAGAGGCCGAGGCCGTCATCAAGAAGCTCGACGCGGGCGAGGACTTCAACAAGCTCGCCGCCGAGAACTCCTCCGGCCCGTCCGGCCCCGAAGGCGGCGATCTCGGCTATTTCGGCCCCGGCCAGATGGTGCCGGCCTTCGAGACCGCGGCCTTCGCGCTGGAACCCGGCACCTACACCAAGCAGCCGGTCGAGACGCAGTTCGGCTGGCACGTCATCAAGGTCGATGACAAGCGCAAGCAGGCTCCGCCCGCCTTCGACGAGGTGAAGGAGCAGGTGCGCCAGGTTGTTCTTCGCGAGAAGTACGTCGATCTCGTCCAGAAGGCCCGCGCCGACGCGAACATCGAATATGTCGATCCCGCCATCGCCAACCAGATGAAGGCGATCGAGGAGATGAACGCGGCTCGCGACAAGCCGGCCGAGGGCGCCGCTCCGTCCGCCAACTGACCGCTGCCGCACGTCGACGCGCGAGCGCCCGCCTCCTTCAAAGGGGCGGGCGCTTCTGCTAGAGGCGGGCGCAACGCGAACGACGCTTCCGAAGGACGTCATCCCATGGCGCACGCCGTCTCCCCGCTCGCCCCGAAGACCGCCCCGGCCATGCCGGCAATCGAGGGGCTGCGCATCGCCACGGGCGCGGTCGGGATCAAGTACAAGGGGCGCACCGACGTGCTCCTGATGGTCTGCGACCGGCCGGCCTCGGTCGCCGGCGTCTTCACCCGCTCGCGCTGCCCCTCGGCGCCCGT
>CANJKV010000354.1 GCA_947474855.1 Aurantimonadaceae bacterium | reverse complement strand
TCGGGCCGTTGATGATCTGCTTGGGCAGGTCGAGCGAGACGTAGAGCGTCGGGATCGAGGCCAGAACCACGCACAGCATCCAGATCTGCTGGCGGCGGGTATGGCGCCAGACATATCTGTAGATCGGTTCGGCCATGGTCTCGCTTCGTCACGCTGTCGGGCGGCGGGCTGGGACGGGCTCCGGCCGCCGGGTCGAAGGCGCAAGACCTATCACGGCTGAACGGTCCGGCGCGAGCCGGCCGGCTTGTTTGTAAGCCTGCCACGGCATAAGCCTGTCCTTCGGGACCCGATCAGCCGCCGGGCCGCGTCCGGCGGACACGGCGGCGGGGCCTCACAGGGGCTTGATCCATGTTGCACCACCCGACCCCGGGCGACCACCCCTTTCGCGCGCGCGGGCTCCGCGTCCTGATCTATAGCCACGACACTTTCGGCCTCGGACACCTGCGGCGCTGCCGGGCGATCGCCAACCGGCTGGTGACGGCCCACGAAGGCGCCTCGGTGGTGATCATCTCCGGCTCGCCGATCATCGGGCAGTTCGAGTTCGCCGACGGCGTCGACTACGTCCGCCTGCCGGGCGTGGTGAAGCTGCCGAACGGCGACTACACGACGTCGAGCCTGCGCCTGCCGCTGGACGAGACGGTGGCCATGCGCCAGGCGATCCTCCTGGAGACCGCCCGCACCCTCAAGCCCGATCTCGTGATCGTCGACAAGGAGCCGACCGGCTTTCGCGGCGAGATCCTGCCGGCCCTGCGCGAGCTGCGCCGCAACGGGGCGCGGATCGTTCTGGGCGTGCGCGACGTCCTCGACGAGGACGAGGTGCTGGCCGGCGAGTGGGAGCGCAAGGGCGCGGTCGACGCGCTGGTCGAGTTCTACGACGACATCTGGGTCTACGGGCTGGAGCGGGTCTACCGTCCGCTGTCGGGCCTGTCCCTGCCGCCGGAAACGCGCGAGCGGATCATCTACACGGGATATTTGCGCCGCGAGCTACCGGAAAAGCCGCAGAGCGTGCGCTACCCCAAGGTCACCCGCGAGCCCTTCGTCCTGGTCACGGCGGGCGGCGGCGGGGACGGCGAGGAGATGATCGACTGGGTCGTGTCCGCCTACGAGGCCGACCCGGAGCTGTCCGTCAACGCCCTCGTGGTGTTCGGTCCCTTCGTCGAGCGCACGCGCCGTGCCGCCTTCATGGAGCGCATGGCCGCGCTTGCGCGCATCGACGCGATCACCTTTGACGCCAAGATCGAGCACCTGATGAGCCGCTCGGTCGGGGTGGTGGCGATGGGAGGCTACAACACGTTCTGCGAGATCCTGTCGCTCGACAAGCGGGCGCTGATCGTGCCGCGGCGCGTCCCCCGGCTGGAGCAGACGCTGCGCGCCCGGCAGGCCGCCCGGCTCGGCCTCGTTTCCATGCTCGACGGCGCGCTGCTGGGACCGGGCGCGCGCCGCGACCCCCTGCTCATGGCAGATGCCATCCGGCGCCTGCCGGAACAGCCGTTGCCCTCCAGCGTGACCCTTCCCCACCTTCTCGACGGCCTCGACAGCATCGAGGCCCTGACGCGCCGGATGACCGCCGGCGATCGAGCCGACCGGCCCGGCGCGGCGGCGCGCCGAGCCTGACGCTTCTTTTCGGAACATCCATGACCCAGACGCTCCCGGCGGCCGACAGCGGCGCGCCCGCTCCCATCGCCGTCCTGATGAAGGGCTATCCCCGCCTGTCCGAGACCTTCATCGCGCAGGAGATCCTGGCGCTGGAGCGGCTGGGCTTCCGCTTCGAGATCTGGGCCATGCGCCGGCCGACCGACGGCGCGGTCCATCCGATGCATCGGCAGATCGCCGCGCCCGTCCGCTACCTGCCGGAATACCTCCACAAGGGCGTCGGTCGGGTGCTCGCGGGGGCCTGGAACGCCCGGCGCCGGCCGGGCTTCAAAGCCTTCCTGTCGGCCGCCTGGGCGGATCTGCGGCGCGATCCCACCGCCGACCGGATGCGACGGATCGGGCAGGCGCTGGTGATGGCGCGCGAGCTCGCCGACGCGGTGCCGCACATCCACGTCCACTTCCTCCACACGCCGGCCTCGGTCGCCCGCTACGCCGCGATCCTCACCGGCCGCCGCTTCACCTTCTCGGCGCACGCCAAGGACATCTGGACGACGAGCGACTGGGACAAGGGCGAGAAGATCGCGGGCAGCGCCTGGGGCGTGACCTGCACGCGAACAGGCCTCGACGAGCTGCGGCGCCTCGCGCCCGCGAATGATCCGGGGCGCGTCGCGCTCGCCTATCACGGCCTCGACCTCGACCGCTTTCCCGTGGCCCCCGAGCGCGCCGGGGACAAGGACGGCAGCGATCCCGCGAGGCCGGTGGAGATCGTCTCGGTCGGCCGGGCGGTGGCGAAGAAGGGCTACGACGACCTCCTCGCCGCCCTCGCGCTCCTTCCGCCGCACCTCCACTGGCGCTTCACCCATGTCGGGGCGGGCGACCTCCTCGCCGAGCTCAAGGCCGAGGCCGGGCGGCTCGGCCTGTCGGAGCGGATCGACTGGCGCGGCGCGCTGCCCCAGGACGAGGTCGTGGCGGCGCTGCGGGCGGCCGACCTCTTCGTTCTCGCCTGCAAGGAGGGCGAGAAGGGCGACCGCGACGGCCTGCCCAACGTCATCATGGAGGCGGCCTCTCAGAAGCTGCCGATCGTCTCGACGCGCTTTGCCGGCGTGCCGGAATTCGTCGAGGAGGGATCGAGCGGCCTTCTCGTTCCCCCATCCGATCCGGCCGCGCTCGGCGCGGCGCTGGACCGGCTGATCGGCGACCCGCAGGCGCGCGGGCGGCTAGGCGAGGGGGCCCACACCCGGCTCCGCTCGGCCTTCGCGCTGGACGCGGGCATCCGAGACCTCCAGGCCCGCTTCGCCCGCATCCTCGACGAGGCCGGCGCGCCGATCGTCAGGCCTTGACCACGTTCGTCATGCCGGCCCCCGCGCGGGCGCAGGCATTGCGCGTGTCGACGACGAGCCGCGCATGGGACGCGACGAGGGCGTAGTCGACCGCGTCGTGGTCGGTGGCGATCAGCACCGCGTCGAAGCCGGCCAGCGTTTCCGCGTCGAGCGGCAGGGATCTGCGGCCGGCGAGCGCCATGTGCTCGCGCGTCGGCGGGATGACGGGCACGTGCGGGTCGTGGAAGGCGACGCTGCCCCCACGCGCCTCGATCAGCTCCACGAGCTTCAGCGAGGCGCTCTCGCGCGTGTCGTCGACGTTCTTCTTGTAGGCGAGGCCGAGAACGAGCACCCGCGCGCCATTGAGGCCGCGCCCGAAGCGCCGGTCCAGCGCCTCGGCGAGCCGGGAGACGACGTGGCGGGGCATGGCCGTGTTGATCTCGCCGGCGAGCTCGATGAAGCGGGTGGCGATCTCGTATTCGCGCGCCTTCCAGGTGAGATAGAAGGGGTCGATCGGGATGCAGTGCCCCCCGAGGCCCGGGCCGGGATAGAAGGGCATGAAGCCGAAGGGCTTGGTCTTGGCCGCCTCGATCACCTCCCAGACGTCGATGCCCATGGCGTCGTAGATGAGCTTCAACTCGTTCACGAGCGCGATGTTGACCGAGCGGAAGATATTCTCCGTCAGCTTCACCGCCTCGGCGGTGGCGAGCGAGCCGACCGGCACGCAGCGTTCCACCGCCGCGCCGTAGAGCGCCAGCGCCAGCTCCAGCGCCGCCGGCCCGTCGCCGCCGACGATCTTGGGGATGTCGCGCGTGCCGTAGTCGGCGTTGCCGGGGTCCTCGCGCTCGGGCGAATAGGCGAGGAAGAGGGTCTCGCCGGAGCGAAGGCCCCCGGCTTCCAGGATCGGCCGGACGATCTCGGCGGTGGTGCCGGGCCAGGTGGTGGATTCGAGGACGACGAGCCGGTTCGGCCGCAGGGTGCGGGCGATCTGGTTCGCCGAGGCCGCGACGAAGGACAGGTCCGGCTCGCGCTGGGCGGTGAGGGGGGTGGGCACGCAGATCAGGATCGCGTCCGGCTCGGCCAGCCGGTCGAAGTCGCCGGTGGCTTCGAAGCGCCCGGCGGCGATGGCCTCGACGAGCGGCGCGTCGGGGATGTGGCGAAGGCCCGTGCGCCCCTCGTTCAGGAGCGCAACGCGCGACGCATTGATGTCGAAGCCGAGTACGGGAAAGCCGGCCTTCGCGAAGGCGAGCGCGAGCGGCAGCCCGACATAGCCGAGGCCGATGATGCCGACGACGGCGTCCCGGCTCCCGATGCGGGCGAGAAGGTCGGCGTGGGCGTTCGTCATGTCGGGTTCGCTGCGTTGG
>CANJKV010000353.1 GCA_947474855.1 Aurantimonadaceae bacterium | reverse complement strand
TTCTCGGCCGGCCTTCTGGCGCTCGCGCTGCTCCCGGCCAACCCGTCCGATGCCGACATCGTGTGGCGCCTCGTTCTCGCCGGCACCGGCTTCGGCCTGTTCCAGACGCCGAACAACAAGCTCCTGATCGGCAGCGCCCCGCGCGAGCGCAGCGGCGGGGCGGCGGGCGTCCAGTCGACGGCGCGGCTCCTCGGCCAGTCCGGCGGCACGGCGCTCCTCGCGGTGGTCTTCGGCCTCGTCGCCGAGGGTCCCGCGACCTTCGCTCTGGTGCTCGCGGCGATCCTCGCCGGTCTCGGGGTGGTGCCGAGCGCCCTGCGGCGCTGAAGACCCCCTATTCGGCGGCGACGAGGTGGCCGCCGCCGACGTCGGCGAGCGCGAGGCGCGCCGGCGGGTCGTTCGGCTTCCTCACCGCGCTCGGAATGTCGCCGACGAGGCGCGGGAAGGCGGTGCGGCGACGGGCGGGATCGGGAACCGGCACCGCCTCGATCAGCCGGCGCGTATAGGAGTGGCGGGGCGAGCCGAAGACCTGGGCGCGCGTGCCGGTCTCCACGATCTGGCCGAGATACATCACCGCGACGCGGTCCGAGATGTTCTCCACCACCGCCATGTCGTGGCTGATGAAGAGGTAGGCGATGCCGTACTCGGCCTGCAGCTCCTTGAGGAGCTCCAGCACGCGCTTCTGCACCGACACGTCGAGCGCCGACACGCTCTCGTCGGCGATGATGAGTTTCGGCCGCAGCGCCAGGGCGCGGGCGATGCAGACGCGCTGGCGCTGGCCGCCGGAGAACTGGTGCGGGTAGCGGCGCATGGCGTCCGGCTGGAGCCCGACGCGCTCGAACAGCGCCGCCACGCGCTCGCGCCGCTTGGCGGCCGAACCGATGCCGTGGATGACGAGGGGCTCGGCGACGAGGTCGCCGACCCGCATGCGCGGGTCGAGCGAGGCGAAGGGATCCTGGAACACCATCTGCACGTCGCGGCGCAGGGCCTTGCGCTCAGGTGCCGACAGGTTCGCGGCCGGCCGCCCGGCGACCGACAGCGAGCCGGCATAGGGCACGAGACCGGCGATGGCCTTCGCCGTCGTCGACTTGCCGCAGCCGCTCTCGCCGACGAGGCTCAGCGTCTGCCCAGCGGGGATGTCGAAGGAGATGCCGGCGACGGCGTGGACCTCGGCCGTGGTGCGCCCGAGGAGCCCGCCCTTCAGCGGAAAGCGCACGGACAGGTCGCGGATCTCGGCCACCGGCGCGGCCGGGGCTGCGTCGGGCTGCTGGGCGCCCGCGCCCATGCGCGGCACGGCGGCGAGGAGCGCCTTCGTATAGTCCTCGCGCGGCCCTGCGAAGAGCGGCGCAACCGCCCCGCTCTCCACCGCCCGGCCCTCCCGCATCACCACGACCCGGTCGGCCATCTCGGCGACGACGCCCATGTCGTGGGTGATGAGGATCACCGCGGTGCCGCGGCTCGCCTGGATCTCCTTGAGGATGCCGAGAACCTGCGCCTGGATCGTCACGTCGAGCGCCGTCGTCGGCTCGTCGGCGATGAGGACGTCGGGCTCCAGGGCGAGCGCCATCGCGATCATCACGCGCTGGCGCATGCCGCCCGACAGTTCGTGCGGGTACTGCCGCATGCGCCGCGCCGCCTCGGGGATGCGCACCGCCTCCAACGCTTCGAGCGCCAGCCGCCGCGCTTCGGCGCGCGAGGCGTCGCGATGCGCCTCGATCGCCTCCACCAGCTGCCGCCCGACCGTCAGCACCGGGTTCAGCGAGGTCATCGGCTCCTGGAAGATCATGGCGATGCGGTCGCCTCGCACGCGCCGCATGGCCCGCTCGGGCAGCGCGGTCAGGTCCTCGCTGCCGAGCCGGATCGACCCGCCCGCGACCACGGGTCCGGGCTTGGGCAGAAGGCCCATGATCGCGAGCGAGGTCAGCGACTTGCCCGACCCGGACTCGCCCGCGATGCAGAGCGTCTCGCCGCGGTGAAGGGTGAAGGACAGGTCGTCGACGAGGAGGCGCCGGTGGGCGCCCGCGCCGACGGCGATGGTGAGGTTGGAAACGGCGAGGACGGGTTCGGCGGTCATGACAACTCGTGAAAGGCAAGGCACGGCGCCGAAGCTGCCGCCTTCTCCCGCTTCGGGAGAAGGTGCCGGCAGGCGGATGAGGGTCTCCGGTCGCCGCGCTTCCGGTGGTCCGAGCACGCCCGCAGCGCGCCTTGGAAAACCCTCACCCACCCCTTCGGGGCACCCACTCCCGTAGCCGGAGAGGGGAGGTACGAGCCCGCCAAAGGCTGCGGCTGCGGGAGCGGGGCTGGTCCGCCTACTCGAACACCACCCGCGGGAAGTAGAACGACACGACCCAGTTCGGCATGTCGACGATCTCGGAGATGCGGAGATCCCCGCAGGTCGAGACCAGCATGTAGGCGTCGACGGGGTTCATGTTGTAGCGCCCGGCCAGCAGCTCCACCATGTCGGCGACGGCCTGCCGCGCGCCCGTCATCAGGTCGGGTCCGACCCCCGTCGTCACCTCGTAGCCCTTGGCGTCGAGGTGGCGCGTCACCGGTCCCGGCGTCGTGAAGCGGGGCATGGCGAGGTTCGCGCCCTTCACGAGGTCGAGCGTCAGCACCGCGTTCATCGGGCTCTCGATCGCCGTGCCGCAGACCTCGCCGTCGCCCTGCGCGGCGTGGGTATCGCCGACGGAGAACAGCGCGCCCGCGACCTCGACGGGGAGGTAGAGCTCCGTCCCCGCGGCGAGATCGCGGATGTCGAGGTTTCCGCCGACCCGGCGCGGCGGAACCACCGAATGGTGGCCCGGTTCCGCCAGCGCGTTGCCGATCGTCCCCGCGAAGGGCTTCAGCGGCACGCGCCCGTGCGCGCCGAAGGCGGCCGGTTCGAGCGACGTCGGGTCATACTTCCAAAGCGTCAGCGCCGGCTCGGTGAACTGGTCGGCGAGGAGGCCGAAGCCGGGGATGTTCGCCGTCCAGCCGAAGCCGGACGGCTTGAAGCCCTCGATCGTCACCTTCAGAGCGTCGCCGGGCTCGGCGCCCTCGACGAAGATCGGCCCGGAGACCGGGTTGATCTTGGAAAAGTCGAGTGTGGCGACGCTCTCGACGGTCGAGTCCGGGGTCAGCTGGCCGGCGGAACTATCCCGGCACTCGAATTCGATCGTCGATCCCGGCGCCACGCGCAGCGCCGGTTCGATGGAGTTGTCCCAGCCGAAATGATGCTGCCGGCCGTGAATGGTGTAGTCGCAGGCCTTGCACATCTCACTTCGTCTCGACGTACTTGTAGTTCATCGGGGTGTTGACCGGGTCGATATAGAGCGCGTCGTCGCCGCCCATCCGCTCCGAGCGCATGGTGTAGCGCTTCTCGTTGAAGACCGGCGCCCAGGGGGCGTCGGCCATGACGCCCTCGTAGACCTCTCCCCAGGCGGCGGCGCGCTCGGCGGCCTTGGCCGGGTCGACGATGGCGTCGGCTTCCGCGGCCTTGGCGTCGAGCGCCTCGTTGCAGTACTTCGCCCAGTTCCAGCCGCCTTCCGCCGCGCCCGCGCAGCCGAGGATGGGGCCGTAGAAGTTGGACGGGTCGGGGAAGTCGGCGATCCAGGCCATGCCGCCCGACCAGATCATCGGCGCGCCTTCCGCCGAGCCGCCGGCGGCGATGACGTTGGCGGCCGCCAGGCTCTGGATCGAGGCCTTGATGCCGATGGCCGCGAGATCCTGCTGGATCGCCTGCGCGATGCGCGGCTGCGGGTCGACGTTGGCGACGAACAGCTCGGTCTCGAAGCCGTCGGGATGGCCGGCCTCGGCGAGGAGCTTCTTGGCGCCCTCGACATCGTACTTGTAGCCTTCATAGGCTTCGACGTAGCCGGGCATTGTGGGGGGCAGCGGCTGGTTGGCGGGAGTCGCGCGGCCGTTGATGATCTGGACGATGCGATCCTTGTTGATCGCCATGTTCACCGCCTGGCGCACCTTCAGGTCGTCGAAGGGCGCGGCCTTGGTGTTCATGGTGATGTAGCCGGTGTGGAGCTGCACGCCCTCGACGACGCGCGCCTTCTGCGCGGGGTCGTCCATCACCTCGCGGAACTTCGCCGGCGGAATGCCGTCGCCGGGCACGTCCACCTCGCCGTTCTGAACGCGCAGGAGCGAAACCACCGGCTCCTGGCCGATCTCGAAGGTGATCTCGTCGAGCTTGGGCGCGCCCTCGCGGTAGTAGTCCGCGTTCTTCGTGAGAACGAGGCGCTGGCCGAGCGTCCACTCGCTGAGCTTGAAGGCGCCGGTGCCGACCGGGTTGCGGCCGAAGTC
>CANJKV010000352.1 GCA_947474855.1 Aurantimonadaceae bacterium | reverse complement strand
TCGACGCCGTAGAGCGCCACCGCCGCGGGTTCGATCATGGCCGCCTGCACGTCGCTGATGCCGTCCGGCACCTTGAAGACGTTGTAGCCGTTGAGGACAGCCTGCTCGCCGAGCCCGCCCCAGTCCCAGGACAGCCCGACGCAGGCCATCTTCTCGCTGAGATGGTAGAGGCCGCGACGGCCGTAATAATCGTCCCGCGGCGAGATCAACGGCTGGATCGACACCCGGTCCCCGGGTGCGACGTGGGTTATCTCGCTGCCGACCTTGAGGACGCGGGCCGAGAACTCGTGGCCGAGGATCTGCGGCAGCGTCGCACCGGAATAGACGTGCGGCTGCAGCGGCGTCACGATCGGTCCGGCGACGTATTCGTGGAGATCGGTGCCGCAGATGCCGCAGACGAGCGGCTCGACGAGGACCTGGTCGGGCGCGAGCTCACCGGAGGGCGGCGGCACGTCCTCCAGGCGGATGTCGCGCTGGGCGTGATAGCGGACGGCTTTCATCGGTTACTCCCGTTCTTATTGCGCCGTGTAGCCGCCGTCGCAGACGAGGCTGGCGCCCGTCACGAAGCGGGATTCGTCGGATGCGAGGAAGAGGACGCAGTTGGCGATGTCGACGGGCTCGGCCAGCGGCAGGACGTGCTTGGCGGACATCATCTCGAGGTACTTGTCGAGGCCGCCCGGATAGGTCTCGCCGGCCTTCATGAAGAGCGGCGTCTTGGTCGAGCCGGGATGCACCGCGTTCACGCGGATGCCGTGCCGGCCGTAGCAGATCGCGTCCGTGCGGGTCATGGCGAGCACCGCGCCCTTGGCTGCGTGATAGGGCGGAATGTCGTCGTTGCCGATGAGGCCGTAGATCGAGGAGAAGTTGACGATCGAGCCGCTCTTCTGGGCCATCATGGGCTTGAGCGCATGCTTGGTGCAGAGGAACACGCCGCGAACGTTGATGGCGAAGACCCGCTCCCAGTCTTCGAGCGCGACCTCGTGCGCCAGCTTGTTGACCCCGGGAATGGCGGCATTGTTCACGAGGACGTCGAGCCGGCCCCAGCGTGCCGTCACCTGTCCGACGGCGTCGGCGACGCTCGCCTCGTCCGAGACGTCGCAACGTATGAACTGCGCCTCGCCGCCTTCGCGGACGATCGCCTCGGCCGTCTGGCTCCCGGCCTCCTCCGACACGTCGAAGACCGCGACGCGCGCGCCCTCCTCGGCGAAGCGCAGGCACGTGGCTTCACCGATGCCGGTCGCGCCCCCCGTGACTATGGCGACCTTTCCGTCGAGCCTTGCCATGTGAACCTCCTCCGTTTGCTGTTCGATGATGGCGTTCAGGTCAGGACCATGCCGCCGTCGATCATCACGGTCTGACCGGTGACGTAGTCGGAGGCGGACGAGGCCAGGAACGCGGTCGTGCCGACGATGTCTGCCGGCTGCGATGGCCGCCCGAGAAGGATCGACTGCGAGAACTCGTTGATCGCCTGCGAGGGCTTCTCGGTCAGGCCGTGTTCCATGAACTCGCGGTCGAGCTGCTGCCACAGCTCGGTCGCGACGACGCCGGGCGCGAAGGCGTTGACGGTGATGCGGTGCTCGGCGAGCGCGCGTGCCGCCGCCTGCGTCAACGCGACGACCGCGAACTTCGACGCACAGTAGTGCGCGAACAGCGGGTAGCCCTGCTTGCCGGCGATCGAGGCGGTGTTGACGATCTTTCCGCCGCCGCCCTGGCTGATCATCTGGCGCGCCGCCTCCTGCGTCCCGATCAGGACGCCACGCCCGTTCACGGCCATGATCCGGTCGAAGTCGGCCTCGGTCACGTCGAGGAAGGGACAGGTCTGGCTGATGCCGGCATTGTTGAAGAGGACGTCCAGCCGCCCGAACTCGGCGACGGTCCGCTCGATCATGGCGCGCACGCTGGCGCGCTCGGAAACGTCGACCGGCACACCGATCGCGACGCCGCCGTCCTCGCCGATCGCCGCCGCGACGCGGGAGGCGCGGGCTCCGTCGAGGTCGGCGACCACGAGCCGGCCGCCCCGTCGGGCGAGGTCCCGCGCGATGGCCTCGCCGATGCCGCGGCCCGCGCCGGTGACGATGACGACCTTGTCCTGGACTGTCCGTTCCATGGTTCTGCCTTTGTTGGATCAGGGGCGCATGCCGCCGGGGTCTGCGGAGCCACCGGAGCCGCCGCGGTCGGGTCCGGTCAGCGCCGACGGGCGACGTAGAAGCTGGCGGCGACGATGATCACGATGCCCTTCAGGATAATCTGGGCCTGCACCGGCAGCCCGAGCATCACGACGAGGTTGGAGATCGCGACGAGGATCGCCGCACCCGTCAGCGCGCCGGCGATGGTGCCCTTGCCGCCCGACAGCGCCACGCCGCCGACGACGGCCGCGACGATGGAGTCGAGCTCGAAGCCGCGGCCGACGAAGTTGTCGACGACGCCCACGAAGCCCGCGAGCACGAGCCCGGCGATGGCCGCCAGGACGCCGCTGACGACGTACGCGGCGAGGGTGACGCGGGCCGCCCGGATGCCGACCAAGTGCGCCGTCAGCGGGTTGCCGCCGGTGATGTAGAGGCGGCGCCCGAAGCCGCTGAGGTGCAGCGCAGCGGCGCCCGCCGCGGCCACGACCAGGAGGAACAGCACGTTGTAGGGAATGCCGTTGAAGGTTCCGGCCCCGATGGTGCGGAAGATCGGCGGCACGTTGCCGGAGGGGGCGCCTTGCGTCCACGCGAAGCGGATGCCCTGGAGGACGATCATGGTGGCGAGCGTCGCCAGGAACGGCGAGACGTTACGCTTCGTCACGAGAAGTCCGTTGACGAGGCCGACGGCCGCCCCGATCCCGATCGCGGTGGCGAACACGGCGGGCGCATCCGCGTTCACGCCGCCGAACGCGGTGGCCGCGACCGCAGCCGTCGCCATGACCGAGGCGACCGACAGGTCGAGCCCGCGCACCAGGATGACGAAGGTCTGGCCGATGACGACGATGCCCAGCGGAACGAACTGCATCAGCATGTTCGTCAGGTTCGATCCCGACAGGAACCCCGGCGCCGCGACCCCGCCCGCCACCACGACGGCTGCGAGGAAGAGGAGGATGGCGTAGCGCGAGGCGAAGGCGCGGATCCGGTCCGCGGATCCGGGACGGGGCGCGGGAACGGCCATGCCGATTGGGCTGGTGCCGGTCATGCGAGACCCCTTTGCTTTTCCACGTAGACCGAGACGGCGAGGATGATGACGAGTCCCTGGACCACGAGCTGGTAGTGGCTGGAGATGTCGAGGAAGTTCAGCGTGTTGTTGAGGAGCGAGACGAGATAGACGCCAAGGAGCGTGCCGATCACCCCGCCCCGCCCGCCCGCCAGCATCGTCCCACCCACGACGACCGGGGTGATGGAGGCGAGCGTGTAGTTCGCGCCCGTATAGGGCTGGCCGACGTTGAAGCGGCTGACCAGGTAGACCGCGGTCAGCGCGGCGAAGAAGCCGGAGGCGGCGTAGACCCCGACCAGGATCCGCTGGCGGGGCAGGCCCATCAGGTCCGCCGCGTGCGGATCGTCGCCGATCGCGTAGATGCGGCGCCCCGTCCGCGTGTTGTTCAGAAAGAACGAGACCAGGAGGAAGAGGGCGAGAGCGACGGTCGCGCCGATCGATATCCCGCCGGGAAAGGTGCCGTAGGCGAAGGCGTCGAAGCTGATCGGCACGCTGCCGACCGGGCCGAGCCCGTAGAGGAGCGCCACGCCCTGCACGATGGCGCCAGTACCGAGCGTCACGATCAGCGGATGGACGCCGGTCGCGACGATCGTCACGCCGTTTGCGGCGCCGATCAGGGCGCCGAGGACCAGCACCCCGGCGACCACCGGAAGAACCATGGCCTCGTCGCCCGCGATCAGGCCGGAGGTGAGCATCGACAGGAGACTGATGACCGAGCCGACAGACAGGTCGATGCCGCCGGTGAGGATCGTCAGCGTCTGGCCGAGGCTCACGAGCGCCAGGCCGGCGGACTGCTCGTAGACGTTCAGCATGTTGCCCGTCGTCGCGAAGCGGTCCGACACGGAGGCGCCCAGGACGAACAGGAGGATGAGAAGCGCGACCACGACGAGGAGCGCGGCCCGCCCTCTCGCGAGGAAGCGTGGAAGTCGCAGCGTTCGGGTTTGCATGACGATGCCCTCAGCCAGCCAGGCGGCGCGTAGCCAGTTCGACCACCGCCTCCTCGGAAATCTCGCTTTTGCTCAGTTCGCCGGTGACCACGCCCTCCCGCATCACCACGACGCGCTCCGACATGCCGACGATCTCCGGCAGCTCGGAGGAGATCATCAGG
>CANJKV010000351.1 GCA_947474855.1 Aurantimonadaceae bacterium | reverse complement strand
GGACGAGCGCGGTGATGAACACCGTCTTGCCGGCGCGCGAGAGGCCCGCGACGCCCAGGCGAAGGGTCGGGTGAAGAAGGTTGCCGGCGCGGTCGGCGATGTTGTCGAGCGCGATCCGCGCCTCGTCTGCGATCGATGTCATGGACGCGGCGGCGGCCCCCGGTTGATGCCCGCCCGCCATATAAGGACGGTGCGCCCGCGCGCAACGCGGGAGGTGGGTCAGGCGCCGGCGAGACCCTTCGGATGGATCAGCGCGGCGAGCCGGCCGCGCCCCGGCGCCGCCTCCGACAAGGGGCCGGGAAGCTCGATGACCGCGAGCCCCGCCGTCGGAAAGCCGGACCGCAGAACGGCCAGCGCGGCCGGATCGCCCTCGGCCGCCATGGAGGCCGCGAACTCCTCCACCATCGGGTTGTGGCCGATGAGAAGCAGCGAAGCGGCGCCTTCCTGGCGCCGCGCGGCATCGAGATAGGCGTCGGGGCCGAGGGCGTAGAGGTCGTCCGAGGTTTCCTCGCGCACGTCGGGAGACAGGGCGTGGCGGATGCCGGCAAGGGTCTCCTGCGCGCGAACGGCGCTGGAACAGACGATCCGTTCGATCGAGAAGCCGAGACGCGTCATCTCGTCGCCGATGCGGCGCGCGTCGAGGCGTCCGCGTTCGTCGAGCGGGCGCTGATGATCGCGCTGACCCGGAAGGGCCCAGGACGAATGCGCGTGGCGAAGAATAAACAGGCGGCTGAGCAATGCGCTGGGCATGCATCGTCAGTAGTCCGAAAATCGGCGGGGATGCAATTGCTTGCTCGCGCGCGCCTTCCGTAGCGGTTTCGAGGCTTGCTTCGGGTGCCATAGCGAATCGGCTCAGGAAGCTGCGGCTGGCAGCACCTCCAGCCCCGGGAAGGGTTCGCTTTCCGCCCGGTCACGGAAGATGAACGAAAACATGATCTTATAGGTTTAGTCAGTGCTCCCGCGCGAGCCCGCTATGTGCTTGTTCGATAACGAATCGATCGCTATAAGCCGCGCTTGGGGCGAATGGGGATGCGTCATGAGCGAGACACTGAATTCAGGGTCGGTTCTCTCCGAGGACGGACCGTTCATGAACGACCGCCAGAAGGAATACTTCCGGCGCAAGCTGTTGACGTGGAAGGGCGAGATCCTGCGCGAAGCACGGGAAACGCTCGATACGCTGGCCAACGACAACTCGAACCTCGCCGATCTCGCCGATCGGGCTTCCTCGGAAACGGATCGGGCGATCGAGCTTCGCGCTCGCGACCGCCAGCGCAAGCTGATCTCCAAGATCGACGCAGCGCTGGAGCGGATCGAGGACGGCTCCTACGGCTACTGCGAAGAAACCGGCGAGCCGATCAGCCTCAAGCGTCTCGATGCGCGGCCCATCGCGACCTTGTCGCTCGAGGCCCAGGAACGCCACGAGCGGCGCGAGAAGGTCTATCGCGACGAATAGGGCCGATGGCGGAGCATCCTTCGGATCGCTCCGCGCCGGGTGACCGCCGCTGAACGAAAAAAGGGCCGGCACCTGGGAGGGGCCGGCCCTTTTTTTTTGGAACGAGGGTCTTGGATCAGCGCCGCGTCGTGAAGGAGGTCGAGGCGCTGAAGTCGCCGAGAAGGCGCTCCATCTCCTCCTCGAGCGTCAGCTTGCGCGCCTCCGCGGGCGTTTCCTCGGCAGCGTCGGCGCGGGCCGGCTTCGCCTCGGGCGCCGAGCGCCCAGGATCCACGGGCGAGCGCACTTCGGGGGCCACGGCCGGCGCCGGTCGCGCAGGCTCGGCGGGATCGCGGAAGTCCTGGTCGAGTTCCGCCGCCAGGAAGTCCTCGATCGTCGGTTCCTTTCGCTCGGGACGGGAGGCCTCGGCGACCGGCGCCGGGGCGACGGCGGCCGGCGCTTCCGGGCGCGGCGCGGGCGGCGCCACGGACGCCGGTTGCGGCACCGGGAAGGTCGGCGTCGCAACCGGCGGCGCAAGCGATGGCTGGGCCGGCGGGGGCGCCGGCTGAGGCTCCGCGCGCTGCGGCGGTACGATCTCCGACAAGGGTTGCACCGTAGCGGAAGGGACCGGCGCCCGCTGCGGCTGTGCGAAGACGGGCGGGCGGAGCTGCAGGCCAGCCGGCGCCGACGTCGAGACGGGCGCTGGTTGGGGCAGGGAGGGCGCGGGCGGAAGCGACGGCGCGGCCGGGGGCTGCGGCGTCGCAGCGGCCGGGCGCGGTGCCTGGATGGTCGGCGCTACGGGCGTCGCCTGCGACTGGAGGGAGCGAGGGGCGGGAGCCTGACTGGCTGCCAGGGACGCCGCCGGAGCGGCGGAAGCCGGCTCAGGGTTTGCCGCCGTCGCGGACTGCGGAGCGCTCGGCCTGCGGTTCTGGATGGCGGTCGCGAAGCTGCGGACCGAGAGCGGCCGGCGGGCGGGCTCGGTCGGCTCGTCCGGCACGGCGCCTCCGTCGTTTTCCGCGAGGCTCCGTTCGGCCGGGGACGGGGCCGGGACGGCGGGGACGTTCGAGGGCGCACGGGAGGGTGCGGTCAGGTCCGGCATGGAGGCGCGGGCGGCGACGAGGGCCGCTTCCAGCTCGCGCCGGGTCTTGGCGGCATCCTCCTCCTCCTCCTCGGCGATGCGACGGGGCGGCTGGCGGTCGGTTTCGCCCGCGGCGGCGGCGAGGGCCTCGGCGAGGGAGGCGCTGATCGGCTCGCGCCGGTCGCTTTCCACCCGAACCGGCGGCGGAGGCGGCGGAGGCGGAATGAAGCGCTCCGATGCGCCACGCGGCGCCGGCGGCTCGTTCTCCTGCGGGTCGTGGTCCTCGACGTAGTGGTCCGTGGCGAAGGGGCGCGGCGCCAGGCTCGGCTCGCGGCGCGGCGCGAGAACGGCCTCGTTCTGGCGGATGCCGGACTCCAGCAGGAGATCGTTCGCGCCGCCCACGAGCACGAGGTGCTCGGTTTCGTCGCGGCGAACCAGGATCAGCCGTCGCTTGTCGTCCACAGCGAGGATGTCGGCGACGGCGAGGCGCGGGGCCTGGCGCCCGCGCGCGCCGAGCGTCATGCCGCCGAATGCCTTTTTCGCGAGCCAGATCATCAGCATCGCGAGAAGAATGACCACGAGTGCCGCCAGCGCGACGCGTCCGATCGGCGCCAGATCCTCTCCCAGAATGTCGACCAGCCACTGTGGCATGTGCGTTGCTCCGAATCGAAGGTCGCGCGACCTCCGTATGTCCCCGTTTTCAAAGCTATCGGTCTGCCGATAGCCACGCGCAAGTCAAGCTGGCATAGGTTCGGCGGTTCCATCGAGCAGACATGGCATGACGCTTCAATTTCGCATCGATGCGCCAGCATCTTCCGCGCCGTCCGGCGCCGCCCCCTCGTCTTGTGTCCCGGCTGATGCAGATTCCAAACGCCGGGCAGCCGGTTCTTCAAGGGACGGTTCCACGATGGCGGTAACGGATCGCGACAAGCCCCTGGTCGATCGAAGCGCTTCCGCCGTGGGCGTGCGGCGCCTTTTGCTCCTGGGCGGCCTCCTGATGGTGCTGGCCGGCAGCGTGTCGGTCTTCGGCCATGCCTTCGGAGCCCTCGCGGTGTTCGCGATCTTCGCGGTGCTGGCCTGCGTCGGCATCGCGGCGATCTTTCTGTGGTCTCTCGGCTTCGTGCAGTTCGCCGAGCGGGCCGCCGACGGCTCCATCGCGCGCGAGTTCCTCGACACCGCCAGCACCGGCCTCATCATCGTCGACCGCAAGGGCCGCGTGATCTACGCCAACCAGGCCTATGGCGATCTGACCGGCTCGGCCTCGCCGGCCGACGTCCGCTCGCTGGAGCGCATCCTGTCTCGCGAGCCGGACGCGAGCGAGCCGATCTACCGTCTCGCCAACCTCGCCCGCGGCAACGGCACGGGGTCCGAGGAATTCCGCCTGTCGCGGGGCCTCGCCGCCAACGACAAGGGTGCGCGCTACTACCGCGTCTGGGTGCGGCCGCTCGGCGCGGCCTCGCAGGGCATGCAGGCCTGGCAGATCGCGGACGTCACCGCCGACCGCGAGCAGCAGGAGCTGTCCTTCCAGGAACTTCAGCTCGCCATCGACTATCTCGACCACGCACCGGCCGGCTTCATCGCCACCGACGAGCGGCTGACGCTCGCCTACGTCAACGCGACGCTGGCCGACTGGCTCGGCATCGAGCTCGGCGACTTCCGCGCCGGCAAGCAGTCGATCCTTGATCTCGTGTCGGACGAGTCGCGTCCGCTGCTCGACGCCGGCTTCGATCCCGCGACGCAGCCGCCGGTCGTCGACGTCGACCTTCTGCGCGCCGACGGACAGGTCGTGCCGGTCCGGCTCATCCG
>CANJKV010000350.1 GCA_947474855.1 Aurantimonadaceae bacterium | reverse complement strand
GAACGACAAGGCGCGCGACGTCCTCGGCTGGCAGCCCCGCCACGACCTCGCCTCGATCGTCCAGACCGCCTGGAACTGGCACAGCCGCTCGAACCTCGGCGGCTGATCCGCGCCGGATCAGGACGACGCGCCGCTCCTCGCCGGCTTGCGGGAAAAGGGTCCGCAAGGCCGGGCGAGACGAGTGGCTTGCCCAGGGACCGGCGAAGGCCGGCCGGGTGAAGGTGCCGGCCGCGCGAGCGGCCCAGTGAAGACCATCGCGAAGCGTGGCGGCCGTGATGAACCACCCGCATCCGCCTGCCGGCCCCTTCTCCCGCCAGCGGGAGAAGGGGCAGCTTGAACCTCGCGAATTTCCCGCAGCCCTACTGCCCGATGAGCGACTGGAAGATCGACGGCGAGCGCTGGCTCCCGTCGACGACGTTGCCGTGGCGGTCGCGGCCCTGGCGGCGGTGCTGCTCGGCGCGGTAGGCCTCCGGATTGACCCGGTCGCCCATCTTGTAGGCGAAGCTCGAATAGGTCGCGAACTCGCTCGGCGCCATGCTGGAGGCGATGCGCTGCTCCTCCGCCTCGTCCGAGATCGCCTTGGCCGCCACCGAGACCGGCGGCGTCATCTGCGGGCACGGCCCGTTCGGGTCGAGCCCCTTCGCGGTCTCGGCGTCGAGGTCGAAGACGTAGCGCTTCTCGCAGACGCCGACGACCGGCTGGCGATGCGTCGTTTCCAGGTAGTCCGAGCCGCGCTTCAGCATCTTCCAGAAGGCGTAGTGCTCGGAATTGCGGTGGCGGGCCATGTTCTTCGGCGTCATCCGGAAGGGATAGGCCTGGATCTGGAACGCGCGCTGCCCCCCGCCGAAGGAATGGCGGGCGAGCGCGTAGATCTCCTCGATCTGCGCGTCGTCCATGGCGTAGCAGCCGGCCGAGGAGCAGGAGCCGTGCACCATGAGGTGCGTGCCGGTGCGCTTGTTGGCGCGGTCGAAGGTGTTGGGATAGCCCATGTTGAAGGCCAGATGGTACTGGCTGTCGGGGTTCAGCTGCGCCGGGGTCACCGTGTAGAAGCCTTCCGGCGCCTGCCGGTCGCCTTCCCTCTGCTTCGGCCCGAGATTGCCCGACCAGGCGCAGATCGGATAGGTCTTGAGCCTGGCGTAGGTGCCGTCGGTCTTCTGCTTCCAGACCTCCAGCTCGGATTCTTCCTTGAAGATCCGCACCAGGATCGGCGAGTTGGTGCCCATGCCCTGCTTCTGGATGAGCTCGACCAGCTCGCGCGGCAGAGGCTTGTTGGCCGGAACGAGGTCCTCGATGCCCTGGCAGGCACCCAGAGCGAAAAGGCTGGCGGCCAGAACCGCGGCCCGTGCGAGACGTCCTGCCACCATCCCCGTGACACCCCCCTGCCCTTGACACGACTGGATCGAAAGGTCCGTCGTCCGCACTCGGCCACACGTCGCGGCCTGCCCCGCGGCTTCGACCGGATGGGGCGCCGCCATCGGGCCGAACGCGTCGGCGCGGACGGTCCCCATGTTCCCTTGATGCCCCGCGCCACTTAACGCAGCGTTAAAAGTGCAGTTTCGGTCGTTGCCGTTAAGACTTCGCTCAATTCCGCCATGATCGGGGCGGGATTTTGACGCGCCCGGTCGCCTTGTCCGTGCCGAGCGTCCCGGAGCCCGGCATCGGCATGCCCGAGATTCGGAGGGTGGAGGGTCGGCGCTGCGGCCCTCAGAGGTTCCGGCCAATGGCCAGGAACTTCTCGCGGCGCTGGCGGCGCAGCGCGTCGCCGTCGAGCGCCGACAGCTCCGCGAGGTTGCGGCGGATGGCGTTGCCGGCCCGGGCGACCGCCTCGTTCGCGTCGCGATGGGCGCCGCCGAGCGGCTCCTCGACGATTTCGTCGATGATGCCGAAGCCCTTCAGGTCCTGGGCCGTGATCTTCATCGCCTGGGCGACGTCGCGGGCGCGCGTGGCGTCGCGCCACAGGATCGAGGCGCCGGCCTCCGGCGAGATCACGGAATAGACCGCGTGTTCCATCATCAGGACGCGGTTGGCCGCGGCGATCGCGATGGCGCCGCCCGAGCCGCCTTCGCCGATCACCAGCGAGACCAGCGGAACTTTCAGGCCGAGGCAGGCCTGCGTCGAGCGGGCGATGGCCTCGGCCTGGCCGCGCTCCTCGGCGCCGATGCCGGGATAGGCGCCGGCCGTGTCGACGAGGGTGAGGACTGGGATGCCGAAGCGGTCGGCCATCTCCATGATGCGGACCGCCTTGCGGTAGCCCTCGGGCCGCGCCATGCCGAAGTTGTGCTTCAGCCGGGTCTGGGTGTCGTTGCCCTTCTCCTGCCCGATCACGGCGACCGATTCGCCGTCGAAGCGGCCGAAACCGGCGATGACGGCGTGATCCTCCGCGAAGGCGCGATCGCCGGCGAGCGGCGTGAACTCGGCGATCAGCCCGGCGACGTAGTCGACGCAGTGCGGACGGTCGGGATGCCGGGCGACCTGCGTCTTCTGCCAGGGCGAAAGCTTCTTGTAGAGGTCCGCCAGCGTGTCGTGCGAGCGCTTCTCCAGCCGCGCGATCTCGTCCGCGACGTCGACGCCCTCCTCGCCGGTGTGAAGCTTCTTCAGCTCGAAGATCTGTCCGTCGAGATCGGCGACCGGCTTTTCGAAGTCGAGGTAGTTGTGCATCCGTTGCGCGGCGTCCGCCGTCCTTTGGGTGAAGCGCCCCGGCCGGCGAGAAACGCGGCGCGACGCGAGAAGGCAGGAGGAAGGCGCCCCCTCGAAGGCGGGCGGAACCTGGGCATCGCCGCCCGGCTTGTCAAGCTTTGCCGGCGTGCTGCTGCGCTTCCTCGGACAAGGGGTGGTGGTCGGCGACGAGCTGGATGAGCCGCGCCTCGAGGACGTGGGTGTAGATCTGCGTGGTCGAGATGTCGGAATGGCCGAGCAGCTCCTGCACGGCGCGAAGGTCCGCGCCGTTCTGCAGGAGATGGCTCGCGAAGGCGTGGCGAAGGACGTGGGGCGAAACGCGCGCGGGCGCGATCGCCGCCCGGCTCGCCAGGGCCTTCAGGTCGCGCGCGAAGGCCTGGCGCGTCAGGTGGCCGCTCTCGGACAGCGCCGGAAACAGCCAGCGCTGGCGCTCGTCCGCCGCCGCCGCCGGCTCGCCGCCGAGCCGCAGCGCCTCGCCGAAGCGGGCGAGCGCGTCGCGCGCCCGCTCGCCCACCGGCACCATCCGCTCCTTGTTGCCCTTGCCGGTGACGGCGATCACGCGCCCGCGCGCCCGGAGCACCGAGCGCGGCAGCGAGACGAGCTCGGACACGCGCATGCCCGTGGCGTAGAGGAGTTCCACCAGCGCGAGCAGGCGCTTGGCCCTCAGCGCAGCGCCCGAGCCGTCCTCGGCCGCGTTCGCTTCGTCCTCGGCACGGGCGAGCAGGCGCTCGACCTCGTCCTCCGACAGGATCTTGGGCAGGGGCGCGGTCTTGCGCGCACCCTCCAAGGGGCCGGTCGGATCGTCGCCGCGCTCGTTCTCGGCGTAGAGGAAGCCGAAGAACTGGCGCAGCGAGGACAGGCGCCGCGCCTGCGAGGACGGCGCGAAGCCGCGCCGCGCGAGATCGGCGACGTAGGCGCGCAGCGAATCCGTCGTCGCCTCGGCCAGCGACGTGCCCTCCCCGGCCAGGAACGCGCCGGCATCGTCGAGGTCGCGCCGATAGGCATCGGTGGTGTTGACCGAGGCGCCGCGCTCCACCGCCATCATCTCGCAGAAGCTTTCCACCAGCCGGCCGTCGCGCCCGCGCAGGCGCACGCCCTCCGCTCGTGCCGGCGCGGCGCGGCTCACGGACTGGTCCCCGGCGCCGGTACCGGCGCCGTCGGCGGCGCGGCGGGTGCCTGCGTCTCGCGAAGCTGGGGCAGCGGCACGTCGACCTCCATCGGCTGGGGCACCGGCTGGACCAGGTAGACCAGGGCGGCCATCGCCGCGTAGATCGCGAGGCCGATCGCCGCGACGATCAGAAGAAGACGCGTCAATGTCGGCATCGCGGCATATGTCCGTCGTTCTGAGGTCCCCCGGCTCCGTCTCTTAGACGATCGGAATTGCAAAGAAAGGGTTTTTGCCGCGATGCGGCGAGGCCGCGGCGGCCCTTGACCGCATTCGCGTTTTTCTGTTTGCCAATCGTCACGTGACACGACATCGACGAAAGGCCTCCGCGCCCCGCATGACCCTGACGGCCGAGCCAGACGCGATCGACGCGCGCGCCATCGCCGAGCGGCTCGGCGAGCGTTCCGTTGTGCTCGTGGGCCTGATGGGCTCGGGCAAGACCACCGTCGGCCGGCGCCTGGCGCAGATCCTCGACCT
>CANJKV010000349.1 GCA_947474855.1 Aurantimonadaceae bacterium | reverse complement strand
TGATGGCCGATCCGCGCATGGACATGACCGACATGGCCTTCGACGGAAAGCGGATGATCTTCGGCGGCTTCGATCCGGTCGTCGACGAGGGGCCGGGCGGCGCCTTCACTTACGTCGAGGGCTTCGTCATCGCCGTGCCGACGGCCAACAAGGCGGTCTTCGTGCGGCATTGCCGCGAGGCCGCGCCGGTGTTCCTGCGCCACGGGGCGACGCGCCTCGTGGAGTGCTGGGGCGTCGACGTTCCCGACGGCGAGGTCACCGACTTCGCGCGCGCCGTGAAGGCGGGCCCCGACGAGACGGTCTGCTTCTCCTGGATCGAATGGCCGGACAAGGCGACGCGGATCGCCGGACAGAAGGCCGTATTCGCGGAGATGGAGAGCACGATGCGCGACAACCCGATGCCCTTCGACGGCAAGCGGATGATCTATGGCGGCTTCGACGTCGTCAGCCGGGAGGATCGGGGATGACCTGCGCGCAAGGACTTCCGGTCTGGTACGAGATCGTCGCGGAGGACGCCGACGAGGCCGAGCGCTTCTATGGGACCGTGCTCGGCTGGCGCTTCTCCCGCCCGCCCGGCGGCATGGAGCGCGACTACCGCGTCGCCGAAGCGGGCGGAATGGGCGTCGCCGGCATCATGAAGCGCCCGGCCGGCCTGAAGATGCCGCGGCGCTGGCTCGTCTACTTCGGCGTCGAGGACGTCGACCGAACCGCATCGGCCGCGCGCGAGGCGGGCGCGACGATCCACATCCCCCCGACCGACATTCCCGGCATCGGCCGCTTCGCCTTTCTCGCCGATCCGCAGGGACAGGTGCTCTACCTCATGCGCGGCGCGACCGAGGCTCCGTCACGCGCCTTCGTCGCAGGCGGCGAGGCTCCGCAGGGCCATGCGGTCTGGAACGAGCTGTCGACCCCGGACCCGGACGCGGCGCTCGACTTCTACAAGCGCGTCTTGTCGATCCGCGACGAGGGCGGGATGCCGATGGGCGAATTCGGCGCGTACCGGTTCATCCATGCCGGGCCGGACTGCATCGGCGCGGTGATGGGCGAGATGCCGAACGGGCGGCTGGGCTGGCAGGTCTACTTCTCGGTGGACGACGTCGATGCCGCCAAGGCCCGGCTCGAGAGCGCCGGCGGTCGATCGCTGCAGGGGCCGGACGAGGTTCCCGGCGGCGCCTTCATCGTCGTCGCCGAAGACGACCGAGGCGCCCGCTTCGGCCTCGTCGGCCCGCGCGGCCCCGCCGCCGGCTGACCGGCGAACTCCCGATAGCTTTCTAGCGGCCGGCCCGTCTCGGATCGGCTGCTAGAGCGCCCGGAACATCACCAGCGCGTCCACGAAGCCGTGCGCGGGGTGCTCGAAGGCCAGCGGCAGCCGTCCCACGACGGCGAAGTCCATGGCCTGCCAGAGCGCCACGGCACGGCTGTTCGTGCTGACGACGAAGTTGAACTGCATGGCGCGAAAGCCGCGCGACCGGGCGTGGTCGAGGGAATGCCCGCACATGCGGCGGGCGACGCCTCTGCCCGCGGCCTCGCTGGCCGTCACGTAGCCGCAATTGCAGACGTGACGCCCGCCACCCGCCTGGTTGGCCCGGATGTAATAGGTGCCGACGAGGCGACCCTCGTCCTCGGCGACGAAGACCTCCTTGTCCGGACCCAGCCAGTAGGCGAGGATGTCGGCCTCGCTCATGTCGCGATCGAGCGTGTAGGTTTCGCCCTGTTCGACGACGGGCCGGATGATCGAGAGGATCGCGGCGCAGTCCTCGTGGCGGGCGGGTCTGATCAGCATGGCCGAGCGATAGTGGCTCCCGCGCGCCTTGGAAAGATCGGCCGGCGGCGCTCCTCGTTCCGTCGCATTCGCCCGACACGCTCGGCACGAGCGCGTCCGGGTCTTTCGTGCTTCTGTTCCAACGCCCACATGCGGGATGCCGGTGCGCGGGAGCGCGTCGGCGGGAAACGGACGCGCCGCTCGATTGACACGGGGACGCGCTTGCCTTCACCAAACCGGTCGCGAACCCGCCGGCTGCTCGACGCCGCACGACATGGGATTCAACAAACGCGCATGCTCCGATCCGCTCCGCACGCCTTGCCCGCCGCCCGGAACCCCGTCGCCGATCTCGAAGGGCGCGATCCGCGGGATGTCCTGAAGGCGGTCTTCGGCCACGCGGCCTTTCGCGGGCAGCAGCAGGCGGTGGTGGAGCGGCTGGTGGCGGGCGGCGACGCGGTCGTCCTGTTTCCCACCGGCGAAGGCAAGTCGGTCTGTTATCAGGTGCCGGCGCTCTGCCGCCGCGGCACGGCCGTCGTCGTCTCGCCGCTGATCGCACTCATGCGCGACCAGGTCGAGGCGCTTCGCCAGGCCGGCGTCGCGGCCGCGGCGCTGAACTCGGGCATGGCCGACGAGGAGCGCGACGCCGTGCGCCGCGACCTCATGAACGGCCGCCTCAAGCTCCTCTACGTGACGCCCGAGCGCGTGACGACGCCGGGCTTCCGCCAGGCGCTGTCGCGGGTCGACGTATCGCTCTTCGCCATCGACGAGGCGCATTGCGTGAGCGCCTGGGGCCACGACTTCCGGCCGGAATACCGCGAGCTCGCCTCGCTCGCCGACGACTTCCCGAAGGTCCCGCGCATCGCGCTGACGGCCACCGCCGACCCGGCGACGCAGGCGGACATCGTCGAGCGGCTGCGCCTCGAAGGCGCGCCGGTCTTCAAGACGAGCTTCGACCGGCCGAACATCCGCTACGAGATCGTCGAGCGCGACAACGCCCGGCGCCAGCTCCTCGACTTCCTGGCCCGCCACGAGGGGGCGGACGGCATCGTTTATTGCCTCAGCCGGCGCAAGGTGGAGGAGACCGCGGCCTTCCTGAACAAGGAGGGCATCCGCGCGCTCCCCTACCATGCCGGCATGCCCTCCGAGGACCGCTCGGCGAACCAGGACGCCTTCCTCAAGAGCGCCGGCGGCCTCGTCCTGTGCGCCACCACCGCCTTCGGCATGGGCATCGACAAGCCGGACGTGCGCTTCGTCGCCCATCTCGATCTGCCCGGCTCGGTGGAGGCCTACTACCAGGAAACGGGGCGCGCGGGGCGCGACCGCGAGCCGGCCGAGGCCTGGATGGCCTACGGCATGCAGGACGTCGTCCAGCGCCGGCGGATGATCGACGAGGGGCAGGCGGGCGAGGAGATCAAGCGCGTCGAGCGCTCCAAGCTCGACGCGCTGCTCGGCATCTGCGAGACGACCGCGTGCCGGCGCGCGGCGATCCTGCACCATTTCGGCGAGCGGCACGCCGGCGCCTGCGGCAACTGCGACAGCTGCCTCAACCCCGTCGAGACCTATGACGGCACCGACGTCGCGATCAAGCTCCTCGCCGCGGTCTACCGCACCGGCGAGCGCTTCGGGGCGGGCCATGTCATCGACGTGCTCACGGGAAAGCGCACCGACAAGGTCGAGCGCTTCGGCCACCACGAAATGCCTGTCTTCGGCGTCGGCTCGGACCTCGACGCGCGCGCCTGGCAGTCGGTGCTGCGGCAGGTTACGGCGGCGGGCCTCATCCGCGTCGACAACGACGCCTTCGGCGCGCTGCGCCTGGAAGAGGAGCCGGCCCGCGCCGTGTTCCGCAAGGAACGGGCCGTCACGCTGCGCCAGGACCGGCCGAGGAAGAGCGGAAGCGGCGGGCGGAGCGGGCGCGGCCGGGATCGCGACCGCAAGGGGCCGGGGGGGTCCGTCGCGGGGCTCGACGAGACCGAGT
The DNA here is from genome assembly GCA_947474855.1 of Aurantimonadaceae bacterium. Lineage (GTDB taxonomy): Bacteria > Pseudomonadota > Alphaproteobacteria > Rhizobiales > Rhizobiaceae > Antarcticirhabdus. The sequence goes on along the minus strand of CANJKV010000349.1, from coordinate 597 downwards.
TCGGCCTCTTCGAGGCGCTGCGCAAGGTTCGCCTGCAGCTCGCCCGCGAGCAGAACGTGCCGCCCTACGTCGTCTTCCACGATTCGACGCTGCGGGCGATGGCGGAGGCCCATCCGAGGAGCATGACCGCCCTGTCCAGGATCCCCGGCGTCGGCGAAGCCAAGCTCGAGCGCTACGGCGAGGCCTTCCTGGAGGTCCTCGAAGCGGCGGACTAGCGCGGGAGTATGTGGCGCGGCGCCACTGCCGGACGCTATCCTCCCGCGCGAAGGGGCCCGACAGCCCCGCCCATCCCGAGGATCATCCGGACATGCGCACGTCCAAGGTCGTTCACGTCGTCACCTGCCACGCGGAAGGCGAGGTCGGCGACGTCATCGTCGGGGGTGTCGCGCCCCCGCCCGGGGACACGGTCTGGGCGCAGTCGCGCTGGATCGCCCAGGACGAGACGCTTCGCAACTTCGTGCTCAACGAGCCGCGCGGCGGCGTCTTCCGGCACGTGAACCTCCTCGTGCCGCCGAAGGACCCGCGCGCGAAGATGGGCTGGATCATCATGGAGCCGGCCGACACGCCGCCGATGTCCGGCTCCAACTCGATCTGCGT
>CANJKV010000348.1 GCA_947474855.1 Aurantimonadaceae bacterium | reverse complement strand
TTCGAGGAGCGGCTGAAGTCCGTTCTCAACGAGGTCACCGCGGCCGCCGGCGGCATCGTGCTGTTCATCGACGAGATGCATACGATCGTCGGCGCGGGCAAGGCGGATGGCGCGATGGACGCGTCGAACCTGCTGAAGCCGGCGCTCGCCCGCGGCGAGCTGCACTGCATCGGCGCGACGACGCTCGATGAATATCGCAAGCACGTCGAGAAGGACGCGGCGCTGGCGCGGCGCTTCCAGCCGATCTTCGTCAACGAGCCGACGGTCGAGGACACGATTTCGATCCTGCGCGGCCTCAAGGAGAAGTACGAGCAGCACCATCAGGTGCGCATCTCCGACAGCGCGCTGGTCGCGGCCGCGACCTTGTCGAACCGCTACATCACCGACCGTTTCCTTCCCGACAAGGCGATCGACCTCGTGGACGAGGGCGCGGCGCGCCTGCGCATGGCCGTTGATTCCAAGCCGGAGCTCCTCGACGAGATCGACCGGCGCGTCTTGCAGCTGAAGATCGAGCGCGAAGCGCTGAAGCGCGAGAACGACGAGGGCGCCCGTTCGCGCCTGGAGCGCCTCGAAGGCGAGCTCGCCAACCTCGAAGAGGAATCCGGCCGGCTGACGGCAGCCTGGCAGGCCGAGAAGCAGAAGCTCGGGCTCGCCGCCGACCTCAAGCGCCGGCTCGACGAGGCGCGCAACGACCTCGCCATCGCCCAGCGCAAGGGCGAGTTCCAGCGCGCCGGCGAGCTTGCCTATGGCGAGATCCCGCAGCTCGAGCGCGAGCTGAAGGAGGCCGAGGCGAAGGACGGCGGGGGCGCCGGCTCCATGGTCGAGGAGACCGTGACGGCCGACCACGTCGCGCAGGTCGTGTCGCGCTGGACCGGCATTCCGGTCGACCGGATGCTGGAGGGCGAGCGCGACAAGCTCCTGCGCATGGAGGACGAGATCGGCAAGCGCGTCGTCGGTCAGGGCGAGGCGGTGCAGGCGGTCAGCCGCGCGGTGCGCCGGGCGCGCGCCGGACTGCAGGACCCCAACCGGCCCATCGGTTCGTTCATCTTCCTCGGCCCCACGGGCGTCGGCAAGACCGAGCTCACCAAGGCTCTCGCGTCGTTCCTGTTCGACGACGAGACGGCGATGGTGCGCATCGACATGTCGGAGTTCATGGAGAAGCATTCGGTCGCGCGCCTCATCGGAGCGCCTCCGGGCTATGTCGGCTACGAGGAGGGCGGAGCGCTGACGGAAGCGGTGCGGCGCCGACCCTATCAGGTCGTCCTGTTCGACGAGATCGAAAAGGCCCACCCGGACGTCTTCAACGTCCTCCTGCAGGTGCTCGACGACGGGCGGCTGACGGACGGGCAGGGGCGCACCGTCGACTTCCGCAACACGCTGATCATCATGACCTCGAACCTCGGCGCGGAGTACCTGACGGCGCTGCGCGACGACGAGGAGGTGGAGGCGGCGCGGGAGCAGGTGATGGCGGTGGTGCGCAGCGCCTTCCGGCCGGAGTTCCTGAACCGCGTCGACGAGACGATCCTGTTCCACCGCCTGCATCGCTCCGAAATGGGCGCGATCGTCGACATCCAGATGGCGCGGCTGGAGAAGCTGCTCGCCGAGCGCAAGATCACCATCGAGCTCGATGGAACGGCGCGCGACTGGCTGGCCGACAAGGGTTACGACCCCGCCTACGGCGCGCGTCCGCTCAAGCGCGTGATCCAGCGCGAGGTCCAGGACCCGCTCGCCGAGCGCCTGCTGCTCGGCGACGTCAAGGACGAGGATCTCGTGAAGATCTCCGGTGGCGGCGACCACCTGATCTTCCACGTCGTTGGCTCGAAGCTCGGTGGCGCGGGCGAGCGCGTGGCGGCGTGAGAGTTGAAACCTTCGAACGACGAGACGAGGGCGGCCGAAAGGCCGCCCTTTTCCGTTCGGCGTCAATCGAACTGGCGTGCGCCGCTCGCCTCGGCGAAGCGGCGGGCGAGAAGGTCGCTGCGCTGCATCGGGACATAGGTGACGCCGGAACAACTGGTCTCGGAACGAGGCCATTCCGGCTTGCGCTTCTGCGCCTGTCCTCGGACGCGCTCAGCGCGACCGGCGCCTCGGCCGGCCCGAAGCCGTAAACGATGCCGATGCGGCGCCTTCGGTCAGGCCGGTGCGCCGTAATAGTCGTCGATGCGGCGGCCGTAGTCGGGGTCGGTCCAGCGGGACTCGCCGGCGCCGTAGCGCGGGGCGTCCTTGAGCTGGTCGATGGTGACGCCGACGACGTAGCCGCCCTGGCGCTCGTCGTATTTCAGGACGTGCCAGGGGAGGGGGTGGTATTCCTCGCCGATGCCGAGGAAGCCGCCGAAGGACATGATCGCGTACTTCACGCGCCCGTCCCGCTTGCCGATAACGATGTCGTGGATCGTGCCGAGGCGGTCGCCCTCTGTGTTGTAGACGCTCGTGCCGGTGACGAGGCTGGCCTCGATGGCGTCCGCGCCCGGCTGGATCTCGCCGCCGCCGCTGCCGGCGGCGCTCGCCATCTCGTGGGTTCCGGTGGTGGAGGACATGGGGGATCGCTCGCCTTCTGTGCCCGTTGAAAGGTGTCTGCGGCTAACGGTCCCGCTCGTCCCCCGTTCCCATGCCCGGGCCTCAGCTCGCGCCCGCAGCCTCGGCATCTGCGTCCGCGTCGCGGACATAGGGCTCGACCGTCCCCTTCAGCTTCATCGTCAGCGGCTTGCCGCGCCGATCGCGCGCCTTGCCGGCCTGGACGCGGATCCAGCCTTCCGACACGCAATATTCCTCGACATTGGTTTTTTCCGCGCCGTTGAAGCGGATGCCGACACCGCGCTCCATCAGAGCTTCGTCGAAGAAGGGGCTGTCGGGATCGTTGCTCAGGCGGTCGGGAAGAACGGTCGAGCTCATGGGATTGGCACCTCGTATCGTGGTCACGGGCCGCTGCCTTGGGGCATCCGCCGGAATGGCTGACCGACATAGGCGATCGGCGCGCCCGAGCCAATCGCCCGGCGCCCTCTTCCCACCCGGCGCGCGACCTATCTGCGCCGGCAGGCAACCGGAGGGAGAAGCATGCAGGCAACGTCGGCCGAGGCCGAGCAGCGGGCGCTGAAGCGCTCGATCGCGGCGACCGTGCTCGTCGGGGCCTTCGGCGTCGTCTTCGGCATCCTGTCGGGTTCGCTGTCGATCGCCTTCGACGGCGTGTTTTCCGTGATCGACGCCTCGATGACGCTGCTCGCACTCTTTGTCGCCCGGCTGGTGGCCCGCGAGCCGAGCCGACGCTTCCAGCTCGGCTACTGGCACCTCGAGCCGATGGTGCTCGCGGCCAATGGCGGGCTGCTGACGCTCCTGTCCTTCTACGCCTTCGTCAACGCCGTCGGCACGCTGTTCTCGGGCGGGCGCGAGCTCGTCTTCGACTGGGCCATCGGCTACGCCGTGGTGACTGTCGTGATCTGCCTCGCCATGTTCCTGTGGGGGCGCCGGGCGAACCGCGCCATCGGCTCGGACTTCCTGGCGCTCGACGTGAAGGGCTGGGCGATGTCGGGCCTGATCACCGGGGCGCTGCTCGCCGCCTTCGTGATCGCGGCGCTTCTGGAGGGCGGGCGCTACGCTCATCTCACGCCCTACGTCGATCCGGCGGTGCTGGCGCTCCTGACGCTCGTGATCATTCCGGTGCCGCTGCGCACGGTGATCGGCGCGGTGAAGGAGATCCTCCTCGTCGCGCCCGTGCACCTCGACGAGGCGGCGCGGGCGATCGGCCGCGAGATCGCGGCCCGCCACGGCATCGCGGAGCCCCACACCTTCGTCGCAAAGGTCGGCCGCGCGCGTTTCGTCGAGTTCCACTTCCTCCTCGCGCCGGACTCGCCGCTCGGCTCGATCGCCGCGCAGGACGCCGTGCGGGAAGAGATCGGCGCGGCGATCGGCGGATCACCCAGGGATCGATGGCTCACGGTCGCCTTCACGGGCGATGCGAAATGGGTCGATTGAGGCTCACGTGACCTGCCGGCCTTGCTTCCGCCGGGTTGCGCCGCCACGAGGCGGGCCATGACGGTTCGCCCCATCTGCCATCCGCTTCGCTCGGATCGATCGACCCGAGCGGGGCACGTGCTTCTCGCAGCGGCACTCGCCCTGCCGGCCGGCCTTGCCGGCTGCGGGACGATCGAGCGCGGCCGCTCGGATTCCGTCGCCGTGGTCGTCCACCCCGCGCTGGCCACCGTCACCACCTCGCGGGGCGACCGCTGCGAGGGCTCCTGCATCCTCGACGTGCCCCGGCGCGAAGGGTTCACGGTTACGGCCGCGGCACCGGGCTACCTGTCGAAGACCGTGGAGGTGAAGTCGGTGGCGACGCTGGAGGGCATGCGATCGACGGCGACGAACGCGGCGGGGCCCGGCGTCGTCGGGGTCGGCGTCGATCTCTACACCGGCGCCGTCTACGA
>CANJKV010000347.1 GCA_947474855.1 Aurantimonadaceae bacterium | reverse complement strand
TTCTCGAAGCATTGGCAGGCCGAGGGTCATGACGCCGTCGCCGTCCAGATGTCGCACGGTGGTTCGGGTGCCCAGGCCCGCACCGTGATCGACGGCCTCGACGCCGACGTGGTGACCCTTGCCCTGCAGGCCGATATCGACGCCATCGCCAAGGCGACGACCAAGATCCCGGCCGACTGGCGCACCCGCCTGCCGCACAACTCCGCACCCTACGCCTCGACGATCGTCTTCCTGGTCCGCAAGGACAACCCGAAGGGGATCAAGGACTGGGGCGACCTCGTGAAGGAGGGCGTCGAGGTGATCACGCCGAACCCGAAGACGTCGGGCGGCGCGCGCTGGAACTACCTGGCTGCCTGGGCCTACGCCAACAAGGCCTTCGGCAACGACGAAGCCAAGACGAAGGAGTTCGTCGGCGAGATCTACCGTCACGTCCCCGTGCTCGACACGGGCGCGCGCGGCTCCACCACGACCTTCGTCCAGCGCGGCATCGGCGACGTGCTGCTCGCCTGGGAGAACGAGGCCTTCCTGGCGATCGAGGAACTCGGCCCCGATCAGTTCGAGATCGTCGTGCCCTCGATCTCCATCCTCGCCGAGCCGCCCGTCGCGCTCGTCGACGGCAATGTCGACGCCAAGGGCACCCGCGAGGTGGCCCAGGCCTACCTCGACTACCTCTACTCGCCCGAAGGCCAGACCATCGCGGCCAAGCACTTCTACCGCCCATCCGAGCCTGAGACCGTGACCGACCAAGCCCTTCTCCAGCGCTTCCCGGACGTCGAACTGGTGTCGATCGACGACGCCCAGTTCGGCGGATGGGAGAAGGCGCAGCCGACCCACTTCGCTGATGGCGGCGTGTTCGACACGATCTTCAAGCCCGCCAACTGAGCGCGACGCCCGGCCGCTTGCCGCGCGCGGGGCTCCGGCTCCCGCGCGCGGCGCCGTGTCGGTCGATCACGGTGAACCAACCCGGGACCTGGATGCTCCATCGCTCATGACGCAAGCTCTCGCCTTCAAGCGGCCGAGCGTGATTCCCGGTTTCGGGATCGCGTTCGGCTTCACGCTGTTCTATCTCGGCGCAATCGTGCTGATCCCGCTGGCGGCGCTCATCTTGCGCGCCGCCGGGGTGGGCTTCACCGAGTTCCTGACCCTCGCGACCGATCCGCGCGTCACCGGCGCGCTGAAGCTGTCCTTCGGCGCGTCGCTCGCTGCGGCGGCGATCAACGTGGTCTTCGGCCTCCTCGTCGCCTGGGTGCTCGTGCGCTACGATTTTCCCGGCCGACGCCTCGTCGACGCCGCGATCGACCTGCCCTTCGCCTTGCCGACGGCCGTCGCGGGCATCGCGCTGACGACGCTCTATGCGCCGAACGGCTGGATCGGCTCGCTCTTCACGGCGTCCGGCCCGCTCGGCTTCCTGTTCGGCGAAGGCGGCCTGAAGATCGCCTATACGCCGCTCGGCATCGTCGTCGCCCTCACCTTCGTGTCGCTGCCTTTCGTGGTGCGCACCGTCCAGCCCGTCCTGGAAGAGGTCGACGTCGAGCTGGAACAAGCAGCCGCCACCCTCGGGGCGAACCGCTGGCAGACGGTGACGCGCGTGGTCCTGCCCGCCATCGTGCCGGCCCTTCTCACCGGCTTCGCCCTGGCGCTCGCGCGCGCCGTCGGCGAATACGGCTCGGTCATCTTCATCGCCGGCAACATCCCCTATGTCTCGGAGATCGCGCCACTCCTGATCGTGATCCGGCTCGAGGAGTTCAACTATGCCGGCGCGACCGCCGTCGCGGCGATGATGCTCGGCATCTCCTTCGTGATGCTGCTCGTCATCAATCTCATCCAGGCCTGGAGCCGCAGGAGGTTCGGACATGGCGCTTGAGGCCGTCCACATGCCCGCCGCCGACGCGACCAGCGCGGCTCCGCGCGCGCCGCGGCCCGTGACCACGGAAGGCCCCCTGGTGAAGTGGCTGCTGACGGCGGTTGCCCTCGCCTTCCTGGCCTTCTTCCTGTTCCTGCCGCTCGTCGCCGTCTTCGCCGAAGCGTTCCGCAACGGCCTCGACGCCTACTTCGCCGCGCTCGTCGAGCCCGATGCGCTGGCCGCCATCCGCCTGACGCTGATCGTCGCGGCGATCTCGGTGCCGCTCAACCTCGTCTTCGGCCTCGCGGCGGCCTGGGCCATCGCCAAGCACGACTTCAAAGGCAAGAGCCTCCTTCTGACCTTGATCGACCTGCCCTTCTCCGTTTCCCCGGTGATCGCGGGCCTCGTCTTCGTGCTGTTGTTTGGCGCACAGGGCTATTTCCAGCCGCTCGTCGCCTGGACCGGCCTCAAGATCGTCTTCGCCATTCCCGGCATCGTTCTGGCGACGGTGTTCGTCACCCTGCCTTTCGTCGCGCGCGAGCTGATCCCGCTTATGCAGGAGCAGGGCACCGGCGACGAGGAGGCCGCCGTCTCGCTCGGCGCCAACGGCTGGCAGACCTTCTGGCGCGTGACGCTGCCGAACGTGAAGTGGGCGCTCCTTTACGGCGTCCTCCTGTGCAACGCGCGCGCCATGGGCGAGTTCGGCGCCGTCTCGGTCATCTCCGGCAAGATCCGCGGCTTCACCAACACGATGCCGCTGCAGATCGAGATCCTCTACAACGAATACGCCTTCTCCGCCGCCTTCGCCGTGTCGACGCTGCTGGCCGGCCTCGCCTTCGTCACGCTCGGCATCAAGGCCGTGCTCGAAGCGCGCTATGCCGGCGACATCGCCGCCACCGGCCGCGGCCGTCACTGACCTTCGCCCGAAAGGACATTCCCATGGACATTTCCGTCCGCCATCTCGCCAAGGAGTTCGACGGCTTCCGGGCGCTCAACGACGTTTCGCTCGACATCCGTTCGGGCGAGCTGATCGCGCTTCTCGGCCCCTCCGGCTCGGGTAAGACGACGCTCCTTCGCCTGATCGCCGGGCTCGAATTCCCCTCAGGCGGCACGATCCGCTTCGGCCAGGAGGACGCCTCGGCGAAAAGCGTGCAGGAGCGCAACGTCGGCTTCGTGTTCCAGCACTACGCGCTGTTCAAGCACATGAGCGTCGCCGACAACATCGGCTTCGGCCTGTCGGTGCGCCCGCGCGGCACCCGGCCGAGCCGCGCCGAGATCCGGCGGCGCGCCGAGGAACTTCTGGAGCTGGTGCAGCTGCCCGGCCTCGGCCAGCGCTACCCTGCGCAGCTTTCCGGCGGCCAGCGCCAGCGCGTGGCTCTCGCGCGCGCGCTCGCCATCGAGCCGCGCGTCCTTCTTCTCGACGAGCCCTTCGGCGCGCTCGACGCCAAGGTCCGCCGCGAGCTGCGGCGCTGGCTTCGCGAGCTGCACGACCGTACCGGCCACACCACCGTCTTCGTCACCCACGACCAGGACGAGGCTCTGGAGCTCGCCGACCGCGTCGTCGTCATGAGCCAGGGCCGCATCGAGCAGGTCGGCTCGGCGGCGGACATCCACGACCGCCCGGCCTCGCCCTTCGTGTTCTCCTTCGTCGGGTCGTCGAACATCCTGCCGGTCGAGGTCCGCGGTGGCGAGATCGCCTATCGCGGCACCGTTCTCGGACGCACACCCGACGCCGACGGGCCGCGCAGCCTGTTCGTGCGTCCCTACGACCTGGAGCTCGTGCCCGACGGCGCGCCGGGCATCGGCGGCACGGTCTCGCTCGCGCGCCGCTCCGGCGGCTCGCGCATCATCGAGATCGACACGCCCGAGGACGGCCGCATCGAGCTGGAGCTGCCGGCCGACGCGCCGGGCAGCGTCGGCGACCGCATCGCCGTGCGCCCGCGCCGCTGGCACCTGTTCGAAGCGGCGGCCGGCGCACGCGTCACGGGCGGCTGACGCCGCTCCGCGTCGCTTCGTCCACCAGCTCTGCCGCCGTGTGCGAGGTCGGCACGCCGCCGTCGCGCCCGCGGCGGCCGCGCCACCGGGCCCAGCGCACGGTCGAGCGGCGCCGCGCGCGGCGCACGATCGCGATGTCGATCGACAGGACGAGCAGCCCGAGCGGCACCATCCAGAAGCCGAGAATCGGCAGGAAGCCGAGAAAGCCGCCGAGGATCAGCCCGATGCCGATCGCGATGCGCCAGCGGCGCTGACGCGGCAGCGCGACGCCGCGGCCGAACACCTCGATTCGGCCGCGGCGCACGCCGAAGCCGGAGCCGCCGCCCTGATGGCCCGCTTCCGAACCGTTCCCAGCCATTCCGACGCTGCCTTTCTTCTCGAACCGACGCGCGCAACCCTGCGCAACGGCCGGGCAAATGGGCATTCCCGGCCGACGATGGAATGGCCGAGCGCGGTTTGCGACGGTTTTTTCACGAGGGCGCTTTGCAAGCCCGAACCACCCTGCTATAGGCCCGCTCACACGCAGCAGCGTGGCGGTCCCCGGTAGCTCAGTGGTAGAGCAATCGACTGTTAATCGATCGG
>CANJKV010000346.1 GCA_947474855.1 Aurantimonadaceae bacterium | reverse complement strand
GGAAGGTGACGACCACCAGCCGCCCACCGGGCTTCAGCACCCGCTCCGCGGCGATCAGCGCGCGGGCCAGCTCGCCGAGCTCGTCGTTGACGTAGATGCGCAGCGCCTGGAAGGTGCGGGTCGCCGGATCGATGCGGTCGCCGGGCTTGCGGCCGACGACGCGGCCGACGACGGCCGCCAGATCCAGCGTCGTTTCGAAGGGCTTGTCCGCCCGGCGCGCCTCGATGGCGCGCGCGATCCGCCCGGCCTGACGCTCCTCGCCCAGAAAGGACAGGACGCGGGCGAGATCGCCAGCCTTCAGCCGGTTGACGGCATCGGCCGCGCTCGGCCCCTGCCCGCCCATGCGCATGTCGAGCGGTCCGTCCTTCTGGAAGGAGAAGCCCCGGTCCGCCTCGTCGATCTGCATGGAGGACACGCCGATGTCGAGGACGACGCCGTCGAGCGGCGCGAAGCCTTCGTCCTCCGCCACGGTGTCCAGCGCCGAGAAGCGGGAGGGCACGAGGCGCAGGCGCTCGCCGTACTCGGCCTGAATCGCGGCGCCGCCGGCAATGGCCGTCGGATCGCGGTCGAGCGCGATGACGCTCGCGCCGGCATCGAGGACGGCACGGGTGTAGCCGCCGGCTCCGAAGGTGCCGTCGAGGTGGCGCTCGCCGGGCGCCGGCTTCAGCTCGGCGAGAACGGGAGCGAGGAGCACCGGAATGTGGCGAGCCGGTCCGCCAACGGAGCCGCTCGCGCGGCCGCCGTGGCCCGCCATCATTCCGGTGATCGCTGCGTGGGAGAAGCGCCCATGCGTCCGGCCAGCAGCCGCTCGCGGGCCTCTCCCCGATAGGTCTCGAAGCGGGCGGGCTCCCAGAGCTGGAAGTGATCCCGGGCACCGACGAACACGACCTGATCCGTGATCCCGGTATGGGAGCGAATGAAGTCGTTCACGCCGATCCGCCCTTCCGCGTCGTATTTCAGAAACTTGCCGTCGCCGAAGGCGAACAGCGCGAGGTCCTGATAGGCCTGGCTGAACGGGTCGACCTCTTCCATGCGCCTCTCGTACCGCTCCAGGAGGTCCGGCCCGCCGACGTCGATCGCCGGCCGCCCGATCGCCTGGATGGCGAAGAGCTCGTTCACGCCGCGCGCGGCCAGCACCTGCCGAAAGGAAGCCGGAACGGAGACCCGCCCCTTGGCGTCCACGCCGTTCGTCCAGTTCGACAGGAACCGGTGCATCAAGCGCTTCGACCCACCCCTTCGGCTCGCATGCCGTGAACGCCCCCGCTTGACCGGCCGTAAACCGGGCAAAGAACAGGCGCCGAGTCGAAGCCGGAAGGCCTCGTCCCGTGGCTTTGCGAGATGCAAAACTCCGCTCGTGTGCTGGAAAAATCGGCCCCGTTCGGCCGTCGTCCGATGAGCCAGGAAGTAGCATGGGACACCATGGGCGTCAATGGGAACGGGCTCCACCAGGGCTCCGCGAAAGGCTTTAGCCATGCTGACGGAAGATGCTTAAACTGCCGTTAAGATTGATGTTTTCCAAACGCGTCCGGAGCGGTTGCGATGCAGCAACCAGCGCGCGGATGCGTCCGCGCCGCAGCGGGAAAACATCGCTGCGCCGGGCGTTTGGCCGATTCCGCACGGCGGTTTCGAGGCTCTCTCCGGAGCGATTCCTTTGCCGCGCAATCGCTTGGACACCGTGTCTAGAAAGCCACACAGATGCACAGACAGCACAGGGTCGGGCGGCGGACCTTCTCGAACCCGACCTCCGAAACGGCCCGTGTCAGGACGTGGGGCGGAGCCCCACGGCGCGGTGGGAGATCGGCCCGGCGAGCGGGCGGCGGGCGAAGGGTCGAAGTGCCAGCCGGCCTGTAAGCCGGGTTCTGTGAGCGACTTTCGCCGCCCGGCGACCATTCCTCTGGGACGCCGCTCGCGCGACGCCTCTAGCAACCCACCCGGACGACGACGATCCCCGGAGAAGGGCGGCGTTGCCGCCGCGTCGTCCCTATTCGGTCTTGCTCCCGGTGGGGTTTGCCGTGCCGCCCGCGTTGCCGAAGGCGCGGTGGGCTCTTACCCCACCGTTTCACCCTTACCCCGCGACGATGCCGGCACTTGCGCGGCGGCGGGCGGGGCGGTCTGTTCTCTGTGGCACTTTCCCTGGGGTCACCCCCGCCGGACGTTATCCGGCACCGTTTCTCCGTGGAGCCCGGACTTTCCTCCCGCGCGGCCTTTCGGCACTTGCGCGAGCGGCCGCCCAGCCGACTGGCGGGTGGGTCGTGCACGCCGCCGTTCGCCCTGTCAAGGCAGGCGATCGGGTGCCGAATGCGAGCGGGCGCGGGTCAGCCCCCGCCCTTCTCCGCCAGCTTCTCCTTGCGCGTCTTCGGCTTCAGCCCGCGCAGCACTCGATCGATCCGGGCCAGCGGCTTCGTCACCGAGACCAGCCGGTCGACGGTCATGTTCGTGCCCTCGAGCCGCTCGCCCAGCACCTCAGCGGAGACCAGCGCCACCGTGTCGCGAGACACGGCGGGAAACCGCTCGCAGAGCGCGTCGAAGGGCGAGCGCTCGGCTCGCCCAGGCTCCATCGCGATGAGGCCGCTGCGCGCCAGCGCGCGCATCGCGACCTGCTCGAAGGTCCAGTCGTGGTCGTGGAAGAGCTTCCAGGCCTCGCTGCGCCGAGCGGTGAAGCCGGCGAGCACCACCCTGCCCGACCCCAGACGCTCGGCCAGCGCGAGCGCCAGCGCGAAGCCGCTCGTCGGCACGTGCGTCGACGGATAGAAGCCGGCAAACATCGGCTGGAGATCGAGGTGGGCGACGGTGGCTCCCTCGAAGTCGGCGGCCGGGCTGAAGCGCTCCCGAGCTCCGACGCGCAGGTTGACGATCCCGCGAAAGCCCGGACCGGAGACGAGCCTCAGGACGTCCGCCACCTCGCGGCGGTAGACGATGTTGGCCCCCGCCGGCCCCGAGCGGGCGACGAGCACGGCGTCGCCGGCGAAGGGCCGATCGACAACCTTGTAGACCTTGTTGAAGAAGACGAAGAGCGCGCCGGTATGGCGGGCCTGGAGGTCGGCGACGTGGACGGCGTCGCTGTTGGCGACGAGGATCACCCGTTCGAAGCCGTCGAAACGCGTCAGCGCGTCACCTTCGCCGAAAGCGACCCGCTCGCCCGCCCCCGACACGACCTCAGCCGCCTTCGTTCTGCTGCTGCTCCTTGAGGAGCCGGTCGCGCGTCCGGGCCTTGCGCGAGCGCGGGCGGATGCGGCGGAAGAAGTCGCGGACGGCGAGCTGGACCTTCAGCGAGGAATAGATGTGGTCGATGACGCGGTTGGTGCCGCCGAGCCGGTGCGACAGGGCCTCGGCGGAGGCGACGTGGAAGTCGTCGTAGGTGATGTCGCCGAAGTAGCCGAGGAGTTCGCGGACCGGCCAGTCGCCGACGGTCCGCCCTACGCCGGCGTCGCGCAGCATGTCCTTCTTGAACATGATGTGGAGGACGACCTGCTCCCAGCTCCAGTCGTGCGCGTCGAAGACCCGCCACTGCGCCTCGCGGACCCCCGTGAAGCCGGCGAGGTAGATCGGCCGCTCGATCTTCTGCTGGGCGAGCCAGGCGGCCACCGCGAAGCCGGAGGACGGCATGCGCCGGCCCTTCGGATAGATTGCCTTCGCCCAGTCGGCGAGGTCGAGGAAAGCGACGGGGCGGCCCTGGAAATCCTCCGCCGGGCTCAAGCGCTCCTTATCGCGGGCCCGCACGTTGATGATGCCACGGAAGCCCTTGCCTTCGACGAGCGAGAGAACGTCCGGCAGTTCCTTGCGGTAGACGAGGCTGGAGCCGACAGGCGAGGAGCGCGAGATCAGCATGCAGTCGCCGTCGTAGCGCTGCGACAGGATGCGGTAGACGCGGTTGAAGAAGATGAAGAGCGGGCGCGCGCCCAGCTCCTGCGACTCCAGGATGCCGACGGCGTCGCGGCTGTTGGCGACGAGCACCACCGACGAATAGGGCGCGAAGAAGCCCCTGGGATCGGTGGTCAGCGTCGAGATGTCGGCCAGCGCCGCGATGCCGGTGTCGGCCATGATCGTTCGCCCCGCCTCGCGCGTCAGCTCCGCTGCGTCACGGCGAGCGTGCGCTCGCGCGCGGCGAACCACTCGTCGGCGTAGTCGTCGTCCTTGTACTCGTTGAAGTACGGGCCGCCGTCGGTGAAGTGGACGTTCTTGGCGTTCGGATCGTAGTCGTACTCGTTGACGAGCCAGTTCCAGGCGGCCGGCAGCTCGCCGATCAGGTCGTCGTTCTCCAGCCACTTGAACTGGTGAAGCTGAAGGCCCGTGGCGGTGTTGACGTAGTCCGTCGTCAGCGCCGTGCACTTGGCGTTGTTGAACAGGATGACGCTCGACCAGTTCTTCTTCTCGTACTTGGTCTGCACCTGTCCGAGGAACTTCGTCTCGACCTTGGGCTGGTAATCGTGCTTGACGCACAT
>CANJKV010000345.1 GCA_947474855.1 Aurantimonadaceae bacterium | reverse complement strand
GAGGGCGGACGCCGTGTATTCCACCGTGTCGAAGCCGGCGTCGAAGGTGCGGGTGAGGTTGAGCTTCTCCGTCAGCTCGGCCGGCAGCGGCTCGCCCGTTCGCGCGTGCAGGGCGTGGCGCGACAGCACCTCGGGCACCGTCAGCCAGTGCTCGTAGAGCTGCGAGGGCAGTTCCACGAAATCGCGCGACACCGCCGTGCCCGACAGCGAGGGCCAGGTCACGTCCGACAGGAGCCCGTGCAGCGCGTGGCCGAACTCGTGGAACAGCGTGCGCGCGTCGTCGATCGACAGGAGCGCGGGCGAGCCGGCCGCGGGCTTGGCGAAGTTGCAGACGTTGTAGATGATCGGCGTCTCGCCGCGCATCCGGTTCTGCGGGCGCAGGCTGCTCATCCAGGCGCCCGAGCGCTTGGAGGGGCGGGCGAAGTAGTCGCCGAGGAAAAGTCCGCGGGTCTCGCCGTCGGCGCCCCGCACGCGCCAGGCGCGCACGTCCTCGTGCCAGAGGGGCGCGTCGAAGACCTCCTCGAAGGTGAGGCCAAAGAGCCGGCCGGCGACGTCGAAGGCCGCCTCGATCATCCGGTCGAGGACGAGGTAGCTCTTGAGCTCCGACTCGTCCATGTCGAACTCGGCCCTGCGCCGCTTTTCGGCGAGGAAGCGCCAGTCGTGGGGCTCGATGGCGCCGTTGTGCCCCTCCGCCCTCGCCAACGCTTCGAGCGCTTCCGCGTCGCGCGCGGCGCGCGCCTTCGCTTCTCCCCAGACCTCTTCGAGAAGGCCGCGCACGCTCGACGGCGTCTTGGCCATGGTGTCGTCGAGCTTGAAGGCGGCATAGCTTTCGAAGCCGAGCAGCCGCGCCTTCTCGGCCCTGAGCTTCAGGATCTCGGCCATGAGAGGCCTGTTGTCGGTCTCGCCCTCGTTCTCGCCGCGCTTCGTCCAGGCGGAGAAGGCGACTTCGCGCAGGTCCCGGCGCGTCGAATGGGTCAGGAAGGGCACGACGTGCGACCGGGCAAGGGTGAGGACGTGGCCGCGGCGGCCCCGCGCCTCGGCCGCCGCCGCGAGCGTCGAGACGAGGTCGTCCGGCAGCCCGGCGAGGTCGTCGCTCGACAACGGCAGCTCCCAGGAACTCTCGTCGGCGAGAAGGTTCTGCGAGAAGCGCGTGCCGAGAACGGAAAGCTCGGCGTTGATCGCCGCGAGCCGGTCCCTGGCCTCGCCTTCGAGCCTGGCTCCCGAGCGCACGAAGCCGGAATGGGTGCGCTCCAGGAGCCGCAGGTCCTCCGGCGACAGGCCGAGCGCCTCGCGGCGCGCGAAGAGGTCGTCGATCCTCGCGAACAGGGCGGGGTTCATCGAGATGGCCGAGCCGTGGCGCGAGAGCTTGGGCGCGACCTCGCGCTCCACCGCCTGAAGTGCGGGATTGGTGTGGGCTCCGGCGAGGACGCCGAAAGCGCGCGCCACCTGCCCGAGCCGCTCGCCCGAGCGCTCCAGCGCCGCCAGCGTGTTGTTGAAGCTCGGCGGCTCCGCCGCGCCGGCGATGGCGTGGATCTCGGCGCGATGCTCGGCCATGGCCGAATCGAAGGCGGGCTCGAAATCGCCGGCCGTCAGGCGCGGGAAATCGGGAAGGTGATGCGGTGGGGCGGAAGAGAAGGAATCGATCATCGCTTTACCAGAAGTTTTGCGAAAATTTCTGACAAAATCCCGCAGAGAAAAGGTTTTCGACAGCGCTTTCGCTTGCGGATTTCGCGTGCGGTGCGGTAGATAGCCAACTACGCGGAGCTTACAAATCTGCACCTTTTGGTTGTGGAAAGTTGCTCCTTATGATACGGTGGAAAACTGTCGAGCGACAGGTTTCGGCCAAGCAGCGATACGTGATTCGACCGCAGGCGGGATGCAGACGATGCCCATGACGTCGGGAAATTCATTCGGCTTCCTTTTGGCCGACAATGCTCGATTGTTTCGTCAGGCGCTCGAGAAGTCCATCACGGAAGCGGGGCTCGGCCTGACAGCCGGCGAGATCCGCGCCTTGTCCTACGTGGCCCGCCACGACGGCTCGCGCCAGGCCGTCCTGGCCGACCGCATGGGTGTAGAGCCGATGACGCTGTCCGCCTATCTCGACCGTCTCGAGGCCCGCAAGCTTATCACCCGCACGATCGATCCCACGGATCGCCGCGCCAAAGTCATCCACGTCACCGAGACGGCGGCCGCGGTGTTCGCCGAACTCCGCCCCGTCGTGGAGAAGACGATGGCCCGCGCGACGCAAGGGGTGCCGGCCGCCGACCTCAAGCGGCTCGACGAGATCATGATCCTCATCCGCGCGAACCTGACGTCGGATCCGGCTCTTCTCTACGATAAGGTCTGACCGCGGAAACGACGCTTCACTCGGCCGCCGCGGTCGCGGTCTCGCCCGTGCCGAGGTCGCGCATGGCCCGGGCGGCGATCGAGAAGGAGTGCATCCGAGCGGCGTGGTCGTGGATCTGCCCGGTCAGGATCACCTCCTGCGGCCGGTAGGTTTCGATGAAGCGGGACAGGCCCGCCGCCACCGCTCGCGGGGCGCCCACCACCGAGCATCGCAGCGCTTGGCGCGCCATAGCGAGGCTGGCGGGATCGAGCACGGCTTCGACGTCGTCCACCGGGCGGGGCAGGGGGCCGGGTCGGCCGGTCCGCAGGTTGGCGAAGGCCTGGATCATCGAGGTCTGGAGGCGCGCGGCCTCCGCATCCGTGTCGGCCGCGAAAACGTTCAGCGCCAGGATGAAATAGGGCTCGGGCCAGCGCTCGCTCGGCCGGAAGCTGTCGCGGTAGACTGCAACGGCATCGTCGAGCGCCGCCGGCGCGAAGTGGGAGGCGAAGGCGTAGGGCAGGCCGAGATAGGCCGCGAGCTGCGCGCCGTAGAGCGAGGAGCCGAGGATGAAGACCGGCACCTGGGTGCCCACGCCCGGCACTGCGCGCACCCGCGCCGGCGGCTCGCCCGGTTCTTCGCGGGCGAAGTATCCGATCAGCTCCACGACGTCCTGGGGAAAGCGATCGCCGCCTTCGAGGTTGCGGCGCAGCGCGCGCGCCGTTTCCATGTCGGTGCCCGGGGCGCGCCCGAGGCCGAGGTCGATGCGGTCGGGATAGAGCGTCGCCAAGGTGCCGAACTGCTCGGCGACGACGAGGGGCGCGTGGTTCGGCAGCATGATGCCGCCCGCACCGACGCGGATCGTCTTGGTGCGGCCCGCGACGAAGCCGATGGCCACGGCCGTCGCGGCGCTGGCGATTCCGGTCATGTTGTGGTGCTCGGCGAGCCAGAAGCGCTTGTAGCCCAGCGCTTCGGCGTGGGCCGCGAGGTCGGCCGAGTTCTGCAGGGCCTGCGCTGCCGTCGAGCCTTCGGGGATCGGTGACAGGTCGAGGATCGAGTAAGGGGTCATGTGCGCGAAAGCCTTCTTCTCCCCGAGAAATGGGGAGGACGGGCCGCCATGTGAAGCGCGGGCATGCGAAGCGCGAGACCCGTGTCGGCGCGCCGGGGCCGGGAGTAAGCCCCGCGCGCACGGGCTCGCGCTTCCACCATCTGCTCGCATCCCGGGGCTCGCCGCGCCACCGGCATCTGCCGGTGACGTTGGATCTTCCCCAGCGTCATGATGAGGATCCCCGCGGCTTCGCGCCGCCTTCCGGACATGCCGCGATCCCGATGCCCGATCCCTTTCCGACCGCGTCGCTCCTGGCCTTCGCCTCGACCTACATGCTGCTCGCGGCCCTGCCGGGGCCCAACTTCCTCGTCGTGGCGCAGGCGAGCCTTTCGCCGCGGCCGCGAGCGGGGATCCTGGCGGCGGCCGGCATCGCCACGGGAGCCGGGCTCCTGGCGCTCCTGACGCTGTCTCTCGCCACCCGCCTCGGGCCCGATCCCGCCATGGCCCTGGCCGCGCAGGCGGGCTTTGCCGGCCTCTTGCTCCTGGTCGGCGGGCGGGCGCTGATGCGCCTCGCGCGCCCCGCATCGTCCGCAGCCTCGCCGCGGGCGCCAACCGCGACGAGCCGGGGCGTTTTCGTTCTCGCCTTCGCCACCGCGGTGGCCAATCCCGTCAGCGCCGCCTTCTTCGGCTCCTATCTCGTCGCCAGCCGCACGAACAGCGATGCGGGGCTGAGCGCGCCGGCCGCGGCCGGCACGGTGTTTCTCGTGGCGGCGCTCTGGTTCGGCGCGCTCGCATGGGCCCTGTCGGCCGGGCCGTTCCGCTCGTTTCTCGGCCGCCACCGCGATGTCCTCGATACGGCGATCGCCCTTGGTCTGCTGATGACCGGAGCGGCGATGCTTGTTCGGCTGCTAACGGCAACCTGAGGGCGGCGCGGCAGATCTGGTTCAATCTTTGTTTGACATTTCTCTTCCCTTGGGGAAGGTTGATGGCGAGGGAAACGGGCGCCCGGCGCCCCGACAGCGGCGAGCGGCGGCATGGTGGCGAACCTCGACGCGGACGCGATGTCCGACACCATCGGCACGAT
>CANJKV010000344.1 GCA_947474855.1 Aurantimonadaceae bacterium | reverse complement strand
GTCGGTCTGGCGGGCGATCTCCTGGACGACCCGCACCCGCTCCGCGATGGATCGCATGGCCTCCAGCGAACCCGAGATGGCCTGCCGGCTGCGATCGGCGCTCTCGGCCGAAAGCGCGGCGATCTTCTCGGCCTGCGCCGAGTTCTCGGCGTTCTGCTTGATGTTCGCCGTCATCTCCTCGACGGCGGCCGAGGTTTCCTCGGAGGCGGCGGCCTGCTCCGTGGAGCCTGACGAGAGCTGCTCGGCCGTCGCCGCCGACTGGCGCGAGCCCGAGGCGACCTGCGCCGCCGAGCCGAGCACGCCCGAGACGATGTGCGACAGCTTCTCGCTCATGGCGTTGATGGAGCGGAGGAGATCGCCGATCTCGTCGCTGCCCTTGGCCTCGACGCGCTCGGACACGTCGCCCGAGCCGATGGCGTCGGCCAGCCGCACCGCACGGTTCAAGCCCCGGCCGATCGAGAGCGACAGCCAGGCCGCGGCCGACGCGCCCGCCACCAGGGCGGCGAGCGCGAGCGCGACCATGAGGTTGCGCGTCGAGGCGTAGCTGCTCTCGGCCTTTGCAAGGAACTCGTCGGCGATCTCGGCGGCCCGCTTGTTGACGGCCTCCAGGCGCTCGTTGAGCTTGGCCGACAAGGGCGCGAACTTCGTCGCGTTGGCTTCGAGCGCGCGTCCGAAATAGTTGTTGACGCCGTAGGCGAGCTGCTCGGCCTCGGCGGCCTGCAGCTGTGCCCAGGCCGCCCGCGTCGTTTCCACGAGATCGCGGCTGCGCTGGACCGCCGGCAGGCGGGCCAACTGTTCGAACCGCGCGTCGACCGTGGCGAAGAGCTCGCCGAGATCGTCCTTGATCCGCTGGATCTGTTCCGGATCGGTTCGCACGACGGACGCGATGGCCGAGGTCCGGCTGCGAAGGACGTCCGTCTGGATCTCCGACAGGAGCGCGAGCGCGGCGAGGGCCTCAGCCCCGCCCTGATCGAGGATGGCGCCGCGCAGCTCGGCCGAAGCGGACAGGAACGCGTCGGAGCCGGGCTTGGTCGCGCTCATGGCGACGTTGCCGGCCGTCGGGTTCGCCGATTCGGCCAGGGCCGCCGTTTCCGCGCCGGCTGCCTTGAGGTCGGCCATCATCGCTTCGATGTCGCCGGAGGCCTGCCTGTCGGCCTCGGACATCATGCTGAAAAGCTGGTCGACCAGCTGATCGATGGCCTGCCAGTCCGCCTTGAGGTCGGCCTTGGCCTGCAAGCCCGCCTCCGAAGACGATCCGAGGAGGAGCCGCAGCGTCGCCCGCCGGGCGTCCGTGACGGTTTCCTGCAACGACTTGGCGAGTTCGACCTGCTTGAACGGACCGTCGGCGAATTGCGTGAGCATCGCGCTGGTCTGGGATAGGCTCGACACCCCAAGGATGCCGGATACCGCGAGAAGAACGAGAACGCCGCCGAAAGAGCCGGCAAGCTTTGTCTTGATGGAGAACCGCACGAGGAGTCACCGCATAGTGCGCGAGACCTCGAAGGCTTCACGCTAAGGTTAGTTGGCGTACCCAGAATGCGGAACGAGACTTTCCCGCGGCTTACAGAATACCTGTTTGGACGGAAATGAAACTGTAGCCTAGAACGCATGCCCGGCTAATCTGGAGAGTTCGCCGCAGCCGCATCGGCCGACGATCAGCCGGGCCCGCGCTACTCGACATCGACGTTGATCGTTCTCAGCAGACCTGTCTGTCGGCTCGGCTTGGCCATCTGGCTTCGTTCCGCGCCCGAGCGAAGACCCCCGCTTCACCCCTGGCGATCAGCGCCCCGGCCCGAAGAGTTGCGGTGGCCCGATCGGAGCCCGCCGATCGGCGCCGACGCGCCGGAAACGCATTGCGTGCCGCGGCACGGGCAGCGCAGAGCCGCGCCCATCGAGCAATAGGCGATCCCGTCGCCGCAGCCATCCCCAGCTCGGGTGCCAAACGCCTGCGAAATGTAAGGAAACTGGTGCTGCGAGAGAGGATTGAACTCTCGACCTCTCCCTTACCAAGGGAGTGCCTGAACGCGAAAGCCCTGCAACACAAGGGTTTCGCCACCAGAACAAGACCGAAACATCACGATCTGTTCCGACGTATCTGTCAGGAAACTGTCAGCCGTTCCGCAGGCGTTCGCTGGCTGCTGGCGCTCCCGGCTCGTTCAGGGCTGGGGAGGGCGATCCGTGGCTAAGCTCTCTTGCTTGGAGCGCCAAGCCATTGCCAAGATGGTGCAGGGCGGTTTCACGTTCTGCGGCGACAGCTTCTTCCCGTCGTTTGCGTCCGCCCGACACTGCATGGCGTCTCTCGTGCGTCGTGGTTATGCGGCCGCGAGCCCCGACGCATTCGGTGACGCCTATAAGCCAACAGATGCTGCCCGCGATTTCGTCACCTACGGCATTGAGGCTGAAGAGGCGATGCAGAGAGAGGTTGGACATGGCTGAGCACACGCCTGGCCCGTGGCTAGCCTCCTCGTTCGGCTTGCAGGTGCTGACCGGCGATAGCTGGAACACGATCTGCGTCTTGCATGAAGGTCAAGGCGAGAAGTGGAAAGACCATCGGCAGGCTGGCTGGGAGGATGGCCGCTCAGCAGGGTCTCCAAACGCTAACGCCCTTCTCATCGCCGCCGCGCCCGATCTCCTCGATGCCCTCCTGAGCGTCGTCTACGTGTTCGGCATGAACAACGCCGAGCCGTTGGAACTGCGGCGCGCCATGTCGAAGCAGATGGACAAGGCTGTGGCCGCCATCAGGAAGGCGGAAGGCAGGCCCCTCCCCGCAGAAGCCTCTGATGGGATTGCGGCAGCCCGTCCTCTCGGGATCGGGCAGAGGGAGATGGATCATGGCTGATCGTCCGATCCTCTTCAGCGGTCCCATGGTGCGGGCCATCCTCGGTGGCCGAAAGACCCAGACGCGGCGACTGTTCAAGCCGGCGCCGCCCGATTGGGTGAACCACTGCGAAGAGGTGCAGCGGTTCAACATGCGTCAGGAATGGGTGCCGGCCGGCCTCTGGTGGTGGACCGAAACCGACGCGAGCGGTCAACTCGCGTTGCGCCGCTGGCCTGTCGACGAATACGGCCAGCGGTACGCGATCAAGCCGGCCTTCGCGAAAGGAGACCGACTTTGGGTCCGTGAGACGTGGTGCTGGGCAGCGCTCGGCGGCTACGACGCTCGGGATGATGGTGGCGAGGTCTGGTATCGAGCCTCTGATGATGGCGAGTGCGACGGGGCCTGGAAGCCGAGCATCCACATGCCCCGGCGGTGCTCCCGCCTCACGCTGATCGTCACCGACGTGCGCGTCGAGCGCCTGCAGGACATCGGTGAAGCCGACGCGATCGCCGAGGGCGCCGGCCAGTATTCGAGCACGACCAAGCTGCACCGTGACCGTCCCTACGACCCGTCGCTGAATGGGCACTACCGCGAGGGCTTCTCCGAACTGTGGGAGGGGCTGAACGCGAAGCGCGGCTTCGGCTGGGACGCGAACCCGTGGGTCGTCGCCGTCACCTTCGATGCGGTGAAGGCGAACATTGATACCCTCCCCGCAGAAGCCTCTGATGGGATTGCGGCAGCCCGTCCTCTCGGGATCGGGCAGAGGGAGGCTGGACATGGGTGATGGAGCGCACACCGACAGCGTGAGCATCGTCCGCGAGAACCTGATGCGCTGGCGGGATTATGCCCCTTACTGCGGCGGCAGTAGCTGCTGGTATGGTATGCCTCGCACGTCCTATCGGAACGGCCAGTTCCAATGCCGGTGCGGCTGGCGCTCGGCTTTCGACGCCAAGTTCATCGCGGCCTATGAAGCGAAGTGGGCGGCCACTTCTACCCTCCCCGCAGAAGCCTCTGATGGGATCGCGGCAGCCCGTCCTCTCGGGATCGGGCAGAGGGATGAAGGAGGCTGCCGCGATGCGTGAGCCCGACAACAGCGAAGACCTCCTCGCCGTCCTAGAGGCTGCATTCAGTGGGCTAGTCTACGACTGGCCTTGGCCGGCTCGATGGAAGCCGGGCCTCTTGGACCGGAAGGCGCGCCGCGACGAGGCCCGCATCAACGCGGCGCTCGCGGTCGCTCTTCTGCCGCCGATCGATGATGGCTTCCGGCGCCGCTTCTACGAAGAGGTCCGCTTCGGCCAAGCCGATGAGGATGCCGGCGGTTACCTCTGGCGCTGCTGGTGCCGGGCCATGCAGCAGCCGAACATGTTCCTGACGCGCTATGGGCGCGGCTATGAGCCGGGAGAAGCAGCATGAAGCGGTTGGTTCTGGTGCCCGATGGGTGGCCTTGCCTGCTCGGCGAGTGCCGGCCGGGGCTCTTCGTCTTCGAGGGCGAGACGGTCTGCATCAAGACGGACTATGGGGCCGACGCCTTCCTGGAGGGTGGAGATGCGTTCTGGGGCGGCGCCTCAACGGCAGAGGACCGGGCAGCCCTCACAGTCCAGCCCGTCGTCTCGGAATGGCAGGAGTACGAGGAATGAACACCGCGGACCTCACCGAATATGCCGGCGCGACTATCATC
>CANJKV010000343.1 GCA_947474855.1 Aurantimonadaceae bacterium | reverse complement strand
GTGCGTCGCCGACCTTGCCGATAGCCTCGGCTCACGGCGGCCTTCGGCTCCTACCCGGCGGCTCGGCACAGCCAGCACAACACCTATCCATGGTCCATAACAGGCTCTACCTTCAGCGAACCGGCTGGTGGACGGTGACGAGCTTGGTGCCGTCCGGGAACGTCGCCTCCACCTGGACGTCGTGGATCATCTCGGCGATCCCTTCCATGACCTGACCGCGCCCGACGACGTGGGCGCCCGCCTCCATCAGGTCGGCGACGCTGCGCCCGTCGCGCGCGCCCTCCACGACGAAGTCGGTGATGAGGGCGATCGTTTCCGGGTGGTTCAGCTTGACCCCGCGCGCGAGCCGCTTCCTCGCGACCTCGGCGGCCATGGCGACGAGAAGCTTGTCCTTTTCCCGCGGCGTGAGCTGCATCGGCACTGTCCCCTTGTGGTGATGGGCGGCAGCGCGAGGCCGCCCTCACATCGACCATATCCGCGGAAGCGGGTTGCTGGCCAGAGCGCCGAGCAAGGGTACCAGCCGGCGCCGCAGCGCGAGCCCGTCCGCCGCGGCCAGCCGCGCCACGACGAGGCCGTCGACGAGGCTCGCGCCTCCCGCCTCGCCGAGGATGCGCCGCGCCGCCGCGAGCCGGTCCTCCGGTGCTTCACCCCCGTAGAGCACCGTCGCGAAGGCGCGGGCGCCGCCGAGAAGCGCCGGCTCCGCCGCGATGCGCGCGATGTCACCCTCCAGGCGCAGATCGTCCGCGAAAACGAGCCGCCCGTCGCGGCGCACGCGCCAGCGATCGCGGAAGATCCCGTCGCGCACGCTCTCGCCCATGGCTTGGCGCCCGAGGATGACGCTCTCGCACAGAAGCAGGCGGCTGGAGGCAGCCGCTTCGACCTCCAGGCTCCGAACGATCGCGCCGCCGTCGAACAGGATCGTTTCCTGCGGAAGCCAGGCGAGCGCGGCGCCTTCGCCGGCCCGCAGCCGCGCCGAAACCTGCGCCAAGCCTGCGAGCGAGCGGTAGACGCGCTCGCAGGCTTGGCTCGTCAGGGTCAGGGACGCGCCCGCCTCGACGTCGAGCTCGACGTCGATCCTGTCTCCGCCGGTCAGGCCGCCGGCCGTGTTGACGAGAACCGCCTCCATGCCCGGGCCGGCCGCGCGCGGAAAGCGCAGTTTGGCGCAGCCCGCCTGGTGCAGCCGGCGCAGCGCCGTGCGCGCGCCGACCGACCCGACGCTCGCTCTCGCGAGCCCCGCCGCGCGCTGGAGCCGGGGAGACGTTCGCTGGGCGGCGGCCTCCCTCAGATGCCCTGGCGACGCTCTTCCGGCCAGTTGCAGGTCCAGCTCTTGACCGTCCATTTCGGGTGCTCGCCCGCCCACTGCGCCACGTAGGGCGTCGACAGCATCATGCATTGGGCAAGCGATCCTCGGCTCTCGTAGGTCAGCCGCTCCTCGCGGCACGTCGTCGGGTCCGAGAGCATGCAGACCGTGAGGATGAGATCAACCACCATGAGCGTTCCTCCGCCCGCGGCATGCGACGGCGCCCGGATCGAGCCGCGATGACAAGCAATACGCGCGAGGGGCGGCGGCGGATGCAGGAGCCGCCGCTACATGCTGCCGCATCCCCGCTTGAACCGGACGCCCGATCGGCGCGCCGACGACAGGCGCGGCCGTCCTCAGGCCGGGACGAAGAGCTCCCCGAGCCCCAGCGCCGCCGTATCGCCGCCGAGGCGCCGCATCGGGGCGCCGTCGAGCACCGGCTCGCCGAGCGGCCCCGCCGCGAAGGCGCGCGTCATCAGGCGGAAGATCAGCGGATCGTGGACGCCGTTGTCGAGAAAGGTCGCGCCGACGCGCTCCGCTCCGCCGCCTGCCACGATCGTCCCGCGGCGCATCAGCCGCCCCGGAGTCGCGCCCGCGCGGCCCTTCACGATCAGCGTCCCGGCCACCATCCGGCTGCCGGCATCCGCGCCGGCATTGCCGCCGACGACGATCGTCCCGCGGCGGAGCCTGTCGCCGGCCCTTTCGCCGACGGAGCCGCGCACGTGCAGCGTGCCGCCGGTCATGCCCGCCATCTCGCCGGCGAGCGGCCCACCGAGGAAGTCCCCGGCATCGCCCTCGATCCTCAGGAAACCGCCGGCCATGGCCGAGCCGGCGTGAAGACCGGCATGTCCCCGCACCTCGACCCGTCCGCCGCTCATCAGCCGCCCGACGCGCGAGCCGACCGCGCCTTCGACCAGGATCGCGCCGGCTTCCAGCCCCTCGCCGATCCGGTCGAAGCGCTCCGAACCGCCGACGAAGCGGATGTCGCCGAGGTCGCCCATCGCAACAGCGAAGACCTCGCCGACCGTTCGCAGCTCCCGCGTCGTGCCGATCGGCAGGGCCGCGATCTCCGCCTCGCCGAGGCCCGCAAGACGGCCGGGCGTCAGGATCGACAGGTCGAGCCGCTGGTCCGGCTCGGCTCGCATCGTGAAGGTCAGCGCGCTCACGGCAGGAGATCCTTCAGGTGGTAGTGGTGGGGGCCGAGATTTCCGCCGTAGTTGCCCGCGCCGATCCGGCTCGCCCCCTCCCGCGGGCCGAGATCCACCGCCGCCTTCAAACCGACGCGCATGGCGTCGGCGACCGCCGCGCTCGACAGCCCGTCCACGACGATCTCCAGGACCGAGCCGGTGTCCGGCCCGAGCGCCGACCGCGTCACGCCCTTCAGCGTCGGGCAATAGGCGTCGTTGGTGGACGCCATCATGCCCTTGTACTTGCCACCGACCTTGGAGCCCGAGCGCACGATGCCGCCGGGAAAGGGCATGACGACGCCCGGCACGCGGCGCATCGCCTCCACCGCCGCTTCGGCCGAGCGCAGGGCCTGCGCTGCGCTGCCGGCCATGAAGAGGAGGTTGCCGCCCCCGACCCCGTTCGACACGTAGCCGGTCTCGGCCTCCACGAGGAACTCGCCCTCCATCACCGGCATGCGCCAGAAGTGCTGGTTCTCAAAGCGCTTCGAGATCTGCCAGCCGTCGGCGAAGTAGCGGATGGCGTTGCCGAGATCGATGCGCCCCTCGCCGACGAGATCGGCGTAGCAGGCGGAGGACGGCGAGGTCAGCACGCATTGGCCGAGCCGCGTCGCGAGCTGCGTCGCGAGGCCCTTCCTGTCCATGGCGAAGAGGAGGACACGCACGCCCGGCCGCCCGTCCCGCGTTTCGTCCGCCGACAGCTCGCAGTCGATCCCCGCCTCGCAGCCGCAGGCGATCACCGAGGTCGCGAAGCCCGTCATCGCGCGGGCCGCCTCCAGCGCCCATTTCGGCGAAACGGCGGTGATCTGGATCGCCGTCCCGTGCATCGGGAAGGCCTCGGCGAAGCCGTCGTCGATGGCGACGCCGTTGATCGTGGCCGCCGTCGTCATCGCGTCCATGCCACCGCCTCGAAGCGCTGCCCGCCGCCCGCGACAGCCCCTTCCGGCACCGCGAACCAGCGGGCGGGCAGGCCATAGCTTTCCTCGTAGAAGCGGTCGAGCCGCGCGCCCATCGCCTTGTCCTGACGGGGGGCGAGCGAGAGCGTGCGCCCGCGGGGCCGCGCGACGATCTCGCCGTCCTGAACCACCAGCGCTCCGTCCTTGAAGACATAGGCCGCCCGTCCGAACATCGCGGCAAGGTCCGCCCCCGGCCTGTAGACCGAGACGTCTGCGACCGCTCCCGCCGAGAGCCGTCCGCGCTCGGGCAGGCCGAGGAGCCGGGCGGGCGCCGCGCGGGTCATCGTCGCGATCTCGGCTAAGGTGTATTCCCGCGTCAGCTCGGCGAGCCGGGTTTCCTCGCGCACCGCCTTCGGCAGCGCCTCCAGCCACCGGGCGCGCAGATCCCGGCTCATCAGGAGGGCGAACAGGTCGGGATAGCTCGTGAACGGCGCGCCGTTCGGGTGGTCGGTGGTGAAGAAGACCCGCATCGGGTCCTCGATCATCAGGAACAGTTCCAGCCCGATCGCCCATTGCAGCGCGTTGTGGAAGTTCGCCTGCCGGTAGTTGATCGGCACGACCCCGCCCCCGTTCGCGTCGCCGTCGACGATCACGAACTTCTTGAGGCTCGCCGTCGCGCGGCCCGCGAACTGCAGCAGCTCGTCGGAGGAAACCGTCACCGTCGGCCCGAACATCACCTGCCCGATGTCGACGGTGATCTCGGGACGGGCGTTCACCATCTCCGCGAGTGCCTGCGCTTCCGAGGAGAAGCCGCGCGATCCCGCCGCCCCGTATCCGTAGAACTGGATGTGCGCGAGGTGCATCGGCACCCCTTCCGCCGCCCGCATCGTGTCGAGCACGGCGGACACGGAGCGGCCGGGAACCCCGAGATTGTTGCAGTGGACGTGGAGCGGGTGCGGAACGCCGAGCGCGTCCACGGCCCGCTGCAGGGTCTTCACGATCTGGCGCGAGGTCACGCCGTAGGAGGGCACCTCGTCGTCGAGCGAGAAGGCGCGGGCATTGTCCTTGAAGGCCGCCGAGCCCCCGGCATTGATGCATTTGACGCCGAGCGCCTTCGTGGCCGAGGC
>CANJKV010000342.1 GCA_947474855.1 Aurantimonadaceae bacterium | reverse complement strand
CCTCGTCCAGAGCTCCTCCGACAGCCCCGAGGCCGCGATCCTCGAAGCCGACTGGCTGAGCTTCTCCGACGCCAAGCGCGACCCGCGCCGGGCGGTGGATCTCCTGCGCCAGCAGGTCGAGCGCGGCTCGGTCGCCGCCGGCCGAGCGCTCGCCGTCACCTATCTCAACGGCTTCGGCCCGGCCCACGACGCCGATCTGGCGGCCGGCCTCATGTTCGGGGCGGCGAGCGGGGGCGACAAGGAGGCCATGGCCGGGCTCGGCCACCTCCTCCTCAACGGCATGGGCGTCGCCCGCGCGCCGCGGGACGGCATCGCCTGGCTGCAGAAGGCGGCCGACGCCGGCAACGCCACCGCCATGTACGACCTGTCGCGCATCTTCGCGCTCGGAACGGGCGGCGAGACCGACCAGGCCAAGAGCATCGCCTGGCTGACGCGGGCGGCCGAGCGCGGCCATCCCGCCGCGACCTACCAGCTCGCCGTCGCCTATCTCGAAGGCGACGGCGTCGCGCGCGACCGTGACGAGGCGCTGCGCTGGCTGAAGCGCTCGGAAGCCGGCGGCAATCTTCTGGCCGGCCGCACCATCCGCCAGATCGAAACGGCCGGCCCCGACGCCGACCGGGAGTCCATCGAGCTCGAATAGGCCTGCCGGCCAAACCGCGAACGGGAGGATCGCTTCCATGACTTCGATGATCGACAGGTCCCGGCGCCGCCGCGCGGCGAGCGTCCTCGCCGGCGCCTCGCTCCTGGCGCTCCTCGCGGGCGCCGCCGCGGCGCAGGAGCCCGGGCTCGCCCTGCCGGCGCTTCCCGCGCTGCCGGGCCTCGCCGCGCCCGCGCCGCCGAGGGAGCCGGTTGTGCCGCTGCCGACGCCCGCGCCCGTCTACGCCGATCCCGCGGCCGGCGTCGGCGCGGCCGACGCCAAGGCGACCCTGCGCCGGCCGCCGAAGCTCGACTACGCGACGCTCTGCCGCCCGCCCGCCGCGGCGAGCCCGCCGGCGATCGACTGGACGGCCTGGGACGGAGGAGACCCGGGCGTGGATCCCGCGCGCATGCTGATCGATGCCGAGCGCCTCGCGGAGGGCAGCGCCGAGGTGCCGCGCGATAAGGTGCTCGCTCGGCGCATGCTGGAACGCCTCGCCGGCGCGCCGGGGCCGGCGAGCGCACGCGCCAAGCGTGATCTCGCGCTGCTCCTGGTCGATCCGGAGGCCGGTGCCCCCGATCCGGCTCGCGCCGGGGCGCTCCTGGAAGCCGCGCTGGCCGAGCGGGAAACCACCGCCGCGCTCGCGCTCGGGCGGCTCAACCGCGACAACCGCCTGCCGGGCGCGAGCTCCGAACGCGCGGCGAAGTTCTTCAGCATCGCGGCGAGCTTCGGCGACCCGCGCGCGGGCCTCGAATTTGCCGGCCTCTTCGCCGAGGGCGGCGCGCCAGAGCCTTTTCCGGGGGCCGCCGATCATTACCTGACGCTCGCCCTCATCGGCGCGCAGACGGCGCTCAGCCAGGGCGATTGCGGCATCGTCGCCGACGTCGGCGACCGGCTTCTCGGGGCGCCCGGCCGCGAGGACTTCGCAGCCGCCCTGCCCTGGTACGAGGTCGGCGACCGGATCGGCGAGCCCGTTTCCGAGCTGCGGCTCGCCCGCCTCGCCGAGGCCGGCTCCGGCATGCCGCGCGATCGCGCCCGCGCGCTCGCGCTTCGCGAGGAGGCCGCCGCCCACGGCTCGCTCGACGCGCTGACGCTCGTCGCCGATCACTACCTGTCCGAGGGCCGCGACGTCGCCAAGGGGCTGGCGCTGGCCAAGCGCGCCGCCGAAGGCCGCTCGATGAGCGCCGTCCGGCTCCTCGCCCGCTACCAGCGCGGCGACTTCACCGGCACGCCGGACTTCGCCGCCATGAACGCGACGCTCGACGCGGCGATCGCCAGGCCCGGCGTGAGCGCCCTTCTTCTCGCCGATAAGGCGACCGCCCTTCTCGAAGGGCAGGGCGTGCCCGTCGACCGGAACGCTGCGGCCGCGCTGTTCCGGCGGGTCGGCGCCTTCGAAACGCCCGAGGCCGACCTCGCCTATGCCGGCTTCCTCCTGCGCGAGGGGATCGACCAACCGCAGGCCGAGGCGCGCCTGCGCCGGGCCGCCGAAGCGGGCAACCCGCTCGCCATGCTGGAGGTCTCGGACGAACTCCGCTGCGGGGCGGGGCCGTCGCAGGCCGAGGCCGTCGCCGATTGGCGCCGCCGCGCGGCCGAGGCCGGCGCCTCCCCCGCCATGCGCCGGATCGGTCAGGTCGCGGCCGACCGAGGCGAGACGGACGAGGCGCGGCGATGGCTCTCGCAGGCCGCCGAGGCCGGCGACCGGATCGCGATGGTCGAGCTCGCCAAGATCGAGGCGGCGGCCGGGGGAGGGCGGACCGTCGCAAGCTGGGCCGCGAAGGCGGCAGCGCCCGGCGAGAACGTCGTCGAAGGGCGCCTCGCGCTCGCCCGCGCCTATGCGAGCGGGGAACTCGCCGCCGAGCCGAACGGCGCCGAGGCCCTTCTCGCCTCCGTCGAGGCGAGCGGCAGCGCGTCCGTCGATCTGGAGCTCGGCCGCCTCGTTCTCGCCTCGGCGCGGGCCGGCGAGCCGGCCTGGGACCGGGGCCTTTCGCACCTGCGCCGGGCGGCGCTCCGGGGCAACGCCAAGGCGATGACCGCGCTGGCCCGCCTCGGCGAGGGTGCGGGAAACGCGTCCGGCGCGCCGGACGCGTCCCCCCGCGCGCTGATGCTGCGTGCCGCCCGCGCCGGCGATCCGCAGGGCCTCGCGGCGGTCGAGCCAGGCACCGACCCGGTGCCCGATATTCTGGCGGCGCTCGCCAACCGCCGGGTCTGCGAGCCCCTCGCGCTCGTTCAGATGGCGCGGCTCTTCCGCTCCCTGCCGAACGGGCAGGGCACGGCCGATGCCGAGCGCGCGCTGGAGCGCGCCCGCGGCGCGGCCGAGGAAAGGGCCCGCGACCTCCTCGGCCTCGGCCAGGCCTACGCTTCGGGCCTCGCCACCGGCACGCCGGGCCCGGCGACGGCCGAAGCGCTCCTGATGCAGGCGGCAAAGCGCGGCAACATGCGCGCCGGCGTCGCGCTCGCCGAGGTCCTCACCGGCGGCGCGTCCAACAAGCGCGACGGCGAGGCGCTCGACTGGCTGCGCCGGGCGGCGCTCGCCGGCGAGCCGAGCGCGGTGAAGGCGCTGGGCGACCTTGCCGACCGGCGCGCGGGCGACGCGCGCGCCTTCGCCGCGACGCTCGCGACGCTGAAGGACCTCGCCGCGACCGGAAATGCCGAGGCGATGTTCGCCGCCGGCTCGATCCTCGCCACGCAAGGCGAGGCGTCGCGCCCCGACGGCCTGGCTCTTCTCGAACGGGCGGCGAAGAGCCGACACGTCGGCGCGATGAAGATGCTGGCGCAGCTCCACGCCGCCGGCCTCGCCGGCGCGGTCTCGGCCGGCGAGAGCACGAAATGGACCCGGGCCGCGGCCGAGATGGGCGATCCGGAAGCGATGTTCCGCTACGCGCTCGCGCTCGACCTCGGCTTCGGGGTCGCGGCCGATCACGCGGCGGCGACGACCTGGCACGAAAGGGCCCGCAGTCATGGCTTCGAGAACTGAGCGCTTCGCGCCCCTGCGGCGCGTTCTGGCCGCGGCTCTGATCGCCCTCGCCGCGGCGGCCTCGCCGGCCGCGGGCGCGGCCGAGCCGAGCCCGGCAAGCGTCCTCAAGCGCCACGCCGCCGCGGCCGTGGCCGGCGACCGCGAGGCCGTGCGCCGCGTGGCCAAGGCCATCGTCGCGCTCGGGCCGCAGGGGATCCCCTCGGCGGCCGCGCTGCGGCCGCGGCTGCGGACCGAGGCGCGCCTCGGCTCCAGCGCCTCGGCCGTCGCCTACGGCATCCTCCTCCAGTACGGCATCGGCGGCGCGCCCGCCCCGCGCGAAGCGCCCGGCTGGTACGCGCGGGCGGCCGGCGCGGGCAACCGCTCCGGCGCCCAGCGCGCGGCCGTCGCCTACGCGCTCGGCTGGGGCGTCGACCGCGACACCCGCAAGGCGCTGCGGCTCCTGTCGCGGCTGGAGCCGGAAGCGCGCGCCAAGCAGATGGTCGTCATCAGCGAGGCCATGCTGCGGCCCGAGCAGTACGAGCCGGATGCCGCCGAGGACTGGCTGGAGCGCGCGCTTGCGCTCGAAACCCGCTCCACCCTGAAGGCGGTGACGCTGTTCGAGGGCATCGAGTTCAACAATGCCGACCGCAGCGCCGAGATCCTGGCCTTTCTGCGCGGCCGGGCGGAAGCGGGCGACGCCAAGGCGGCGATGCACCTCGGGCGGCGCCTGGCGGACAGCGGCTCGGCCGCAGATCGTCTGGAAGCGGCGCGCTGGCTGCTCGCGGCCGCGGACGGCGGCGAGGAGCGGGCCCGGCGGAGCCTTGCCGCGCTTCTCGTCGACGCGCGGGCCGGGGTCGGAGCGGGCGGAGCGCAGATCCGCGCGCTCCTGGAGGAGCAGGCGCGCGCCAACTCGCCGGCCGCGCGGGCGAGCCTCGCGG
>CANJKV010000341.1 GCA_947474855.1 Aurantimonadaceae bacterium | reverse complement strand
GCACAGGAACACGCTCTTCAGGTCGATCCGGATCATCTCGTCGAAGGTCTGCGTCGGCATGGTCTCCAGGAGCGAGACGGTGACGATGCCGGCATTGTTGACGAGGATGTCGAGGGGGCCGAGTTCGGCCTCGATCCGGGCGAAGGCTTGCGTGACGCCGGTCTCGTCGCCGACGTCGACGGTCACCGCCAGGCTGCGGCGGCCGAGGGCGCGGATGCGCGCCGCCACCACCTCCGCGCCCTCGCCGTTGCGGTCGAGAACGGCGACGTCGGCGCCTTCCGCGGCATAAAGCAGCGCGATGGCGCGGCCGAGGCCGGTCGCGGCCCCCGTGACGGCGGCGATGCGCCCGTCGAGCTTTCCCATGGGTGCTTCCATTCTCAGTAGACGGCCGCGTAGCGGCGGCAGAGCTCGTCGGGGCTCCAGTCGCGGGTGAGGTCGAGCTCCGCCCGCTTGTTGGCGATGTAGGCCTCGGTGAGGGGCGCCGGGAGGAAGGCCCGGGCGACCGGGTCGGCTTCCAGGGCGTCCAGCGCCTCGTCGGCGCTGGCGGGCAGGCGGCGGATGCCGCGCGCCGCGCGCTCGGCCTCGCTCATCGCGCCGGGATCGACGCCGCTCGTCGGCTCCGGCGCGGAAAGGCCTTCGCGCAGGCCGGCAAGCCCTGCGCGGATGATCGCGGCGAGCTGGAGATAAGGATTGGCCGTCGCGTCGGCGGCGCGGAACTCGAAGTTGAACTGGCGCGCCGTCTTTTCGGGCGGGCCGAAGACCGGGCAGATGCGGATGCCCGCCTCGCGGTCGTGGAGGCCGAGGTTGGACCAGACGCCCGTCCAGGTCTTGGGCACGAGGCGCAGATAGGAGACCGCGGTCGGCGCGGTGAAGGCGCAGAGCGCCGGCATGTGCCGGATGACGCCGGCAAGGAAGTGCCCGGCCGCCTCGCCGACGCCGAAGGGGCGGCCGGCGTCGTGGCTGACCGGCTCGCCGGTCTCGGTCCAGAAGCTGAAATGGATATGGACGCCGCTGCCGAGGCCGTCCGGCTTGACGCGCGGGGCGAAGGTGACGCGGTGGCCGAGCCGGTGGGCGGCGGCGCGGGCGATCTCCTTGAGCACCACCGCGCGATCGCAGGCGGCGAGCGCCTCGGCGGGCGGAACGGTGACCTCGAACTGGCCGCCCCCGAACTCCGGCAGATAGGAATCGACTTCGACGCCCGCCGCGTGGAGGGCGGCGATGAAGGTCTCGCCGAAGGCCCCGTGGCGGCGGATCGCGCCGAGCCCGTACATGTCCCCGGTCCAGGTCTCGGCGCCGGAGTAGACGAACTCGTGCTCGAAGGCTGCGCGAAGAACGAGCCCCGTCTCGCGCCGCAGGTCCTCCACCGCGCTCTTCAGGGCCGTGCGCGGGCAGCACTCCCAGGGCGTGCCGTCGGTCTGCGTCACGTCGCAAAGGAAGAAGCGCTCGGCCGGCGAGCCGTCGGCGAAGTCCACCTCCACGCCGGTTGCGCGGTCGGGCATCAGCGTCAGGTCGCCGTGCGGTCCCCAGGGCGAGGGCGCGATGGTGCCGAGCGCGGTGAACATGAGGTTGGTCGGCGTCCAGCCGATGCCGCCGGCGAGGCGCTTGTCGAGGAGGCGGGTGGGAAAGCCCTTGCCGCGCACCTGGCCGGACAGGTCGGCATAGCAGAAGAGGGTCAGCGGCTCGCTTATCATGCGGGGATCAGCTTCCGAGGTTCGTGGACTTGCGCAGGTCTTCCAGCGCGGCCATGCGGTCCCGCGCCTCCGCACCCAGCCGCTCGACGACGCCGGCGACGAGGAGCTCGACGACGGCGAGACCGCCGACGCCGCTGTCGAAGGCGGTGGGCAGGTCGACGGGGCAGGGGATCACGAGGTCGGCATGGGCCGCGATCGGGGAACGCCAGGGATCGGTGACCAGCACCACCTCGGCCCCGAGCGAGCGGGCGCCGCGGGCGAAGTCGAGGACGTCGCGCTGGTAGCGGCGGAAGTCGAAGACGGCGAGGACGTCGCCCGGCCGGACGTCGACGAGATCGTCCGCCCAGGCCGCTGTGGTGTCGCGCACGACGCGCACGCCGGGGCGCAGCTCCCGCAGGTACTGGTAGAGGTAGGTCGCGACGAGCCAGGAGAAGCGCCCGCCCATGCAGAAGACCGCGCGGGCCGGGTCGGCGAGGCGCTCGCAGGCGGCGCCGAGGTCGTCGCGCGCCATCTCGGACGACAAGCGCTCCATGTTGAGGCGCAGCGCGTGGCCGACGTCGCGGAACACGTCCCGTCCGCTCGCCGGCTCGGCGGGCGGGGCGGGATAGCGGGCGAGCGGGCTCTGGAGGCGCAACTGCACCTCGGCGCGCAGCGCGTCCTGGAATTCGGGGTAGGTCGGGAAGCCGAGGCGCGAGACGAAGCGTAAAATGGTCGGCCCGCTCGTCGCCGCCCGCGCGGCGAAGCGCGCGACGGTCTCGAGCCCCGCCAGCGGATATTCGGCGAGCAGGGCGTGGGCGACGCGGCTCTCGGCCTTCGACAGGTCGGGCAGGCTCGCCAGGGCGCGCTCCTTGACCGACCCGGCCGGCGCGGATCCGGGCGTCGGCGCGGTGCTCAAGGCGCCAGCACTCCCGACCGCTCGGCCGCCAGCGGAAACAGCCTGCCGCAGAGCGCCGCCCACTCGGCCTGACCGGCGGGATCGCCGATGAGATCCTGCCGGATCTCGATCTCGGCATAGGGAAGGCCGCGGCCCTCGGCATGGACGGGCACGGTGTAGTCGGTCTCGGCGCTGACCGTGTAGGGCTGGTTGCGGCCGACCGTGAAGTTCGTCTCGGACTCCAATACGGCGATCAGCGCGTCGCCGAAGCGCCAGTCGCGGTCGGCGAGGACGCCGATCTCCCAGGGGCGGGCGATGCCGTTCGAGCGCAGCCTGTCGGTGCAGCTGTGCATGGCGACGAAGAGGGTCGGGCGCCCCGCCGCGCGCCGGGCGTCGAAGAGGCGGGCGAGGGCCGCGTGATAGGGCTCGAGGATCTCGCTCTGGCGCGCCCGGACCTCGGCCGGCGACAGATCCGCATTGGCGGGAACGAGGGTCGTGTCGCTGACGGGGGCGATCGACTGCGCGTGGCCGGGGCGCCGGTTGCAGTCGATCACGAGCCGCGAATAGGGCTGAAACACGTAAGGCGCGTCGAGGGCGCGCGCGAGTGCCCGCGTCACGCCGTGGATGCCGATGTCCCAGCCGATGTGGCGCGACAGCTCGGCCTCGGGCAGGCCGAGGTCGCCGAGGCGCGCCGGCACCGCGCGGCCCGCATGGTCGCAGGCGAAGACGAAGGGCGAAGCGCCGGCTTCGTTCTCGATTCCGAAGGGCGCCGGGTCGCCCGGCTGCAGCAGTCTGTCCATGGCTCGAACCCATGTCCTCGTCGTTCGGGGAGGAGGGCGGCCGCCGAAAGGGGCCGCCCTCCGATCCGCCCCCGGTCTGGATCAGCCCTTCGGCGTCACCGTGGTCTCGAAGTTCATCTTTCCCTCGCCCACCTTGATGATGGCGACGGGCTTGGTCGGCACGCGGCCGCCTTCGGGATAGACGATCGTGCCGGTGACGCCCTCGAAGCCCTTGGTCTCGGCGAGCGCCTGGGCGACGGCGGCCGGATCGCTCGTGCCGGCGCGGGTGATCGCGTCGGCGACGAGGCCGACCGCGTCGTAGCCGAGCGCGGCGAAGGCGTTCTCGGGGGGCGTGCCGTAGTCCGCCTGGTAGGCCGTGCGGAATTCCTGCGCCGGCCCGGTCTCGATGCCGGCATAGGCGTGCGTGGTGAAGTAGACGTCCTTGGCGAGGGCTTCCCCCGGCACGGACAGGACGAGCTCGGTGTCGAAGCCGTCGCCGGCCAGGATCGGCAGCGCGATGCCCGCCTCGCGCAACTGCTTGACGATGATGCCGGCGGTGTCGGGGCCCGAGGAGGCGAAGACCGCGTCGACGCCCTCCGTCGACTGGAGGCGGGACACGAGGGCGGAGAAGTCCTGGTCGGTCGTCATATAGACGTCCTCCAGAACCACCTTGCCGCCGAGCTCGGTGAAGCGCTCGGTGAAGTAGCGCGACAGGCCCGTGGTGTAGTCCATGGCGTTGTCGGTCCAGACCGCGACGTTGCGCAGCCCCAGCGTCCCGTAGGCGTATTCGGCCATGGCATGGGCCTGGACGTCGTCGCCGAAAGGCACGAGGAACATCTTGTCGCCGACCATCTCCGGCAGGTCGGGAGCGGTGGCGCCCGACGTCACGAAGGCGATGCCGGCGGTCTGGAACAGGGGCGCCGCGGCGAGGGCGAAGGTCGAGTCGCTCTGGCCGATGCCGGCGGACAGGCCGGGGATCGCCACGGCGCGCTGTGCGGCGGTGGCGGCCTCGCGGGTGTCGTTCTTGGTGTCGATGGCGGTGAGCTCGATCATCCGGCCGCCGAGGAGGCCGCCGGCCTCGTTGATCATCTTGGCCTTCAGCTTGGCGCCGTTGAAGGAGGGCGCGTCGAGCGAGGACAGGCCGCCGCTCGTCAGGTTGTAGAGCGCCGCGATGTTGATCGGCCCGGTGTCCTGCG
>CANJKV010000340.1 GCA_947474855.1 Aurantimonadaceae bacterium | reverse complement strand
CCCACTCGCCCTTCGAGTCGCCCGGCGCCTTCACCTGGAAGAGGTACATGTCGTAGACCATGCGCCCGTTGGCCTGGACGGTGCCCTTCTTGGCGAAGACGTCCTCGACCGGCAGCTCGTGGAGCTTGGCGGCGACCGCCTTCGTCTCGTCGGTGCCGGCCGCCTGGACGGCCTTCAGGTACTGCGTGACGGCGGAATAGGTGCCGGCATGGATCATGTTCGGCTTGACGCCCGCTTCCTTCTGGAAGCGCTCGGCAAAGGCGCGGTTCTCGTCCGACTGGTCCCAGTACCAGCCTTCCGTGAGGTTGATGCCCTGCGCCGCGTCGAGGCCGAGGCCGTGGACCTCCGCGAGGGTGAAGAGGAGGGCTGCGAGCTGCTGGCCGGACTGGACGAGGCCGAACTCGGCCGCGGCCTTGATGGTGTTCTGCGTGTCGAGGCCGGCATTGGCCATGCCGACGACCTTGGCGCCCGAGCTCTGGGCCTGGAGCACGAAGGAGGAGAAGTCGGTGGTGGACAGCGGGTGGCGCACCGAGCCGAGCACCTGGCCGCCGTTCGCCTTGACGAAGTTGCCGGTCTGCTCCTCCAGCGAATAGCCGAAGGCGTAGTCGGCGGTGAGGAAGAACCAGGTGTCGCCGCCGGCCTTCACCAGCGCGCCGCCGGTGCCGACCGCGAGGGCATGGGTGTCGTAGGCCCAGTGGAAGCCGTAGGGGCTGCACTGCTTGCCGGTCAGCTCCGTGGTCGCGGCGCCCGTGGTGATGGTGATCTTCCCCTTCTCGCGCGACAGACCCTGCACGGCGAGCGCCACGGACGAGGTCGTCAGCTCCATGATCGCGTCGACGTTCTGCACGTCGTACCATTCGCGGGCGATGTTGGAGGCGATGTCGGCCTTGTTCTGGTGGTCGGCGTCGACCAGCTCGATCGGCTTGCCGAGGACGGTGCCGCCGAAGTCGGCGATGGCCATGCGGGCGGCCGCGACCGAGGAGCGCCCGCCGAAATCGGCGTAGACGCCCGACTGGTCGTTGAGGATGCCGATCTTCACGACGTCGCCGGACACCTCCTGCGAGAGCGCCGGCGCGGCGAGGGTTGCGGCGAGGACGGCCGCGAGGGCCGTCGTGCTCGTGGCGTTGAAGCGCTTCACCTGTGTCGGTCCTCCCGAGATCCGGTCCCGCTCTTCGCCGCGGCGCGAGATTCGCGCCCTCCACGCGGCGAAGCGGGGCCGCACGAGTTGAGCGAGGCGCGCGCGGCCTGTCAAGGCAAGGGCGGCTTGGCATTTCCGCCGCCCAGCCACCGGCGCAGCCGCGCGACGGCAAGGTGGCGGTTGAGGTCGTAGCGCGGGTCGCGGCTGCGGCCGAGCCGCGACAGGCGCTGCCCTTCCATTTCGGCCCGGGCGGCGAGGCGCCGGCGCGCCTCCTCCGGCAACACGGACGGCGCTACGGCGCCCCGTAGTCGGGCCGCCAGCGCCGGGGCAAGTCCGAGACGTAGCGCCGTGAAGGCGAGGTTGCTGCCGTCGTCAGCGCGAAAGGCGCGGATGCGACGGCGAGGGGCGGGCGGCCAGGTGCGGGCGTGCGTGGAAAAGTCGTGGGGTTGCAAAAGCTTCGGCTCCCGAGAGTGGCGAGGCGAAGCATCGGCGAGGCGGGGCGGGCGGTGGACATCTGCACCTGCGCTGTGCAGGATCGCTTCGCGTTCCGGTGGTGTCCGGCAGCCGCTGCTTTCCGTAATCCACCGAAAAGTGAAAGGAAAGTTTTCCTACGACGGGTTGAGAATATTATCCTCGGTGGCCGATTCAGTCCCCGAAGGAGGCTTTTCCCGTGCCGCATCCCGCATCCCAGGCCACCGGTTTCCGCGGCAGGCCCGAACCGCCGGCTCGGTCCGGCCGCTCGCCCGACCCCGCGGCGCGGGTACGCTGCGACGTCGCGGCGGAACTGGCCGGGGCGTTTCTCGGCGTGCCGGTGGAGAAGATCCGGCATCCCCGCCGTCAGCGCGCGGCGATCTGCCGGGCGCGGCACGTCGCCATGTACATCGCCAACGTGTCCTTCCGCGTCAGCCTGACGGCGATGGCGGCGGAGTTCGGGCGCGACCGGTCGAGCTGCTCGCACGCGGTGGGACGGATCGAGGACGGACGCGACGACCCGGCGCTCGACGCGCTTCTGGAACGGCTGGACGGGCTGGCGAGCGTTCTCGACGCGGCGCTGCCGCCTTTGCGCGAAACAAGCGACGGGGAGCATCGGCGATGAGCGGCAGGCCGGGCTTCGACGAGGCGGAGTCGCCGCTGGCGCGGCTGGCGAGCCGAAAGGGGAAGGGCGGCGAACCCTTTCTGGCCGAGGCGGAGGCGATGGCGGGCGAGCGGCTGCGCGCCGACTTCACCCGGGGCAGCCTGATGCCGTCGGTGACGCAGCGCTGGGACGGCTCGCCGCGGGCCGGGCGGCAAGCCGCCGGCGCCGGAGACCTCGGCGATTCGGCGCTCGACGCGCGGGCGCGGGTGAACGCGGCGGCGGAGGCGGTGGGGCCGGAGCTGTTCGGCCTTCTTCTCGACGTCTGCTGCTTCCTCAAGGGCCTGGAAGCGGTGGAGCGTGAGCGGCAATGGCCGGCGCGCTCGGCCAAGGTGGCGCTGAAGGCGGGGCTCGGGATCCTGTCGCGGCACTACGGCTTCGCGGGCCGCGCGGCGGCTGCCGGCGACGGCCGCATCCGCCGCTGGGCGGCGCCGGACGCGAAGCCGCGGGTCGGGGGATAGGTCGCGGCGAAACGAGCGGGCGGCGGGAGCGCCGCCCGAAGCGCGTCAGTTCTTCATAACGACGCAGGAGCCGCCGGCACCGCGAAGCTTCGCGCAGAGGGCATTGGCTTCGCCGCGCGTGTCGGCGCCGACGCGCACGGCGACGATCCGACGGGGGCCGGAGATCGGGCGCACGCGCATGACGATCGGGTCGATCCCGGCGAGAACGCCGGTGTATTCGCTCTGGAGCCGGCGATACATCTTGAGGGCGATCGCCTCGTTGGGGTGGCCGGCCACCTGGACGCCCCAGGGGCGCATCGGCGCCGTTTCCGCGATCGCGAAGACCGAGCGCGTCGGCATGATCGGCAGGCGGCGGCAGGCGGCGGAGAAGTCGAGGCTCGCGTCGAGTGGCTTGGCCTCGACCTCGCGCCCGTCTTCGAGGAACCAGTCGGCAGTCTGGGCGGTGATCGAGAGGACGTAGTTCTCGGTCTCGTAGGGCAGGCTGCCGCCGCCCCGCGCCTTCCAGCGCTTCACCCGGTTGATGCCGCCGTTGTAGGCGGCGGCCGCGAGGCCCCAATTGCCCAGCTCGGCCTTGAGGTCGCGCAGGTACATGGCGGAGTGCCGCAGCGCCTCGGACTTGTCGTAGGGGTCGGCGAGGCCCCGCTCCTTGGCGGTGTAGGGCATGAACTGCGCGATGCCCTGGGCGCCGACGGGCGAGAGCGCCTTCTCGTCGAAGCGGCTCTCCTTCCAGATCAGGCGCGCGAAGAAGTCCGGCGACATGCCGGCGGCGTCGGCCTGCTCGGCGATGATGTCGCAGATCTCGCCGACGCGCGGGTCGGTCTTCTGCGGCTCCTCGGCGCGGGCCGGCATCGTCAGGGCGAGGAGCGCAGCGAAGAGGCCGGCCGCGACGCGGAACCGCATGGGAGCCCTTATTCCGCCGCGGCGGCGGGCGGGGCGGCGGCAGGCGCGCCCGCGCCGAAGCGGCGCTCGATGTAGTCTGCGACCATGACCTGGAAGTCGGCGGCGATGGCCGGGCCGCGGAGCGTGGCGACCTTCTTGCCGTCGACGAAGACCGGCGCCGCGGGGCTCTCGCCCGTTCCGGGAAGCGAGATGCCGATGTCGGCGTGCTTGGATTCGCCCGGGCCGTTGACGATGCAGCCCATCACGGCGACCGACAGGGCCTCGACGCCCGGATACTTCTCGCGCCAGACCGGCATGTTGACGCGGATGTCGTTCTGGATCGTTTCGGCGAGCTCCTGGAACACGGTCGATGTCGTGCGGCCGCAGCCGGGGCAGGCGGCCACGACGGGCACGAACTGGCGGAAGCCCATGGTCTGGAGCAGTTCCTGCGCAACCTGGACCTCCCGCGTCCGGTCGCCGCCGGGCTCGGGGGTCAGCGAGACGCGGATCGTGTCGCCGATGCCTTCCTGGAGAAGGATGCCCATGGCGGCGGACGAGGCGACGATGCCCTTGGTGCCCATGCCGGCTTCGGTGAGGCCGAGATGCAGCGAATGGTTCGAGCGGCGGGCCAGATCCCGGTAGACGGCGATGAGGTCCTGGACGTTGGACACCTTTGCCGAAAGGATGATCTTCTCGCGGGCAAGACCCGTTTCCTCTGCGAGTTCGGCCGACATGAGAGCCGACTGGATGATCGCCTCGCGCATGACGGCTCGGGCCGAGAGCGGCTCGGGCGAGCGGCTGTTCTCGTCCATGAGGCGGGTCAGCAGGTCCTGGTCGAGCGAGCCCCAGTTGACGCCGATGCGCACCGGCTTGTCGTATCGGATCGCGGTCTCGACGATCTGGACGAACTGCCGGTCCTTCTTGTCCTTGAAGCCGACGTTTCCGGGATTGATGCGGTACTT
>CANJKV010000339.1 GCA_947474855.1 Aurantimonadaceae bacterium | reverse complement strand
TATCTCGGCCCGGTCAAGGGCTACTACACCGACTGGACGCCGCTCACCGACCGTCCCGGCCTCTTCCCGGAGGACCTCGACGAGAAGGATCCCTGGCAGTTCCGCAACATCCTGGTGCGTTGACAGGAAAAGCTCGACGAACCGGTCACTTGTTGGGGGCGGTGCCGCGCGGCACCGCCCTTTTTCGTTCGCCGGCGTAAGGACGCACGCTTCGCGACAGCTTCGCCTCGCAATGTTCGATCCGTGTTCCATATCAAGTGCATGGACAAGATTTCCGGATCGGCCCTTGAGCTGATGGCCGTAACTGCGACGAGACACCTTCGAGACCGCCCTGACGGAGGGAGAACGGAGGCGAGGATGATGTTCGAAACGGTCAGCGACGCAGACCGGATGAGAGAGGTGGTGTCCGAAGTGATGGACGCCGTGATGTCGGGAAAGGGCACGGCCATCGCCGCGCACCTCGCTCCCGGCGCGCTCTTCACCAACCGGAGCAATGCCGGAGCCTTCGACGCGCCCTGGTTCGACCGGCTGGAGGGCGAGTATCGCCTCGCCGGGCCGGAGGAGGTGAAGTCCTTCATGGCCGAGCTCATGCAGAAGGCGACCTACCTGTCCTACGAACAGCGCGGCATCCTGGTCGAGGACGGCGAGGCCGCGAGCCGCTGCGACTGGACCCGGCTCTACGAGAAGGACGGGACGGTGGTGACCGGCACGACCATGTACTGGTTCGCCTTCACCAGCGACTTCCGCATCCGCTCGATCGAGTCGATCGGCTCGATCCATTCGGTCATCCCGTCGCGGCGGGGCGCCGAAACCTCGGCCTGACCGCTTCCCGCTTCCGCTCGATTGATGCCGCGCGGCACCTCTGCTCTACTTTCCCTCAAATCCTAACGTTCCCGTGATTCCGGAGAGTTCACCGATGCGCCGCGTTCTGGCCAGCCTGCTGCTACCCGCCCTCCTCGCCGGTCTCGCCGGCTGCCAGACGGCGCCCCAGGAGGAGGTGGCGGTGGTTCAGCCGAGGCCGCAGGGGATCGACGGCCGCTGGACCTCGATCGGCGGGCCGGTTCCCTACACCGCCACGTTCCAGGGCGGGCGCTTCACCACTACGGAGAACGCGACCAGCGCGCTTCTGGCCGAGGGAAGCTATACGAGCCTGGGTCCCGGCCAGGTGACGATCACCTACACGTCGCGCCGGACGAACCAGCGCGTCGCCGCCAACTGCAACCAGACGGGGCCGAACACCCTGGCCTGCGCGACCTCGGCGAACAGCCGCTTCGAGCTGTCGCGGGCCTGAGTCCGATTGCCGGCGTGCCCGCCGGCACGCGGTCGTCTATATGTCGGTCGACCCCAACCGTTTCTACGCGGGTCCGCGGCGCCGAAGCGCCTCGGGCCCGCAACCTTGACCGGATGAAGACATGAACGCCCACACCCGCACGGTCGCCGAGCGCGCCATCGGGCCGCTGCCCGCCGACCATCCGCCCGTGGCCCGCCCCAAGGTCGGCGTGCTTCTCGTCAACCTCGGCACGCCGGACGGCACGGACTATTGGTCGATGCGCCGGTACCTGCGCGAGTTCCTGTCGGACAAGCGCGTCATCGAGTGGCCGCGCGCCGTCTGGTATCCGATTCTCCACGGCATCGTCTTGTCCAAGCGCCCGCAGAAGTCAGGCGCAGCCTATGCCGAGATCTGGAACACCGAGCGCAACGAGTCGCCGCTGCGCACCTTCACCCGCGCGCAGGGCGAGAAGCTCGCCGTCCGCCTCGCCGATCACGCCGAGATCGCCGTCGACTGGGCCATGCGCTACGGCAATCCCTCGATCGCCAGCCGCATGGACGCCCTCCAGGCGCAGGGCTGCGACCGCATCCTCGTCTACCCGCTCTATCCGCAGTACTCGGCCTCGACCACGGCGACGGTGAACGACAAGGCCTTCGAGCACCTGATGAACAAGCGCTGGATGCCGGCGCTGCGCACCGTGCCGGCCTATCACGACGAGCCCGTCTACATCGACGCTCTCGCCCGCTCGATCGAGACGCACCTCGCGACCCTCGACTTCGAGCCCGAGCGCGTCATCGCCTCGTATCACGGCATTCCGCAGAGCTATTTCCGCAAGGGCGACCCCTACCACTGCCACTGCCAGAAGACCTCGCGCCTCGTCGAGGAGCGGCTCGGCTGGCCGAAGGGCCGCTTCATGACGACCTTCCAGTCCCGCTTCGGACCGGAAGAATGGCTGCAGCCCTACACCGACAAGACGGTGGAAGCGCTGGCCAAGGAGGGCGTGAAGCGCATCGCCGTCCTCAATCCCGGTTTTGTCTCGGACTGCCTGGAAACCCTGGAGGAGATCGCGGGCGAAGCCGGCGAGATCTTCCTGCACAATGGCGGCGAGAAGTTCAGCCATATCCCCTGCCTCAACGATTCCGAACCGGGGATGGACGTGATCGAGCACATGGTGCGGCGCGAGCTGCGCGGCTGGGTCGACTGAGGCGCCGACGCCGTCGCAAGCTTCCCGCCACCTCGTGTGTTTACCTCTCGGCAACACGGGCGCGACGGCGCGGTGACGAGGCGGAAACCGCATGGCAGGGGCGAACATCGACGGGACGGGCTGGCGCCGCGGACTTGGCGCCTGCCTTCTCGCTGCGGGCATCGCGCCGGGGGCGTTGGCGCAGGAGCCGCCGTCCGCCACGGCCCGGCAGGCGCCCGCATCCCTTGCCAACGACCTTCGACCGGCCGACGGCGACTTCCAGCTGCCGCGGGCGCGCAACGCGCCGCGACTGAGCCGGAGCAACGGCAGCCTGCAGGACGAAGTCGACCCGGTGGACGCTCTCGAAGCGGAAGCGCGTCGAACCGGCGAGACCGACGACGAGAGCGACGGCGACACTGACGCCGCGCCTCCGCCGCGTTCGGCACCGAGCTTCGACCTCTTCGCCGAACCGGCGCGTCCGGCCTCGGCACTCGATCGGCCGAGCGCGCAGGTCGCACCCGCAAACCCCGAACCCTTCGGCGCCGTGCCGGCCGATGCCGGAACAGCGGCCGGGGTCGAGCGGACGGTCGGTCCGGGGGGCGCCACCGATCTCGCCGGCGCGCTGCGGCGCGGCGCGACGGGCCCAGGCGACACCGCGACCGCGACGACCGCCCGCGCCGCTGCGGTGCGGCCGAGCGTGCGCGTCGACGACGCGCGTCCGGACCTATTCGGCGGCACCCCGCCGCGCCCGACATCCCTGCGCAACCCGCTGCCCGCGACCGACCCGGACGATCCCTTCGCGGCGATCGGCATC
Organism: Aurantimonadaceae bacterium; assembly: GCA_947474855.1. GTDB lineage: Bacteria > Pseudomonadota > Alphaproteobacteria > Rhizobiales > Rhizobiaceae > Antarcticirhabdus. The sequence goes on along the minus strand of CANJKV010000339.1, from coordinate 1,323 downwards.
CGGGCCGGATCGTTCGTGCTGTATCCGACGCTTCTCCAGACGCTCGGCGCCTCCACCAACCTCGAAGCCGAGCCGGACGGCCGATCGGGTGTCTTCAGCGAAACGACCCTTTCGGCCCGCCTCCTGTCGGACTGGTCGCGCCACGAGGGCGAAGCCAATGCGAGCGCCACCTATCGCCGCAACTTCCAGGGCGAGTTGCGCGACGATCCCCGCGTCGAGGCGGACGCGCGCCTGCGCTTCGATCTCGGCGCCCGCATGGGCGCGACGTTTCGCGGCGCGTTCAGCTACCGTCGCGACGACGCGGCGGACGCCGACGATCCCGGCGCGTCGGGCGAGCGCCCGGACGCGTTCGACGGCACGCTGGCCGCCGATCTCGAGCGCAGCTTCGGCCGCTTGCTGCTTCGGGGCACGGGCTCGCTGTCGCGAAGCGTGGACGAGAGCACCGTGGCAGGCGTTCCCGACGAGCGCTACACGACCGCGACCGCGGCGCTGCGCGCGGGCTACGAACTCTCGCCGGCGCTTCAGCCTTTCGCGGAGGCGAGCCTTGGCCGGCGCCTCTTCGACTCCTCGCCCGTCCTTGGCGGAAACGGCCCCGACGCGACCATATTAGCGCTTCGGACCGGCACGACCTTCCGCCTCAGCGAGAAGCTCTTCGGCGAGGCGGCGCTCGGCTATGCCTGGAGCGATCCCGACGAGGAGGATTTTCGCGCGACCCGCTCGCCGACCTTCGACGCGCTTCTCACATGGTCGCCCCGGCGCGGCACGGACGTGACGCTGACGGCCGCGACGCGCTTCGAGCCGGGCTCGGACGGCCTCTCGTCGGAAACGGTCTACGACGCCGCGCTCGGCGTATCCCACCGGCTGCGGGCGCGCACCGATCTCGACGGACGCTTGGCCGGGCGCTTCACCGACTCGTCGATCACCGGCGGCGACGAGACGCTTCTCTCGTTCGAGGCCGGCGTGACCTACTGGCTGAGCCGCATGGCTGCCCTGACGACGCTCTACCGCCACGAGGATCTGTTCAGCGACCGGGCCGGGGAGGACTGGCGGGCCGACACGATCCAGTTCGGCATCCGCCTGCAGCGCTGAAGCTCGCGTCAACGAGAAGCCCCGTGGCGCCGGTCGGGCGCCGCGGGGCTTGGTCGGCTCACGTTCACGAGGATCAGCCGGCGAGACGCGCCGGCTCGACGGTGTTCATGAGCTCGTGCAGGTCGTCGTAGACCTTGCCGCGAATATCCGGGCGCCAGAGCGCGAAGGCGACGTTGGCCTGGATGAAGCCTTCCTTGGAGCCGCAGTCGAAGGTGCGGCCGTGGAAGGGATAGG
>CANJKV010000338.1 GCA_947474855.1 Aurantimonadaceae bacterium | reverse complement strand
TGGCGTGGAGCGAGGCGCCGCCCGCCGTCATGCGGGACATCACGTCGCTGAGGTTGGCGACGGGCAGGTCGCGGAACTTCGCGACCCAGGCGGCGTCGACGCGGCGACGAACGGGCAGTACCCGGAAACCGATCATATCCATTCTCCCTGAGGTGATCGTCGATTGATGTTCGTCAGGCGGCGCCGGCGCGCGGCTCGTTGGCGCAGGCGCGCGCGTCGTAGCCACGGCCCTGGAGCACGCCGACGATCGCGCCGGCGCTTCCGACGGCCATGTTGCGCAGCGCCGAGCGGCTGGCGCCGGCGACGTGCGGCGTGGCCAGCACGTTCGGCAGGGACCAGAGCGGATGGTCGGCGCGGGGCGGCTCTTCCTCGAAGCTGTCGAGGCCGGCGCCGGCGATGACGCCCTCGCGCAGGGCCGCGACGAGCGCCGCCTCGTCGACGACCGCGCCGCGGGCCGTGTTCACGAGGAAGGCGTCCCGCTTCATCAGCGCGAGGCGCGTCGAATTCATCAGGTGGCGCGTCTCGTCCGTCAGCGGGCAGTGCAGGCTGACGACGTCCGCCTGGCCTAGCAGCTCCGACAGGTCGCTCAGAACCGGCGTGCCGTCGGCCGCCGTTCCCGGCGCCGCGACAGGGTCGTAGGCAAGCGGGCGCATGCCGAGGCCCCGGGCAAGAGCGGCCGCGCGCCGGCCGATCTCGCCGAAGCCGACGATGCCGAACACGGCGCCGCCGAGGTCGCGGCCGACATACCTGGTCTTCGGCCAGTCGCCGCCCTTCACCGCCGCGTCGAGCGGGCGGATGTCCTTCATGAGGCTCACGGAGAGCGTGATCGCGAGTTCGGCGACCGACTGGGCATTGGCGGCGAGCGCGCGAAGCACCGGAATGCCGAGAGCGCTGGCGGCGGAAAGGTCGATGTTGTCGACGCCGCTGCCGTGCTTGGCGATGACCTTGAGGCGCGGCGAAGCGGCGACGACAGCCGCGTCGATCTTGCCCTGGCGCACCAGGAGGCCGTCGATCGCTTCGCGGCCGGCGAGGTCGGCGAGGTCCGCCGACGAGGCGTAGCCGTCCGCGTAGATCGCGCGAACGCCGTTGTCCGCGAGGAGCGTGCGCGCTTCCTCCACGAGCTCCGCGCCGGTGACGAGCACGGTGAACGCGCCCGGCTGCTGCCGTCCTTCTTCCTGACGAGCTTCGACCATCCGCAAGCGACCTCCTCCCTCGGGTTGACGCAGGATGGATAACAGGTATTGTACTAGCTGAAAAGGTGTTGTATTTAGTACAACGTACAACACCTTGGGAGGTCACCATGCCGGGAAACGCGAACGGGGTCGCCGCGGTGGAGCGCGCGGTCTCGCTTCTGGAGGCATTCACGGAACGCGACGCGTCGCTGACGCTCGGCGAGCTCGCGCGGCGCGTGGAGCTCGACAAGGCGACGGTGCTGCGCATCGCGCGCTCGCTCGCCAAGTCCAGCATGCTCGTGCGCAACGAGGATGCGAGCTGGCGCCTCGGCCCGAAGCTCATGCGGCTCGGGGCGATCTATCAGTCGACCTTCCAGCCCTCCGCCATCGTCGAACCGCTGCTCGCGACCTTGAGCGAGCGCACCGGCGAGAGCGCCGCCCTCTACGCCCGGGAAGGCGACAGGCGCGTCTGCCTGTTCCGGCACGATTCCAGCCAGTCGATCCGCCACTCCGCGCGGGTCGGCGACACGTTTCCGCTCGACCGGGGTGCCCCCGGCCGCGTGATCCTCGTCTTCGCCGGCGAGCCGGATCCGCAGGCCGAGGAGATCCGGGCGCGGGGCTGGCACTGCACGCACGGCGAGCGCGACCCGCAGGTCGCCAGCCTCGCAGCCCCCGTCTTCCGCGACGGACGAAACCTGTTCGGCTCGCTCGCCCTCACCGGTCCGCCGAGCCGCTTCACCGAGGAAGCGATCGCGAGCCATCTGCCCATTCTCCTCGAAGGCGCAGCCAAGCTGTCGGCGGCCATGGGAGCAAGCCCGGATCCCGAATAGCGGCGCGCCGGGGCGCCGCATCCAACCCTGTCTGGGAGGACACGCATGAAGACCTTGATGAAGACGGCGCTGCTCGCCGCCACGATGCTCGTCACCGCCGCGGGCGTCGCCCGCGCCGAATGGCCGAACGACCGTCCGATCCAGATGATCGTCGCCTTCGCCCCCGGCGGCTCGACCGACGTCATGGCCCGCGCGATGGAGCCTTATCTGGAGAAGCGCCTCGGCGCCGACATCGTCATCGAGAACCGCCCCGGCGCCTCCGGCGAGATCGCCTACACCGCGCTCGCGAAGGCCGACCCGGACGGCTATACCTTCTCCTTCATCAACACGCCCGGCTTCCTGTCGATGCAGGTCCAGCGCGAGCTCGGCTATGACCCCAAGGACATCAAGCCGATCGCCCGCATCGTCGACGACCCCTCGGCGGTCGTGGTCCCGGCGGGATCCGAGATCCAGACGCTGAAGGACTTCGTGGAAGCCGCCAAGGCCAATCCCGGCTCGGTCTCCTTCGGCACCTCGGGCGTCGGCACCGACGACCATCTCGCGATCATCCTCCTCGGCGCGCAGACCGGCGCGACCTTCACCCACATCCCCTTCAGCGGCGCGGGCGAGACGCGGACCGCGATCCTCGGCTCGCAGATCACCGCCGGCGGCCTCAACGTCAGCGAGTTCGGCGGCAACGACACCTCGGGCCTCAGGATGGTCGCCCACTTCGGCCGCGAGCGCTCGGCGCAGCTGCCGGACGTGCCGACCGCGGCCGAGCAGGGCTACGAGGTCTTCATGACCTCCGAGCGCGGCATCGCCGCCCCGCGCGCGACACCGGACGACATCTCGCAGAGGTTCGCCGACGCCGTGAAGGCGACGCTGGACGATCCCGAGTTCCAGAAGCAGGCCGAGCAGCTCGCTTTGCCGCTCGCCTACCTGCCGGGCGCGGAGTGGGAGGCGCAGATGCCCGCCCGCCTCGAGGAATTCCGCAAGATCTGGGCTGCGACGCCCTGGGTGCAGTGATGCGCGCGGCGGGCACGGAGGGCAGGCGCAACCTGCCCGACATTCTCGCCGGCGGCCTCATGATCGGCATCGGCGCGCTCGGCCTCTTCGCCGGGCGCAGCCTGGCCTTCGGCACGCCCGCGATGATGGGACCCGGCTTCCTGCCGGGCGTGATGTGCGGCCTCCTGATCCTGATCGGCGGATTCGTCCTCCTCAAGGGCATCGCCAAGCCGGCCGAGGGGCTCGGCCTCCTCAACATGAGGCCGCTCGCGATCCTCATCGTCGCCATCGCCGGTTTCGCCTTCGCCTCCGAAACGCTCGGCTTCGTGGTGGCGACCGTCTGGCTCCTCGTCGTCGGCAGCCTCGCCGACCAGGAGTCGCGATGGAAGGAGATCGCGATCTCGACGGCGCTCCTCACGGTCGCCGGCGCGCTGGTCTTCATCGAGGGCCTCGGCGTCCAGATGCCGATCTGGCCGTTCTGACAGCCCCTTCTCGCCACCGACCGGATTCGAACCCATGCAGTTCCTCGACCTCCTCATGCTGGGGTTCTCGGAGGCGTTCACGCCGACGAACCTTCTCTTCTGCTTCATCGGCGCGCTTCTCGGCACCCTGATCGGCGTCCTGCCGGGCATCGGTCCGACGGCGACGGTGGCGATCCTCCTGCCGATCACCTTCTTCCTGCCCCCGCTCGCAGCCCTCATCATGCTGTCTGGCATCTTCTACGGCGCGCAGTACGGCGGCTCGACGACGGCGATCCTCGTCAACCTGCCCGGCGAGGCCTCGGCGGTGGTGACCGCCATCGACGGCTACCAGATGGCGCGCAAGGGCAGGGCGGGGGCGGCGCTCGCCGTCGCCGCGCTCGGCTCCTTCTTCGCCGGCACGGTCGCGACGATCGCGCTGGCCGTCGCGGGGCCGACGCTCTCCTCCTTCGCCCTGTCCTTCGGGCCGGCGGAATACGTCGCGCTCTGCATCTTCGGCCTGCTCGCCGCGACGATCCTCGCCCACGGCTCGGTGATCAAGGCGATCGGCATGGTCTGCCTCGGCCTCCTCCTCGGCATGGTCGGGATCGACGTCAATTCCGGCTCGACGCGCCTGACCTTCGGCTCGACCGAGCTCTACGACGGCATCGAGTTCGTGGTGATCGCCGTCGGCCTCTTCGGCGTCGCCGAGATCGCGGTGAACCTCGAATCCAAGGAGCAGCGCGGCATCCTCCAAAGCACCATCGGGCGCCTCTGGCCGACGAAACAGGAGTTCAAGGAGAGCTGGGCGGCCGTCCTGCGCGGCACCGGCGTCGGCACCATCCTCGGCGTCCTGCCGGGCGGCGGGGCGACGCTCTCGGCCTTCTCCGCCTATTCGGTCGAGAAGAAGATCTCGCGCACGCCCGAGAAGTTCGGCCACGGGGCGATCGCCGGCGTCGCTGGTCCCGAGGCGGCGAACAATGCGGGCGCACAGTCCTCGTTCATCCCGCTCCTGACCCTCGGCATCCCGTCGAACTCGATCATGGCCATGATGCTCGGCGCCATGACCATCCACGGCATCACGCCGGGCCCGGGCGTCATCCAGAACCAGCCCGAGCTCTTCTGGGGCCTCGTCGCCTCGATGTGGCTCGGCAACGCGATGCTGCTCGTCATCAACCTGCCGCTGATCGGG
>CANJKV010000337.1 GCA_947474855.1 Aurantimonadaceae bacterium | reverse complement strand
GGCCAGCTGAAGAGCGGGCTCGATCTTGCATGCGCGATGCAGACAGGAGGCCGCTCGGGAACCCCGGCGGCCTTTCGGTTTTCGAAGAGGCCCCCGAGCGACGCAATCGGAGGGAATGCCGCATGACGACGGAAGCGATCGAGACCTACGTCACCCTCGGCGGTGTCGAGGTGTCGCGCCGCAGGCGATCGGTGCCTTATGTCGGCGCGATCGAGCCTTATTTCGACAAGCTCGACGCCCGCCGCGGCGCCGTCCTCTTCTCCAACTACGAGTTCCCCGGCCGCTATACGCGCCAGGACGTCGCCTTCGTCGACCCGCCGCTCGTCGTCACCTCGCGCGGGCGCGACGTCTGGATCGAGGCGCTGAACCCGCGCGGCCGCGTCATCCTCGGCTTCGTCGAGGCGGCGCTCGCCGGCCATGCCGACCTCGCCTCCGCGAGCCGTGCGGAGGATCGCCTGGACCTCGCCGTCAAGCAGCCGGAAGGCGCCTTCACGGAAGAGGAGCGCTCGCGCATGCCGACCGTCTTCTCGGTGCTGCGCGCCATCGTCGACCTGTTCCGCTCGGGCGAGGACGGCGACCTCGGCCTCTACGGCGCTTTCGGCTACGACCTCGCCTTCCAGTTCGACCGCGTCGAGGAAACGCTCGCCCGCGACCCCGAGCGGCGCGACCTCGTGCTTTATCTTCCGGACGAGTTGCTCGAGGTCGACCACTACTCGGCCTCGGCCTCGCTCCTGTCCTTCGACTTCGCGATGCAGGGCGCCTCGACGAAGGGCCTCGACGGGGGCGGGCAGCCGGCTCCCTTCCATATGGCGGATCGCATTCCGCCGCGCGGCGACCACCAGCCCGGCGAGTATGCCGACCTCGTGCGGCTCGCCAAGGAGCGCTTCGTGCGCGGAGACCTCTTCGAGGTCGTGCCGGGCCAGGTCTTCTACGAGCGCGCCGAGCACAAGCCGTCCGAGATCTCGCGGCGCCTCAAGGCCGTGAACCCCTCGCCCTATTCCTTCTTCGTCAATCTCGGCGAGAACGAGTTTCTCGTCGGCGCGAGCCCGGAAATGTTCGTGCGGGTGTCAGGGCGGCGCGTCGAGACCTGCCCGATCTCCGGCACGGTGAAGCGCGGCGCCGACGCCATCGCCGATTCCGAGCAGATCCTGAAGCTTCTCAATTCCAAGAAGGACGAGTCCGAACTCACCATGTGCTCGGACGTCGATCGCAACGACAAGAGCCGCGTCTGCGACCCCGGCTCGGTGCGCGTCATCGGCCGGCGCCAGATCGAGATGTATTCGCGTCTCATCCACACGGTGGACCACATCGAGGGGCGCCTGCGCGACGGCATGGACGCCTTCGACGCCTTCCTGTCCCACGCCTGGGCCGTCACCGTCACCGGCGCGCCCAAGCTCTGGGCCATGCGCTTCATCGAGCGCCACGAGAAGAGCCCGCGCGCCTGGTACGGCGGGGCGGTCGGCATGGTGTTCTTCAACGGCGACATGAATACCGGCCTGACGCTCAGGACCATCCGCCTCAAGGACGGCATCGCCGAGGTGCGCGCCGGCGCGACGCTCCTCTACGATTCGGTGCCGGAAGAGGAAGAGGCCGAGACGGAGCTGAAGGCCTCCGCGCTCCTCGCCGCCATCCGCGAGGCCGGTGCCTCGAACGCGGGCGCGGCCGGCCGCGACGCGGCCAAGGTGGGCGAGGGCGTGCGCGTCCTCCTCGTCGACCACGAGGACTCCTTCGTCCACACGCTCGCCAACTACTTCCGCCAGACCGGGGCGGAGGTCTCCACCGTGCGCACGCCCGTGCCGCCGGAGATCTTCGAGCGCGTCGACCCGGACCTCGTGGTGCTCTCGCCGGGGCCGGGCACGCCCTCCGACTTCGACTGCCGCAACACGATCCTCGCCGCCCGCGCCCACGGCGCCTCGGTGTTCGGGGTCTGCCTCGGTCTCCAGGCACTGGCAGAGGCCTATGGCGGGACGCTGCGGACGCTGCACGTGCCGTACCACGGCAAGCCCTCGCGCATCCGCGTCTCGAAGCCGGGGATCATCTTCTCCGGTCTTCCGCAGGACGTCACCGTCGGGCGCTATCACTCGATCTTCGCCGATCCCGTGCGCCTGCCGAAGGATTTCGAGGTGACGGCCGAAACCGAGGACGGCATCGTCATGGCGTTCGAGCACCGGACGGAGCCCGTGGCGGCCGTGCAGTTCCATCCCGAAAGCATCATGAGCCTGGGCGGCGAGGCCGGCATGCGGATGATCGAGAACGTGGTCGCGCACCTGCCCCGGCGCGCGAGGGTGAGGGCAGCCTGAAGGTGCAAGCCATGGTGGGAATGGGAGCGGATCTGCCGCGCGCGGTGGCCGTGAGCGACGCCGGCGGCGCGCAGCTGGTCAAGCGCACGGCAATGGCGACCGTCGCCGTTGCCGTCCTGGTGCTCGGCATCAAGTACGCCGCCTACTACGTGACGGGCTCGGTGGCGCTGTTCTCGGACGCGCTGGAATCGATCGTCAACGTCGTTGCCGGCCTCATCGCCCTCTGGGCGGTAACGGTCAGCTACAAGCCGGCCGACAGCGACCATCCCTTCGGCCACACCAAGGCGGAGTACTTCTCCGCCGTGGTGGAGGGCGTCCTCATCGTCCTCGCCGCGCTCCTGATCCTGCGCGAGGCCTGGGATGCCTACCTCGTGCCGCGCACGCTGGAAGCGCCGGCGATGGGCATCGCCATCAACGGCGTCGCGACGGTGATCAACGCCGTCTGGGCGACCCACCTGATCCGCCGCGGCCGCGAGAAGCGCTCGCCGGCGCTGGCCGCCGACGGCCGGCACATCATGGCCGACGTCGTCACGTCCGTCGGCGTCCTCGCCGGCCTCCTCGTCGCGACCGCCACCGGCTGGACGATCCTCGATCCCGCCATGGCGGCGCTCGTCGCGCTGAACATCCTGCGCGAGGGCTACCACGTCGTCACCCACTCGCTGTCCGGCCTCATGGACCAGGCGATGGACCCGGCGGAAGAAGGGGCGGTGCGCGAGATCATCTCCGCCCGAGCCGAGGGCGCAATCGAGGTCCACGACCTCAAGACGCGCCTGGCCGGCCGGGCCATGTTCATCGAGTTCCACATGGTCGTGCCCGGCGCCATGACGGTCGGCGCCGCCCACGTCATCTGCGACCGCATCGAGGACGCTCTCCAGGCCGCGTTCGCCGACGCTACCGTCCTCATCCACGTCGAGCCGGAGGCCGAAGCCAAGCAGACCGGCGTGCCGGTGCTCTGAGGTTGGCGAGAAAAGGTGATCCTGCCCTCTTGCGGCGGACGGCAAATCGCGTCACCTTCTCGTCATGACCATCGCGCACGCCCTGATCCTGGCTCTGTCCCTGTCGCTGCTGACGGCGGTTGGGCCTGCGCGCGCGTCGCGGCTTCGCCCCCTTCCGCTTCTTCTTAGACGCGACCGTCGGACCCGTTGATCGAAAAGGGGCGTCCGGCGGTCGAAGCCGGCGCCCGTTCCAGAGCCTGCTGAGGTTCGCCGATCGCCGCTGCCCCTTCCGCTTTACATCCGATCCGATTTGCCGGATGACCGCCCGCATCGAGCCGCCCGAGGCTTCGGCGCAGCACGGCATCCGCTGAACAGTTCAAGCGACGAAGGCGCTCTTCAGAACCCATGTCCGCGATCCGCCAGCCCGTATCTTCCTCCGCCGACCAGGCTCCCGCCACAGGCGGCATGCCCTCTGCTCCGCGCAAGTACCAGCCCTATCCCGCCGTCGACCTGCCCGACCGCACTTGGCCGTCAAAACGCATCGAGACGCCGCCGATCTGGTGCTCCGTCGACCTGCGCGACGGCAACCAGGCGCTCGTCGACCCGATGGGTCAGGACCGCAAGGAGCGCTTCTTCCGTCTCTTGAAGGCCATGAACTTCAAGGAGATCGAGATCGGCTTTCCCTCGGCCTCGCAGACCGATTTCGACTTCACCCGCTGGTGCGTCGAGAAGGGCGAGATCGCCGACGACGTGTCGCTCCAGGTGCTGGTCCAGTGCCGGCCGGAGCTGATCACCCGCACCTTCGAGAGCCTGGAAGGTGCCAAGCGCCCGATCGTCCACTTCTACAACTCCACGAGCGAATTGCAGCGCCGCGTCGTGTTCAACAAGGACCGGGCCGGCATCAAGCAGATCGCCGTCGATGCCGCCAAGATGATCGCCGACATGGCGGCCAAGGTCGGCGGCGACTACCGCTTCGAATACTCGCCGGAAAGCTTCACCGGAACGGAGCTCGAATTCGCCGCGGAGATCTGCAACGCGGTGGCCGAGATCATCCGTCCGACCCGCGAGAACCGGCTGATCCTGAACCTGCCGGCAACCGTCGAGATGTCGACGCCCAACATCCACGCCGACCAGATCGAGTGGATGTGCCGCAACCTCGACAATCGCGAAGCCATCATCGTTTCGCTGCATCCGCACAACGACCGCGGCACGGCGATCGCCGCGACCGAGCTCGGGCTCCTGGCGGGCGCGGACCGCGTCGAGGGCACGCTGTTCGGCAACGGCGAGCGCACCGGCAACGTCGATCTCGTGACGCTGGCGCTGAACATGTTCACGCAAGGCGTCGATCCGGGCCTCGACGTGTCGGACATCAACGCCGTCAAGGAAGTCTACGAGTACTGCAACCAGCTCGCCATCCCCGAGCG
>CANJKV010000336.1 GCA_947474855.1 Aurantimonadaceae bacterium | reverse complement strand
GTGTTCCGCACCATTGTCGCCATGAGGAGGCCAGATGCCAAAAAAGCCGAACTACAACTTCGAGCGTCAGGAACGCGACAAGGCCAAGGCCGCGAAGAAGGACGCCAAGGCCGAGGCCAAGGCCGCCAAGAAGGACAGGGACGCGCCTGCCGACAAAGCGGATGACGCGAATTAGGTGTTTGGGCTATCTCGCTGCTGAGGCAGCTGCCGCCAGGTCACTGGCGGCACCTTCGAGGCCCGTTGACTGCTATCATGAGGACCAGTTTTGAAGCACAGGAACGACGATTTCGCCGAGCGGCGCGAAGTTGCGAAGAACGCTAAGGCGGCGCTGTTGGAGAAGGCGAAGGCTCGTCAGAGTGATCCCGCAGTCGAGGCGCGCCGCAGCGAGCATGCCGCCGTGGCGGCCGCCCGGGCGGAGCGCGAGGCCGCCAAACGCGCGGAGGCGCAGGCCAGGAAGGCTGAGCGGGAAGCCGCCCTGATCGCCCAGAAGGCCGCCGAGGACGAGGCCGCGGAGAATGCGAAGAAGTCCGCGACGGACAAGCTGATCGCGCAGGCCGTCGAAGATGAGGCCGCGCGCAAGGCGAAGCGCGACGAACGCTACGCCGCGCGGCAGGCACGAAAGCGGTAACCGTCCGAACGACCGCGTCGCCTCGTCGTTCGGCTTCTTCGAGGGCACGCCGGGCGCGATGGCTTCGAGGCAGGGCGACACTGTGCAGTGTCGCCTGCGGGTCCGCAGAGGCGGCCCGATATCCCGATCCCTCAGGCCGGCGGATGCTCGTTGCCTCTGGGCCTTTTCCGCGCGGCTCGGGCGGCGTGTCGATCGTCACACGCGCCGGCCTACGGGGTTCGAGCCCCCGGAAGGCTTTGCCGATCGCCCCCGTCGGCCTACCATGCCCATGCTGCGCGGCGGACCGATCCCGGCAAGCTGCCGGCCCGGGCTCGCTCGCGGCGCTGATGGTCGAGGTCCGGCGCGCGTTCCGTCCAATTCCGTTGCGACGGCCCAACCAAGCTTGAGGTGCCCGCTACCCGTTCGATCCGCCTGAGCCAATGCTCCCCATGGCCAATCGCTCGGCGATGACGGCGGCCTGGATGCGGGTCGTGGCGCCGAGCTTGCGCAGGATCTGGGAGACGTGGTCCCTCACGGTCTGCTCGCTGATCTCAAGGGCGACGGCGATCTGCTTGTTGAGGGCGCCGGGGACGATCATCCGCGAGATCCGGTGCTGCTGCGGGGACAGGCTCGCAAGACGCAGGGCCTCCGGTTCGATCGGAAGGGGCGAGCCGCGAAAGGCGGCAGGAACGTAGAGGCTGCCGCCGAGAATGGATCGGACGGCTTCTGCGACATCGGCGAGCTCGAGGGATTTCGGCAGGTAGCCGCGCGCCGAGCGTCGGGGCCCGGCCGACCAGCGTGGGATCGAGGGCGGCCGAAAGGATCGCCACCTTGGTCGATCCGCCCCTCGCGAGAATGTCGAAGAGCCCGCCAAGAACCGACCAGCCCGGCATGTCGATATCCAGAAGAACGAGATCGATCGGTGTTTCCATCTTGTCCAGGACGCCCGGGGGTCCGGCCGCCGTCGCCGCGGTGAGAACCGACCAGCCGGGCTCCATGGTTCGGAAGCCCGCGGTCAGGCCGTCGCGGATCAGAGGGTGATCGTCGGCGACGAGCAGCGACACCGTACCGGACGTCACGGCGCGCCTCCCGCTTGGACGAGGAACGCTCTGATCGTTTCCGGCTGTACCGGCTTGTGTGCCAGGACGATGCGCCGTTCGGCCGCCGCATGGCGCACGGCACCCGCGAGTGTCTGGTGCTGGCCGCTGACACCTCGCTGTCAGGTCTGCGGGTTGCTCGCGAACTCGACGCCATCGTGCGTCATCGCGGGCGCCCAACGACGATCGTCAGCGACAACGGCACGGAGTTCACTTCCAACGCGATCCTTACCTGGGCGGACGAGACCTGCATCGGCTGGCACTACATCGCGCCCGGCAAGCCGCAGCAAAACGGCTTCATCGAGAGCTTCAACGGCCGTCTGCGCGACGAGCTTCTGAACGAGACCCTGTTCCGATCCCTGCCGCATGCTCGGGCCGTCCTGAAAGCCTGGCGACGCGACTACAACGAGGAGCGACCCCATTCCAAGCTCGGCTGGATGACGCCTCGGGACTACGCACGCGCCATCACGGACACCACCAGCCGAAACGCTGCGCTCATCGACGGCTCCGCGCTTCGGCCTCTTGCAACCGCCATCGACGATGGCTCAGATCACGACGGGACTCTCGCTCCCGCTGGATGAAAAACGGGGGTCACGTCAGCGGGCAGCCGATCCGCGCCCAGTCGGCGCCTCTCGGTCGAGGAAGGTGAGCGCCCCACCGCGAGAGGTAGAGGACCGCGGATTCGCCGCGGCGGGTGACGAGCTGGAGGAAAGGCCTCCAGCGCCCGTCGCGGAGATCCGCGATGTTCGTTCTTCCATCTTCGGCCAGCATCGGTGCGGCCCAATCCTTTGCAACGCGTTCCGGCGAAGGCGGCCTTCGCCTGCGTGTCCTCTCGCTTGGCGCCGGCGTTCAATCCACCACGCTCGCTCTCATGGCCGCACATGGCGAGATCGGGCCAATACCCGACTGCGCGGTCTTCGCCGACACCGGCTGGGAGCCGCGCGCCGTCTACGAGTATCTGGATTGGCTGCGTTCCGGCAATGTCCTGCCGTTCCCGGTCCATGTCGTCTCTGCCGGCAACATTCGCGACGATCTCGTCACCGGTGCCCGCGGCGAGCGCTGGGCGTCGATCCCGGCCTTCATCCGCACGGTTACGCCGGCCGGAACCGAACTGCCGGTCTACGACGAGGACGAGAACGGCGATCCCACGATCGTCGGCACCCGCATCGTCGCGACCGAACGCGTCGGTGTCGGCATGATCCGCCGCCAATGCACCGGCGACTACAAGATCGTTCCGATCCGGCGGAAGGTGCGAGAACTGCTCGGCATCGCCGGCAAGCGCTCGCCGAAAGAGCCCGTCAACGGACGAGCCGTTCCCGCGTCGCCTCACGGCTCCTTGTGATCCGTGCCCCTTCAGCCCGTCCCGCTGCGACCCCGCGAAGGGAAGCGAAGATCGGACGATGTGCAGGGTTCTGAACAAGCATGTGCATGGCGTGCCGGCATGCGCGAGCTACATCGGCCGGGGCTCGAAATGGGGCAATCGCTTCGTCATCGGCCGCGATGGCGACAGGGCGGCGGTCATCGCGAAGCACGAGCGCGATCTCGCCGACCGGCACGATCTCCTGCGCGCCCTCGACGAGTTGCGCGGGCGCGATCTCGTCTGCTTCTGCGCGCCGCAGGCCTGCCATGGCGACCTCTTGCTGCAGCTCGCCAACGCCAACCGCGAGGAGCGCATCGCGTGGTGGCGCGGGGTGAAAGCGCGAGCGTGATCCGCGCGCTACGCGCTCGCCTCGAGCGCCGATCGCACGTCGGTCCGGGCGAAATCGTCGCCGACATAGAGGAGCGGCACGTCGAATCCCATCGCCAGCGAATAGGCGAAACAGTCGCCGAAGTTCAGCCCCGCCGGATGGACGCCCTTGCCCCAACGGGCATAGGCCTCGGCCACCCGCTGCGCTTCGTGCCGCGAGGGCGCCTCGAACTCGAAGCCGAGCCCGTCGAGGAGACGGCGCATCTCGGCACCCACGCCACGACGATCCGCCACGATCAGCGCCTCGGCGACTGTTGCCGTCGAGATCGTCAGCGACCGAGTCTTCTCCAGGACGGCCATGCAAGTTTCAGCTTCCGGTTCCCCGAGCAGGATCGCCATCAGCGCCGACGTGTCCACCACGATCATCGCGGGAGTCCGTCCTCACCGTAAAGCTCGTCCTGACTGCGCCCGGCGCTCGCGCCCGGCGACGCCTTCGCCGCCCCGATCCGGCGCAGATCCTCCATCAGGGCACGGCGCCTGTCGGACGACACGACCCGCTCGACCGGCACGAGCCGCACCGCCGCACGGCCGTGCCGCGTCAGCACGACGTCGTCGCCTTCCTCGGCGCGCCGCACGAGTTCGGTGAGCTGCGCCTTTGCGTCTGTGACGGAAACCTCCACGGCCGATCCTTTCCATGCGGCGGGTGCACCACGGTGGAACTTAGACCATCAAATGGTCCACATCAACGCGGAGGTGCTCGCTGCGGCGTGATCGGTCAAGAGCGAAAGGCGGGCCGGAACCGGGCGAGCCGATGCGGTCCAGAGAGAGAGCGCCGCGCGGTTCGCTCCATCCGCTCTCCCGGAGATCCCCGATGTCCAAGTTCTACGCCGCCCGATGTCCAAGTTCTACGCCGCCCGATGTCCAAGTTCTACGCCGCCTATGTCGCGAGCGACGCTTTGCAGCGCGCCAGCTCCGACGCCATCCAGTCGGCTCACGATGCGTTGCATGCCAGCCTGCGCGACGCCAACAAGGCGGCCCTGTTCGCGCTCTTGGCGGAGGCGGGTACGCCATGCTTCTTCATGACGTGTTCGATGCATTGGCGACGCCGGGCGGGGCTTACCAGTTTCCCGACGCAGCTTCCTTGAGGATCTGACCTGCCCCTGTTAGGTGGCCCGGTTCGAATCCAATGCATGGTGGGCTTGTCGGCGACGGTTGAGGTGGCCGGCGAAGCGGGTCGGCGTGGTGCTTGCGGCCACGGCACGGCGGCAGGAGCGGGTGGACGGTAATCCAGTGAGGAGTGCGGTCGCTTGGT